>CAYFJO010000308.1:0-13006 GCA_964343305.1 uncultured Pirellulaceae bacterium | reverse complement strand
ACTAAACACATCCTCCCGTCCAACAGCGGAAACAACTATCTGCGCATGGTATACTGCTGGAAACCAGGATGCCCGGTTGCCTCTTTGTCATAGCTGCTCTCTCCTGAATCGCCTCGGCGCTCTTTCGACTAAGCCACGCAGCTCGTCGGAAAGTCCGCACTGTGTGCCAGGTCACTCGACCTCAACGCTGTTTCGAGTGCGTCGCGCAGATGCGGCCAAACGTTTTCCCCATCGCATCGCTGGCGCATATTTTCTCGCGCACCGTTTGACTTGGCTTCGTAAGTGCTCCGGTCAAACTTGGCAACGTTATAGCTTTTTTGAATTTGCTCGACCAACGACGGCCAATCCAGACGATGCCAGGTTGTGTTCCTTCGCCCAGTGGTGTCGAAGAGAAACGATGTTGGCGCTGGGTTCGACTCGATGACAAATCCCATGTCGTCGTTAAAGTAGTCAGCAATGGCGCTGTGCGATGCCGAAATGGCCGGACGTCCCGCGGCGAGATAGTTCATCAGCGGCAAACAGTATCCTTCGGCGTGCGTGGTCGTGATGTAGTAAGTGCTCGCTTCGGCCAGACTTCGCATTTGCTGGTCGGAGAGATACTCGTCGATGAATACCAACCGGCAACGATGCGCGATCCGCATTGCCCGATATCCACTCAAGATTGACTCGATGTGCAAACCTTCGCTGGTCGCCAATTTGATCACCAACGTCGCATCTTCACAGTCTCCCAGCGCGTGCAAGAAACCGGATAGCAAGTCTTCCCAGTTTTTTCGTGGATCACCAGGGTTAAACACACTGGTGTAGACGACGCCGTCCAAATCAAGTCCGCCGTTTGACTTCTGACCTCGAGGCGGAAGCGCCGATCTTTTCCACGCCAAGTGAGAAGCATGAATCGCTGCCGTGGCAACACGCTCGATACGACGAGGCATCAGCGGCCGAACGCACGTCCGGTAGACGCTCCTGATCCCGAAATCCATCAACTTGAAAGTACGTCGAGCAACAGTCCTCTTTTGATTTCGCCCGCTCAAACTGGCGTCGCCGTCTTGCTGTTGAGGAAACTCAAATGTGGAACAATCGATGTGCGTGCCCGAATCTGGCATCCGACGAGAAAGATTGAAATAATCATTCGATACTGGCGCGGGAACGATCCGCACGTTCGATTTAACCCCCGCCCCGCGAAACGCCTGCTCTGTAAACCGTCCAGCGACGGCGATCACCGCGCATCGCCGCGATGATGCCACCCAATTGCATTGCTGATTGCCGAAGAATGCCTCTTGTGGGATATCCGGATACTCCCAAGCGGGAATGACCACGTTGGGCATCGACTCGGAAAACGTCACTCTTTCCAGAGGAAACAATGCAACATGGATCGGATTTAGATTTTGGCCGCGAGCGGTTTCGGCGGCAGCTTCCAAATTCTGTTTTGGGTCGGCGACTGGGATGACCTGTCCCCATTGTTTAAATAACGGCAGGAATTGCTGCGCGAGAATGTCATACGAGTAGCCGGCAACCCCCAGCCCCCGCCCCTCGGTAACGCCGGTTTGAAATGTTGTCAGAAGAATTACAGGTCGCCTGGACATCGTCACTCCGTGCGCGCCGTAACAGGTCGATTGGCCACGCGATAATTCTCCAAACCCTGCGGTTGCTCAAACTGCTTTACCAATTCAGCCGCGAGAATTTCACCTAACAATTGATGCCCTTCGCCGGCCAAATGAGAATCGATCGGAAAATATAGATTCTTTCCCTTTTGAATCTCGTCGCGAAACCGATCGTACAAGTCGACTGCCTCGACATCGTGTTCTTGGCAAAACTCGAAGATTCGATCGTTACGGCGGCGATCTTTCAGCATTTCAGGATGAGTTGCGTATCCCAGTTGCTCAAGAATCTCGACACAACGAGGCTCGATCTGGTAAGGATCGGGTATGGTAAGAAACAGCGTTTGGTCGGCGCATTCACGCGACTCTTTTACAATTTCGGTTAGCACGGCGCGGCACAGTCGCCACTCCTTTTCGCAATGCGTGCGCGAATCTTCGCGAAGCCACATGTTGTCCACGACGGAATTCGGTCGCAAAATCGCGCCGCCAACCAAAAACGGAGTCACTTCGTTACGCAGCCCTCGATCGACCCAGCCGCTGGCTTTCAGCGCCTCGTATCGCTGTTGCTGTTTGGCGTTGAATCCGCGCGAAGCGATGATCTTGCCGAGTTGGTTAGGTGTTCCGATTATCGAATCGGGCAGACCTGGAATATCTTTACCGCTCACGGATTCCGAAAGCACAGAAACCTGGTGTGCAAATCGCGACATCAGTCGTGGTAGAACCAATCGGCCATAGAATTTTGTCAATGCCCCACCACGCCCCTTGCCGGCAACTTCGTCCAAGATTCTGCGCGCTTGAGGAAAAAATGGATTCATCACGCGAAAATCATTATTGATGTAGAAACCAACGACCAGCATGTCCGGCTTGAGCTGCTTGACGATGGTGCGGATAAACTCAAGATACAGACACACCCCCGCGCCTGGACGCGACACGTTGACGATTTCGACATTCTCATAACGATATTTCTCGCGAAGGATCTTCTCCGCGATATGCGGATAGTCCTGGTTGTTCTCGACACCAAGTCCAAACGTAATCGAATCTCCGACGACAACGACACGAAATGTTCCATCGTGGTCGGATTCAATAACGTTGTCATGACGCAGGCCTTGTTCATTGGTGGTGACGTTGATGTCAAATTCGCAATTGCAAAATCGAACGTTTTGATTCGGCGCATTGATGTGTCCAATATCAAGTCGATTCGCGGGCAAGACACCACACAGAGTCAAGGCAACTTCGGCGATGACGATCGAAACAACCAGGCTGGCCGACGCAAGGATCACGCGACCACCAATTTGACGCCGCTCTTTTGCCGCACGGCCGGCAATGACCAAAACGACACTCAATAAGAACATCATCAGACCCAAGCCAATCAAAACCCAGTCGACCCTAGACATGATGCCGTTGGAAGCTGACGAACGCACGGCGATGGCCAAAACAAGGAACGCCATCCAGGATGCAGCGACGATTCCGGCACACAAGAATTGGATACTGCGAACACGCGAACACGCGCCATCAATCTGGTCTGTCCAGTGCGGCGTCCGCCATGTCCAAACGACTGCCAGAGTGCTCGTCAACAAGACGATAACCATCGCCGACACCACAGCAAGCCACATGCCCGACCAGAGTCCAAAGTAGACTGGTCGGTGGCTTTGGTGCGCCATGACTGCCAATGCCAACGCCCACAGTAGCAAATAAGCAACCGTCAAAAGGCTTCGTGTTTGAAAAAAACGTTCGATCATGACTAGACCTTGACCCACTTTCCATTGAGCGACTTTGTTTTGAGTTCGGCGTTGCGCATCGCAATTCGATACTGCGGCAAAGGATGATCTAGACAATCGTCGATCGGGACTTCTGGAAAAATATCCTGGCCCACATCATTGCGCAAGAAGACGGCGTTGAAGCACAGCCGCTGGCTGCCCACAAGTCGATAGCCTTTCTGGCGGCCTAGTTTGACAAAGGCGGCAAGGGACGCGCCGGCGGCGCTGCGGGAGTCCCATACGTAGTTGGGGTCGTACCGTTGTGTGACGCACATGTCCGAATCCCATTCATTATCAAACTCCACGATGACGACCCGTGGATCGATGCAATCAATCGCCCTCCAGATCCAATAGTCGTTTCCATCCAGATCCAAGGACAACAGATCGACTTCACCTTCGACATAGTTTTTCCGAATCAGGTCGTTGATTGTCTCACTGGTAATCCAGTCATGGACGAGTGTTGGTGGCCAGATGCGTGTATCTGAACAATTCGAATAGAACTGTTGCCCCATTTTGATATTCTTTTCGTCACCATCGAACAGCAGCCCGTGCCAACCGTGATTGATAATCAGATTCGCCGTGTTGCATTCGAAACCGTTTCCCGCCGCAACCTCCACGCATTTCTCGTTCGTTGTGCCAATCAGCGAAAAGATGAACAGCAACAATCCGTCCTCACCGGTTTGTGAAAACGCGCGAAACTGCACTTCATCGAATGATGGTAGCGGGTCGCCGTTGCGGAGCATTT
The DNA here is from genome assembly GCA_964343305.1 of uncultured Pirellulaceae bacterium. GTDB lineage: Bacteria > Planctomycetota > Planctomycetia > Pirellulales > Pirellulaceae > CAYFJO01. Next base: position 8,909 of record CAYFJO010000308.1, on the reverse strand, counting down.
CTTTATATTTCAGCGACAACAGGATCTGCATTCCCTTGTCGACAGCGCCAATTTCATCGAGCCGCTTGAAGGTTTGCTGCTCGGCGGAGTCCGTGATAATCCGGTTCAGGTTGCGGCTGACCTTGCCTGCAAGGACTCCATTGACGAACGGTTCGACTACGAAATCGATACAACGGCGAATAAACTTCTTCAACATTTCCCACCTCTATTCAAGTCGTATCTACGGCAACCTCAGCGAGACATGTTTACTGGTCGATTGGCCAACCGAGAGTTCGCGAGGTATTGCTCTTGGGACAGCACCTGTGACAGGTACTTCGCAAGTATGTTGCCGGCGAGTGCGTGCCCGTCACGAGTCAGGTGCGTATCAATCGGAAAAAACAGATCGTCACCCTCCTGGACTCGCTCCCGAATTGGATCGTATAAGTCAAGGACGTCAACGTTCGATTCCCGGGAAAACTCCAAAACGCGATCATTCCGCACGCGGTTCTTCAACATGTCAGGGTGTGTTTCCATGCCCATGTCCTGGATCACTTCCAGACATCTCGAATCCAGTTGATACGGATCAGGGATCACTAGGAGCAGAGTTTTGTTTGCCACATCGCGCGACTCTTTCACCGTCTCAGTCAGCACTCGGCGACACAGTTGCCACTCTTCGAGCTGCTGTGCCTGTGTTTCCTTACGAAGCCACATGTGGTCCATTCGAGCATGCGGGCTACAGGTGGCTCCGATTACAAAGAAAGGGCAGATTTCATTACGCAATGCCTTGTCGACCCAGCCCTTGCTTTTCAGATCGTCATATCGTTTTTGTTGCTGCGGAGTGAGTTTCGTGGAGATGAGAAACGTTCCCAGCGCGTTGGGAAACCCTGTTACGGGACAATTTTCTCCAGGAATCTTCTGATACCCACCGGTTGCGACTTCTCGTTGTGCTTTCCTCATGAATCGCGCCATGAGTCGCGGCAGAACCAAGCGCTGGTAACCGGCGGCCAACACGGATTGCGACGAAGAGTCCTTATCGAGGATTTGTTGCAGAATCTTTTCTTCTTGAGGAATGAACGGATTCGCAACCTGCATGTCATTCCCAACGTAGAATCCAACAATCAGCATGTCTGGTTTGAGCCGTTTCGCAAACGTTCGAACGAATTCTAAATAGAGACATGGACCCGCGGCGGGGCGCGAGATGTTGACGATCTCCACGTTCTGATAATGGTACTTTTCTCGCAGCAGTGTTTCTGCGACATGGCAATACGTCTCGTCATTATTGACGCCGACACCAAATGTCATGGAATCGCCCACGACGACGATGCGAAACGTCCCCTCGTGATCGACAGGAACGTCGCGAGAATGCCGAAGTCCTGCGCGATTGGTGACAATTTCTGTGTCGTACTCGCAATTCCGCAACCGGGCGTTCAGATTGGGAATGTAGGCGTCCCCAATTTCCACACGACTCGCGGGCAGGTCCAAACAGAAATTCAGGGCAACTTCCGCAATGACGATTGAGACCAGCAAACTGATCCCCGCCAACAATAGCCGCGCCGCAAGTCGACGCCGTTCGATTGACTTCAAATTCTTCACAGCCCTTGACTCCTTGATTGCGAATTCGAATCAGCGTGATTTTCGAATCGGGCGATTTGCCATTCGTCCTTCGTTTAGAAAATCCGGCCGATCGAAATGTCGAGCCAAATGGTCGGCAAGCAGCGTCCCCAAGACTTGATGTCCATCCACGGTCAAATGACTATCGATGGCAAAGTAGAGAGGCTGCCCGTGCTCAACTTCGTCACGGAATCGCTGGTAAGCATCGAGATACGGCACGTTTTCTCGATGACAAAAATCGAGAATGAGATTGTCGAGTTTCCGCGTTTCGAGCATTTCCGGCCGCGTTTCGAATCCCAACTCCGCTGCTTTTTCCAAGCAACGACTCTCCAACTGAAAAGGATTCGGAATCACCAACACCAGCGAGCGTTCTGCACAATCACGTATATTTCGGAGCAACTCCTTGAGGACGATTTCACAATCGCGCCAAGCAGCTACCTGTTGTTTCCAAGCTGATTTATCCAAACCGTTGCCTTCGACAAACGCGGCAGGGTTTCGAATCGCACCCACGACGATCCATGGATTGATCTCATTCTTTAAACCACGATCGACCCATCCGGCGGCCTGGAGTGCATCCAGTCGACGTTGCTGGTCTTCGCTTAAATTCCCATAAGCAATGAAATGGCCAAGCGGATTCGGACACTTGGAAACAGGCCCGGGAGCACCGGGATTTGGTTTGGAATTCCGCTGAACGGCCGCAATCGTGGGCAACAACCTTCGAGTCGTCAGCCGGTAAATCACCGAATAATCGATCAAATGGAGCTTCGAGTATGGTTCGTCCGCGATCACTTCTGAAATGTTTCGGCGTTCGCTCATTGGCAACGTGATCTGACAATCATTCCCCACGAAAAGGCCAAGGACGATCATATCGGGATTCAGTGGTCGAACGAGTCGTTGAGTGAACCGCAAGTAGTTCAACGGATCGGCACCCGGCCGCGACACATTGATGACTTCCACATTTGGATACCCATACGTTTTCTGGAGCATCTCTTCAGCAACGTGGCAGAATGTTTCTTCGCGTTCGACACCCCATCCAAATGTCATCGAATCGCCGATCACCACGACTCGGAACGTTCCTTCATGATCCTGTTCAATGTTGCGCTCGTGCCGCAGCCCCTGTGCGTTCGTAATGACCTGGTGATCGAATTCGAGATTGTGGACCGACGCGCGCAGGTTGGGTCGGTTGACGCTCCAATTGTCCACCGGTTCGATTCCGGCGACGTTCCCCATCAATTCGACGAAAATGACACACAGAATCAAGCTCGCGCCAGAGAGTAAAACTCGTGCGCCAAGCGTGCTACGTTGTCGATTGTCAAGTCCCGCGATCGCAATTGCGAATTGGCACAAGATCAGGACCAATGCGAAATCAGCAAAGATTATCGCCACGACAATCTTGTTCGGAATAACAATTAGAGTGCCGATGAGCAAGACCCACCACACCATCCAAGAGAGGAACAAGGCGATGTAGCAAACAACGCGATGCTCGCGAGCTCGCCGCCAGATGTTTTCCAGGTCGTTTAAGTTCGGCTTGCCCCACTGCAACAAGACATATCCCATTGCGACGATGACAGCCGTGTAAAACGTGATCACAGCGAAACAATGCCAAGACCACATGCCGAACACATTGGGAACTGTGCTTTGATAACTCACCAGACACAAATACGGCGGCCATAGCAAGAAGTATGCCGCTAGGAATAATCGTCGTGGCTGTAACAAGGTCTCGATCATTGCGTTAGTTCATTGCACTCGTTCAATTCAACCAATTAATTCAAGCGGTCTTGTTGAGCAGCGACTTGTGTGGTGAGCCGCTCGACTCGCTCTGGGCAAGCACAGATTGTGAATATTGGTGATGCTGATCGCTGTGTTTTGCAAAGAGGAACCGGAAGTACCACAAGGCTCGCCGCCAAGGATTCAGCCTGGGCATTCCCAATCGGCGGAGTCGCCAAATCCGGCGTAGCGAAGACATAGGAGACTCAAACAACTCGCAATATGAGCGAAGCACGTTTTCCGTTTCACAAGAGGGTGTATGAGTTGAATCCGACAGTCTTTGCCATAGCACACGCGTCCGATAGTGTGATTTTTGTGTTTCTACTGGGGCGTTTCGTACCAGCTTGAATACGAAACGCCAAGAAGAGACGCGCGGAGCCCCCGCCTGACTGTTGTTATCTCCGTGTCGGCGATAGAACAGCGTCGGCTCGGCAATGTACTCGACTTGGCCGGCGGCCGAAGCACACAACGCTGCCCAATGATCGTGCAACAACCCCGCAGGTACGGGCACCATCAAACCCAATAGCGCACGATTCATGAGCACGGAGCAGCCAAGTACACGTCCTTGGAAAAGGACGGTTTGCAAATGGCATTGTTCTGGATGGGCTAGTTTCGCGTAATTTGCAAGTGAGTCGTGCGTGACTTTGAGTTGTCCGTTGGTGATCGAGGCATCGGAGTGTACCAGTAGTGGAGTCCCTTCGAGGTGCTCACTTTCCATGCGGCGCATGACGTCCATCTGTTTTTCGATTTTGTCATAAAACCAAACATCATCCTGGTCCGCAAAAAGTACATAATCCGCGTCTTGCGATTGGGCGATTTCCAGTAGCCGAGAAAAGTTACCGCCGGGTCCCAAACGGATGTTGTCATCGGCAATGATTTGCAAACGATTGTCGAAGCGGGCCGCTCGTTCCAGCAACGTACGTGTGCGGTCGGCCGAGCCGTCGTCACGGACGATGAGACGCCAATCGCTGTGTGTCTGGGACTGAATGCTTGCAAGCTGCTCTTCAATGAAACGTTCGCCGTTATACGTTGCTAGCACAACAACGACCCGTTCCGGAGGACGATGATTCCTGGACACGGTTTCCCCAGGGTTTCCCTGGAACAATCGAATTTCGTTGGGTTGCGACATAGTTGTATGTCCGTTATCGGCGCACCGTACCGATAAATTCTGCCTAATCGGAAGATTCCCCCCAGATTTCAAAACGGAGAAAGTCACGAAGGACGGCCAGAGCGTTGATGCCTGCAATCTAGCGTGATTGCAGTTCCGGCAAGTCTCGAAACAGCGACAGTGCGTCCGGGTTGGCCAAGGCGTCCTTGTTCTTGACGGGACGTCCGTGGATTACATCTCGCACTGCCAGTTCCACGATTTTGCCGCTGATCGTGCGTGGAATGTCGGCCACCTGAATGACTCTTGCCGGCACGTGGCGCGGCGTCGTGTTGCTGCGGATTTGCTGCTTGATGGTTTCGACCAGCGTGTTGTCAAGCGTCACGTTGTCTCTCAGCTTGACGAACAAGATGACGCGCGTGTCCGCTTGCCATTGCTGCCCGACAACGATGCTCTCCAGCACTTCGTCAATCTGCTCGACTTCGCGATAGATTTCGGCCGTACCGATGCGAACGCCTCCGGGGTTTAACACCGCATCGCTGCGTCCGTGGATGATCATGCCGCCCTGTTCGGTCAACTCCGCAAAATCGCCGTGTCGCCAGACGCCAGGGAAATGTTCAAAGTAGGCGGTTCGATATTTCGCGCCGGCCGGATCGTTCCAGAAGTGGACCGGCATGGATGGAAACGGGGCTTCGCACACCAATTCGCCTTTCTCGTTGTTGACGGGTTCGCCGGCGTCGTCATAAACCTTCACCTTCATTCCCAGGCCAAGAGCCTGTAACTGGCCGCGATAAACCGGAGCGATCGGGTTTCCCAAAGCAAAGCAGGCAACAATGTCGGTCCCGCCGGAGATCGATGAAAGACGCACGTCCGGCTTCACCTGGTCATAGACAAAATCGAAGCTCTCGGCGGCCAGCGGCGAGCCCGTGGAGAGTATCGAATCTAATTCTGACAAATCGTGTGACGCGATTGGTTGAACGCCAGCTTTTTCGAGCGCGGAGATGTATTTGGCGCTCGTGCCGAACACGGTCAGCTTCTCTTGTTCGGCAAGGTCCCAAAGTGTTTTTGCATCGGGATAGAAGGGCGAGCCGTCATACAGCACGACGGTCGCTCCAACCGCGAGGCTGCTGACAAGCCAGTTCCACATCATCCATCCGCAGGTCGTGAAGTAAAAGATGCGATCGTCTCGCTTTAAGTCGCAGTGCAGAACCAACTCTTTCAGATGCTGCAGCAATGTGCCACCCGCGCCGTGAACGATGCACTTTGGAACGCCCGTCGTGCCGGAGGAATACAAGATGTACAACGGATGATCGAACGGCAGTTGTTCGAACGTCAAGCGCGCGTCGCCGATCGGCTTGATGAACTCGTTCCACATCGACGCCGAGCGGATGCCGCTGACATCCGGCCGCGAGTTGATGTACGGAACGACGACGACCGATTCGATTGTTGGAATCTGGTTTACGACGTCGGCAACGCGAGCAAGCGAATCGAATATCTTGCCACCGTATTGATAGGCGTCGGCGGTGATCAAAACCTTGGGTTTGATTTGACCGAATCGATCCATGACGCCTTGCAATCCAAAGTCGGGCGACGTGGACGACCAAATCGCTCCGATGCTGGTCGCCGCCAACATTGCAATGACCGTCTCCGCAGTATTGGGCATGAAGCCGACAACTCGATCACCGGTCTCCACGCCGCACTGGCGTAACGCGCTGGCAAAGGTTTGAACCTGCTGGAACAGTTCGGCGTAACTCAACGAACGCTGCCGTCCATTTTCATTCCAACAGACGAGCGCCGGCTGTTCGTCGCCAAAACGCAAAAGGTTCTCCGCGAAGTTAAGTCTCGCTCCTGGAAACCACTTTGCGCCGGGCATCATGCGCGGATCGTCGAGCACGCGCTCCGCGGCTTGGCTGTGGACGACGCCACAAAACTCCCAGACTTTCGCCCAAAACAACTCAGGCTTTTGAATTGACCATCGATACAGCGACGGATAGTCTGTGACACTGGTGTGCTGCGAGCCAACGTCCGCGATCAATCGAGTGAGGTTTGCTGCTGCGATTTGTTCGGCTGTTGGAGTCCACAATGCGTCAGTCATTTTTTGCGAATCAGCCTGCGGGGATTAAGATTCCAGTCGCTTCACCGAAACCAACGCGATATCCATCGCCCTGACACCAACCGGTGATGGTGACGCAATCACCGTCCTCCAGGAATCGGCGTGAATCACCGTTGGCAAATTGCAATGGCTCTTTCCCACCGCGTGTGGCTTCCAATAGACAGCCTAACGAATCGGGCGTTGGGCCGCTAATCGTGCCAGTGGCCAGCAGGTCGCCGGGCCGCAGGTTGCAGACGGTGATCGGTTCGAAATGGTGGATCGACAACATCCAGAGGTAATATGCCGCAGCCTTGTTGGAGTCCAGGCTTTAGCCTGTCATCGCAGCCTAAATGCTGCCGCACTTGGCCGACGCTCTCGATGATCAACAGGCTCGACGAATCACTGGTGCTGCGAACCCGGTAGAGAATTCCTCGCGGGATAACCCGGTTCTGTGCGTTGTCTCTTGCACGCTCAATTCTATAATTCCCACAGCTAGTTGGACAGGTTCACTCCCAGACAACTCATCAAAAAGGAGCGACCAGGACGCGCAACCATTCTTCATGCGCATCATCAATGCGGAATCGACGGCCATCGCCGAATTAGAGACCTATGGCCTCTCTTTGCGAATCATCAATTTGCTGGAAGATAACCTTGGCATCATCTGGCTCGAAGACTTGCTCTCTCACACGGCGGAAGAACTCAGGGACAACGTCCCCAACTTGGGCAAGAAAAGCGTGCAGGATATTCTGGATAGCGTCGCTAGATTCAACCGCTCGCAAAGCTAGCAGAACTATCCCTCACTCTGCGGTCGAAGTCGATCTATCTTCTCTAGTCTTCCGGGACAAAATATCATTGCATCAACATTCGGATTTATCGCACCAGTTTGTGGCAACCTTCGTACGAAGATAGAGAGAGGAATGGATGGATTCGTCTGGCAGCACGCCGCAAGGTTTGCTACTTTCCCATCCTTGTCTGTTTGCCGCTTCAGCAGTGCGACAACCCCATATGCCGTTTCCTGCCATCCATCGTTGGTTGATCCCCCTCGCCGTCCTTGCGCCGATGCTATTTGTGGGCTGCGCGGAAGGTGTTTTTTCGGGAATCGGTGCCTATACGCCGTGGGTCCAAAGCCAGTGGGCCGAGGAAGAGAGATACGTTCAATCACTCTACGGTCGCCGGAAGCAATTGGAGAATCTTGCCGCCGCCGCGCCGAGGATGCAACCCGCCGAGCAACAGCGTGTCTCGCAAGATCTCGCAAAACTGTACAACGATGACCCGATCACTCTGTTGCGCATCGAAGTCGTCAAAGCGTTGGTGCCGTTTCGCACGCAAATCGCGTCCGACACATTGCGGGCGGCGTTGAAGGACGATAGCACCGACGTCCGCATCGCGGCATGCCAGGCTTGGGCTCAGCGACAAGATCCGCAAGGTGTGGCCGTATTACAAGAAGCCTTGGGCAGCGACACCGAGATCGACGTGCGATTGGCCGCGACGCGGGCGCTCGGGACTTTTCGCACTCCAGACGCAGCCGCGGCGCTCTCCATCGCACTGAATGACAGCGATCCAGCCATGCAGTATCGAGCCATGGAGTCGTTGCGCTCGTCGACTGGCCAGAACCTCGGTGGCAACATTGTCGCCTGGCGCGATTATCTTCGCATGGCATCCATGTCGCGGAATCCAAGTGGACCAATCCAACCGGCTTCCGGCATTAGGTAGTGCCTCATCAGTGTGTGGCCATCAACTTGAATGACCAAGCTCCAATGTCCAATGCCCAAGCACGGTTGCGGTCGTCCCCGATTGGTCATTGGGATTTGGACATTGTGGCAACACATTGTTGAGGCACTGCTCGGCATTCAATAGCCCACGGGGTGCGATGTTTTGGCGTGTGGGCTTGGGCCATCTAATTGTGAATTCGCGTTGAGTTTGCGGGCTAAAGAAATTCTACCGCCACGTATTCTTTGCACTCAATCGCGACCAATTGCCTGGGCTGAATCTTCGCGCCGCACGATCGTTAATTCACCGCGCCCAATTGAATTCCCGCATCCCACCCGCCGATATCTAATGGTACCCCCTTAACTGCTGTCATGCCAAATCCAGTCCTCTCCCGAGGACCCCGCCTCCCGGAACCAGACATGAATCGTAAAACGTATCTATCGCTCTCTCTCTCGATCGGCTTGTTTTTGTTGTCCAGTGTTATTGATGAAGCGGCGGCTCAGTCGCGCGACGCCACTCGAATGGCGAATCGGCCTGGACTCTTCAGGCGGTTTAACATCACGCAACCGCAACACCAACATCACCACAGTCATTCTTCCAGCAACCGACAGACCACACCCGGTCGTGATCCGGATCCAATATCGA
>CAYFJO010000307.1:0-13015 GCA_964343305.1 uncultured Pirellulaceae bacterium | reverse complement strand
GTGCCGATGAAGTTCGCGCATTTCTACGACGGCGGCTCGCACACGTTTGATGTCGATGAGACGGTGACCGACTTCCTCATCGAAGCTTCGGCTGCCCGCAAGCTGATGAGCAGTCGGAAATACTACGAGGCTCTGGCTGCGTTTGTTGCTTTGTCACAGCGAGAGAAGGCGACGGAATACCAGAAATCGCACACTCTCTCGCAGGCAGCGACATGCGCCCGGCTCGGAAAACACTTCGAACGAGCGACTGAACTGGCCAGCCAGATTCCGCTCGAAGCCATCGCGAAGACCGTTCAAATGGAAAATCTTCTCGGCGAGCGGAAGTCGGACGCGGTCATCGAACGGTTTGGACACGAGGATATCTCTACGTGGCCGTTCACGCAGATCGGAGCGGCGGCGTTCGCACGCGGTCGGGCCTACTACGGCGAGCGAGTCGGCAACAAGGCGGATGCCGATCTCCTTCTGGCGTTGGAGTTCACATCCGACTCAAGAGTGCGAATGAGCATCCTCCGCACGATGGGGCACAACCGCGAAACCGTCCTCAAGAACGATGACCTGGCGCTGGAAACTTACCGCGCGATCGCCAGTTCGAAGACCAACACCGGCAGCGCCGAATACTTCACTGGCCTGCAGGGAGCGGCCCGTATTTTCACTCGCCGCGGCCAGTACAACGAAGCTCTCAGGGTGCTTGGTCTCGTCGATGCCGAAAAGCTCAGCGGAAGCTGGGCTGGTTCGATGTTGCTCTCACGCGGTCAAACACTGGAAGCAGCCGGCCGCAAGCCCGAAGCACTGAAAGCGTACCGCGCCGTCCTGTCGAGCAAGGCGGCGCACCAGGCCCATCGCAGGGCCGCGGAAACAGCGATTAAGCGAATCATGGAATGAGGCGTCCACATATACAGCCATAAACGAACCATGCACACGAAATTTATCTTCAGGTGTTTCCTTTTCACGATGGGTTTCGCCGGATTCATCAATGTTGGACGTGCCGAGCAACACATCGTCGAAAACGGCAGGCCGAGGGCTGAAATCATCATCGCTGAGAATCCGGCCCGCTCCGCCGAGTTCGGTGCTGAGGAATTGCAGCGTTATCTGAAGAAGATCACTGGCGCGCGACTCGAAATTGTCACCGCTGCAACGGATCAAGGGACTGTCAGCATTTATGTCGGCGAAAGCGAACACGCGCTTCGGGCGGGAGTCACCGCCAAAGGACTGAAGCGGGACGCATTCAAAATCGTTTCAGGAGAGAACTGGCTTGCGCTGGTCGGGAATGATCTGGAATTCGAACCCCGCGAACCGTGGGCGCGGCGTCACAGTCAGTGGGCGGCGGAGAAACAGGCTGAGTGGGAGAAGCTCTCCGGGAAGCCGTGGATGAACCCGATCGGGCGGAGCATATACCGCCACTACAACAAGCAACTCGACATCTGGAACTTCGACCATCGTGGTTCGCTTAACGCCGTTTACGCGCTTCTGCGTGAACTCGGCGTGCGCTGGTATATGCCCGGCGAGCTGGGTGAAATCCTGCCGAATCAAACCAGCATCGCTTTACCGAAAATCAATCGTACCGTCGCTCCCGATTGGGAGATCCGGAGCATCAGCCGTCCTCTGATTTCATCGAACGAACTTGAAGACGCGCTCTGGTATCTGCGCATCGGGGCGAACAACCAATACGCGGTCCTGCACCACGGTCAGCGTTATGTGACCGAGCATCCCAACCAGCGCAAGGCCCATCCCGAGTACTACGCGATGATGGCCAACGGTAAACGCGACACCGCCAGCGAGACGGCCAACGCCTGCCTCTCTTCGGAAGGTTTCTTCGACGAGATGGTCGCTTTCGCGCGGCTGATGTTCGATCACTACGACGTTCCCATGGTCTCCGTCATGCCTCACGATGGATTCACGCACTGTCAGTGTGACTTGTGCCGTGACAAGGCAACCGTTGAACGCGGACGATCCGGGGTTTCGTCCGACTACGTCTGGGATTTCGTCGTTCGTGTGGCGAACGAGCTGGCCAAAACGCATCCCGACCGGAAAGTGTTCTGCGGCGCGTACAGCATGTATCGCTTGCCGCCGCTGAAGATCGACAAACTGCCGGATAACGTCCGGGTTCAGATCACCAACGGGCGACCGATTCGCGAACTGGACGACGCGGTCCACCAGGATGCGGCCGAGCTTCGCAAGTCCTGGCAGGCAAAGACGGATCATCCGCTCTCCGTCACCTTGAACTACACGCCGTTTACGAATCGTGGTGCGTACCGGCCTCAGTACTGGCCGCATGTCGTTGACCGCGGAATGAAGGCCACGGCCGGCAAGGTCTGGCGTGAGGACGTGTGGATATCCAGCGGCAAAGGCGGGCTGCATTTCCCCGGCATAGCTCACGTGAATCCGTGGGTCATCTCACGGCTCTGGTGGGATGTCGAACAGGACGTCGATGGTCTTCTCGCTGAGTACTACAACCTGTTCTATGGCCCGGCCGCAGCCGAGATGAAAACGTTCATCGAGTTTTGCGAGAAGGAATACGTGCGGCTTGGTTCAGACGGTGAACTGGCGAGTCACGCGCTCGAACTGTTCGACAAAGCCAAAGCCGCCGCTCCGACGGATTCGGTTTATGGAAAGCGGATCGCGTTAGTTGACGAATTCCTGACGACATTCCGCAGCCGCGCGAAGCAGATGAACGCACCACGGCCGGAAGGTCTTCCCGAATATCGACTCATCGACATGGGCAAAGACAAATGGCGCGACGTCCGCGATTCGCTGAAAATGGACGGTAAGTTAGATGAAAAATTCTGGACGGCTTACAACTATCCCCGGCCGCTCCGCGAAGTTCGCACGAAAGCGAAACCGAAGCACGAAACGCGGTTCATGGGCCGCTGGTGGAATGGCAGTTTGTATTTCGGAATTCGCTGCGAATTCGATTCCGACGAACCACCGATCATTGGCTCCAGGAAGAATCACGATCCCGCAATCTGGCAGGGCGAGCATCTGGAGTTGCTCATCGAGACCGACAGGAACTCGTATTACCAGATCGTCGTCAATCCGGCTGGAGTGATTATCGATCTCGACCGCGGCGTCACTTTGAAGCAGGGCCGCGCGTACGAATGGTCGTCGCAGGCGGAAGTCGCGACACATGTGGGCGTTGATTTCTGGTCCGTGGAAATTCGCTTGCCGGTCACATCATCGGACGAAGATCCGTTGCATCAAATAGTCGGCAACCAGCCGTTTGAAGCAAAAGTCGAAGCACTCGCGACCGGAAAAGGAACCAGCCTGCCGTGGTACTTCAATCTGTTCCGCAAACGGTCCGGTACAGATGAAGTGGAAATCACGTCCTTTTCGTCACTGGGCGAAGACGCAAAGTCGTTTCACGAACCGCTGAGGTTTGGAAAGATCTACGTTCGATGACGCACTGATTCCGCGAAACGGTTGCAGTGACGCAGCCCATGAACCGAAGTTGCAAGGCCTGGCTTGCGTCAACGGATCAAAAGGAGCCAACGAATCATGGATGGATCGAGCCCTGTTAGTTACGCCACAGTAGTCGCCCAATTGAAAGACGATCAGCCGTGACCAACATGTTCACAATCAATTTGCCCTTCGCCCGAGCCGCCGAAAGAATGATCGCGATGAAAGTCACGATTTCCGCCTTCTTTGCCGTGTGTTGGCTCGGCGTCAACAATGTGGCGCTCAGCGAAGTCACCCTGACAGAACGCAAGAACCACACGGTTCGCGTTGAGATCGACGGCCAACTTTTTACCGAATATCGCTACGAACCCGGCTTCTTTCCGATCCTTTATCCGATCATCGGGCCTAACGGAAAAGCGGTGACTCGACACTTTCCGATGAAGCCCGGCGTGCCGAACGAACAAAGCGATCACGAGCATCATCGCTCGCTCCATTTCACCCATGGCGATATGAATGGTTTCAATTTCTGGTCGCCGCAACTGAAGAAGAATGGGCACACAACCGAGATCGTTCACGATCGTTTCGAGAAAATCGAGTCGGGTGAAAACGCCGGCGTGCTCGTGGTCTGGACGAAGTGGCTCGGCGATGGCGAAGTGATTCTGCGCGAGCGGAAAAAGCTGCGTTTCATGCGGCTCGGCGACGGGCAGGCGGCGATCGACTACGACGTCGAGCTCCACGCTCCGAACAATCCGGTTACCCTCGGCGATACGGATGACGCCGGCATGGCCGTTCGCGTGGCGAGCACGATGAAAGTTCGCGCTCATGGAAAACATTCCGACAGCGTCGGCCACGGTCGAATCATCAACAGCCGCGGTAACGTCGATGATGACTCGTGGGGCAAGCGAGCCAAATGGATCGACTATCACGGCCCGGACGCGAGCGGCAAAACGGTTGGTATCGCGGTCTTCGATCATCCCTCAAATCTCCGCTACCCAACCGGCTGGCACGCGCGTTACTACGGTTTGCTGAGCGCCAGCCGATGGGGAATCGCGAGTTTTGAGCGCAAAGACGGAGCGGTCAAAGGCGACGGCGATTACACGATTGCGCAGAACGGTGTGTTGCGATTGCGGCATCGCTATGTTTTTCATCATGGCGCCCCTGACGAAGCCAAAGTCGCGGATCGTTTCGCCAGCTATGCGGGACAGGATCGCTTTCATCCAAAGGGCGCCAGGCTTGCTGCGCCGCGGATTATTTATAAAGGCGCGTTCATCACGGACCTCTCAATTCCCGGCGAGCAGAAGAAGGATTGGGTACAGCCTTCGCATCCGTTTTGCTGGCAGCTAAGCCGCGACCGCTGGGTCTGGGTATTTCAACCGCGCGCGTTCGATGGCGTCGATACCGAACGCGGCATCTGTTATCAGATTCGTCGCGATCGCCCGGATGGTCCGGTGCTTCGTGAGCAGGTGCTGGTTCCGTTTCGCGACGATTGGGACGCGTTTGGCGACGGCAAGCTCTATTGGAAAACGCACGGTCATCCCAAGGTGTTCGGCGTTCCGAAAGGCGCGCTTGGAGCGGATGGCACCGTGGTTGCTCACCACAATCGCTTTGTGCTGACTTACTATCGGAAAGCACGCGCCGTGATCGACGGCAAGGTGACAGATCCGCACGCTGACCCGGCGCTTGAAAACACGCACAAGCTCGAGTGGCTGCAGTTTCGGCTCAACGATGCGGAGGACGATGTCGAGGTTCTGACCGAGCCGGCGATACTTCGACAAAAGGGTTTCGAGACCGGCGAGGCGATCTGTTCGCTCGGTCCGATTGGCCGGATGAATCAATGGCAGCACCCCGCCGAACCGCTTGATGGCACGTTCACGCGTTGGCTCGACACGCCGCATTTCTATGACGGAATTGCCGCGATTGAATACCGTTTCAATCCTGACACGAACCTCTATGAATGGGTGCGAACCGGCGTTCGCCAGAAGGCCGAACGTGGCAAAGGAAAGATGTTCGAAGGCTCGATCAATCGTGTCGGCGATGATTGGATTCTCTGCGTTCGCAATCGAGGGCACGTGCTCGATGGCTACCGTGGATCGTGTACCGCGTGGTATCGAACCGACGATCCGTTCTCCGGATTTGGCAAGCCGACCTACACGCCGATTCCATCGAGCTACTGCCCGCGAGTCGCGTACTTGATGCCAGACGGCGTGCTGCGAATCTTCAGCGGCGACTTTGCCGCGTCGCCGCATCGACATAAGCGCGACCCGCTCTTTTGTTGGGACGTCGATCCGGAAACGTTCGCAGTTTCGAATCCTCGCACGATTCTGGATGGCCGGCAGCTACTGGGAATGGAGTTGCCCATGATCGGCTTCGCGAAGCTCTCGCCGGTGCACAATAATCGGCAGATTCTCACGTTTCGCGTTACCACGTTGAATCATCGGTTCGAGACGGAAAGGTATCCGGCGGTTACCGAACATGATCTCGCGCAAAGTTGCGCGCACTACAGCGTGATTCGTTACCCCGCAGGCGTTGCGGAAAACCCGTGGAAGTTTAACGAACCAACAAAGCGATGATGAAACCACACTCTCGTTTTCTTTGGTCGGGCGAAGCGGCATTGAAAACTAATTGGATCCCACGGCTTACGCCGAGGGCTACATGCTGTCGCGGCTTCGCCGCTGAACACACGCAGCAACTAGAACAGATTCAACCTGGAGCATGTCGATGAAAATGCACAGACTGTCCGTTGCATGTCTGGCGGTTTTGGTGGGAGCGCTCGTCGGCGATCTCGCATTCGCCCAACCTCATCGAGAAGACGTGCAGGGCATTCTGAATCAGTCCAATGTCTCCGGTGGGCTGTGTCTGGTGGTGGGCGCGAAGTCACCAGCGATTGCCGAGGCGCTTGCGGATAAGAGTTCGCTTTATGTGCAGATGCTTCAACCGGATCACGAGAAAACACGCACTTGGGGGATGAGAGTCGCCCGGAGGGGCGGACGCGATCAACTGGGTGTGCGCAATGAGTCGTTTGACGCGCAGGCCTACAGTTCCAAATTGTTCAATCTCATCGTCATCGAAGACCCAGCGTCATTGGACCGAGTGGCCTTGGCAGACATCTATCGGATCCTCACGCCGCGTGGCGTGGTCATGTTCCGCAGATTGCCGAAAGGTGTTGCGGCAAGAGCGAAACAGCTCGACATGCAGCCAGTCAAGGTATCCGGCTGGGAAGCGTCCTTTCGCAAGCCACTCAAGCCCGCCCAGTGGAAGCTGCCGCTTGCTCTGAAATGGCAAGCGGGCCCTCGCTCGCAGATCGCCCTTGGTTACACCGGCATCGCAACTGGTGACGGCAAGCTCTTTTACATGGAACGGCTGGAACTTGACGAAGGCGACTTGAACAAGAGCGCCGCAGTGGTCTTCGCGCGAGATGCCTATAATGGCCGGACCCTCTGGACCTGGGAGGCGCCCGGCGGATGGAACCGTTACAACGGACTCGCCATTACTAGTGATGGCCGCTTGTTCGCCAGATGCGGCAACGACAAGGTCTTCCGATTGGACAGCGCCACTGGGAGAGTCCTCTCCGAAGTCGTTCCGAGCGTGCATCGTGAAGCCCGCATCTCACTCCTGAACGATGACCTGCTCTCTGTCGGCGGAGATATCTACTCCACGAAGACAGGCGAGTTTTTGTGGAAGTTTCCCAAGCATCAGTACCAGCCGATGCGCGGTACCATCATCAGGGACAACATCTATTTCTGCGATGGGGCCAATCTGCAATCGAGGAGGCTTGCTGACGGTCTTGAGCGATGGACGAAACCCATTCCAAAGCAACCCGCCCCGCTCGGCTCGTTGTCGCGGGCCGGCGATTACCTGATGATGCGCATGAAGGATACGGCCAGGCGCGGCGGCAGCAGAGATGAGTGCCGAATCGCAATCCTCAATCCGACCGACGGCACGGTGCGGTGGAGCTACACCTGGAAGGTGCGCATCTCCACGAACGAGCGTTATTTCAATGCCAGTAAGGTCAAGTTAACGACCGTAGACGACAATTTGCTGATGTACTATCGCCACAATCAGGAAGGAAGCTACGCCGATGAGGTTGTCGTCACCCGGCTAAATCTGGGAACGGGAAATGTCGAGATCGAAAACCGCGTTCTGAAGAACGCAGGCGATTATCATGGATGCTTTCCCGAGCTGCAGCTGGGTGATTACATCGCCTATTACGATCTTTGGATCAACAAGAAGACCCTCGAATCATCACTGAACAAAATGCCTCACCCCGCATGTTTCTTTGGGATGACTTCCGGGAACGGTCTGGTTTACAACTTTCCAAGCCGGAAGAGCGGCCCAATCACCGCAGTCGGTCCCGCTGATGCAACATTGAAAGAAGGTCCGGGCGAGAGCACTCTCAAGACATTCGCAAGAGCAACAACGAGCGCGGAGACCAAGCCGGATGACTGGCCCATGTTTCGTGGGAATGCCGCAGGCGGCAATTTTACGAAGTCGAGGCTCGGTACTCAGTTCGTGAAATCCTGGGAAGCATCGGTGGGTCGGAGTGGAAAGACCTTCGGTGTGATGAGCAGCCAGCGCACCGGCTTGACGCAGGCGGTTTCCGCCTATGGGTTGGTCGTGGTTTCCGACATTGACGGCCAGCGCATCGTGGCGCTGGACGCCGCCAAAGGGAAAGAGAAGTGGGTTTTTCACGTGGGCGGACGGGTGGACTATCCGCCGACGCTTTACAGGGGACTGTGCCTGGTCGCGGCAAGGGACGGCTGGGTTTATTGTCTTGACGCCAAGAAGGGCACTCTGGTCTACAAGCTGCTCGCTGCACCTCGGGAGTTTTTCATCGGAGGGCGGGAAAAGCTGGAATCGAAGTGGGCTCTGACATCGGATGTGTTGATCGCCAATGGCACGGCCTATGTCAGTTACGAGGGTGGCGGACTCGCGTTCAAGCCCGAGACCGGTGAGATTGTCGAAGTCGATCACCCCGGCGAGATTGCTTTAGGAAAACAAGCCACTCCCTACGGTCGAGACCTGTTGATCTCTTACGATTCGGTCATCAAGGGCAACAGCATTCCGCGCACGAACGAGGACAACTGGCACGGTTTCACTCGCAGAAGGTTCGGTCGAAATCTCGATGCTCGTGTGCTGGCATTTGATGACTCGCTGACACTGGCGTACATTTTTAAACTCAAGGGCCAGGGCTGGGCGAATAAGGGCTGGCTGCATCTGATGGCGATCAACACGGAGCCGAAGAAGCCGCTGTGGACGTCCGACCCGATCGAACTGGTCGTGGACGACATGGTTCTGACACAGCAACACGTCTTTTGCGTTGGGCACTACCAGCGCATCAAGAAGGCACCAGAGTTGTGGGTCGTCTCCAGAAGAGACGGGACGGTCGTGAGCAAAATGCCCGTGAATGGCTACCCGGCGTTCCTGGGCATGTCCGCCGCCGGAGGAAGACTCTTCATCGCCACACGCGAGGGCAAACTGATATGTTTGCAGTCGAGAGAATAATCACGGAGAGATCGTTGCGATCCATCATAGGGACTGCCAATTCCACCACCAAGGTGAATGCGCACCATGCATGCGTTGTTGTGTGGACTGCGGCTTCAATCGGATCCACTCGCTGTCTAGGAATACGGCTGTCACTCTGCAAGAAGAGAACCGAACGTTATTACTGAACGGAAAAGGAATACCTATGAATTGGACTCAAATTATCGTCGCCGGTCTAATGATGACGAGTCCCTTCAGTGTTTTTGCTGAGGTGAAAGTCTCAAAGATCTTCAGCAGCGACATGATCATGCAGAGGAACAAACCCGTTCATGTCTGGGGAACCGCAGACAATGGAGAAAAAGTCACTGTTTCAATCAACAACCAAGAAGTATCGACCACGGCAGATAACGGCAAATGGAAGATTACCTTGCAACCGATGAAAGCCGGCGGCCCCTTTGACATGAATATTACCGGCTCCAATACCATCGAATTTAGGAGTGTCCTTGTTGGTGATATCTGGCTCTGCGGCGGTCAATCCAATATGGATTATGATGTTAGTGTTTACATGAAGTGGAGGTGGGATCCGGCTATTGCCAAACAATATTCCGAAATTGTTAACGCCAACTCTGCCAATAGAGACTTACGTGTTGTTCTGATTAAGAAAGTTTCAACTCTTCCCGGAGCCATAGATATCCCAGTTGAGGATGATGAGGTTTTCAAGGGGAAATGGCAGCCCTGCTCCAAAGAGGTGATACCTCGAATGTCCGCTGTCGGTTTTGTCTTTGCCGAGCGCCTGCAGAAACACCTGAACATTCCTGTCGGCCTGATCGATGCCAACAAAGGTGGAAGTTTCATCAAATTCTGGGAACCGCCGTATTCCGTCAAGGCTCGAGGTGAAACGCGGCCGGCGCGTAACATGTACAACGCGATGATTGGCAGTATCAAGGATTTCCCGATCAAAGGCTTTATCTGGTATCAGGGTGAGAGCGATGCAATCAACCTCGATCTTGCACTTGGTTATGGGAAGAAATTTAAGCTGATGATCGAAGGTTGGCGCAACGATTTCGGAGATCCTGATTTGCCGTTTCTCTTTGTCCAGTTAGCCGGATACGAACGCAATCCATATATGCACAGAATCACTTATCCTGTATTGAGAGATGCTCAAACGGCAGCGTTATCATTACCGAAAACGGGCATGGCGGTTGCCATTGATCTCGGGGATCCTCGCGATATACATCCACCGCAGAAGATCCCCGTGAGCGAACGTTTGGTACTGGCAGCCCGCAAGATCGGATATGGGGAAGACATCGTCTATAGCGGCCCCATCTTTAAGAATATGGTCATTGACGAATCAGTTGCAACATTGAGATTCGATCATTGTGAGTCAGGGCTTATTGCCAAAGAATTAGAACTGGCGGGTCGCAAGCTGACTGCTGATATGCTACACGGTTTCGAGATTGCCGGCGCGGATGAAAAGTTCTATCCAGCTGATGCTAATATAAAGGGTGACCGAGTCCAAGTCCGTTCTCCGAAGGTTACAAGTCCGGTTGCAGTGCGTTACGGCTACCATGGCTATCCCTATGCCAATCTTTATAACAAAGAAGGCTTACCCGCGTCTCCATTTCGAACTGACAGTTTTAAGATTTCTTTCAACCAAGCAGACGCTGATCTTTACCAGCGCGTTCAATTCTTGCCGCCAACGCTTGCCAGTGAAAAAATGACCTTGGAGCAGAGACGCGCAGTCGCGGCTATTCACGATAAGTACTTAACAAAGGAAAAAGAAACCAAGCGTCGCGAATTATGGAGTGCATGGGGGAGAGCATCAAGGACTCATGGTCGCGGATCTGCAGAATCTAAACAGGCAGCTAAAGAGTACAACGACTTCATGGCACCTTTGCATGCAGGCATGGAGGCCGATATCAAGGCCGATGCTGTGTTCAAATAACTCTCGCGTGTTTAAATGAAAGAACCGTACCGTTAGACAATAGTCAGGAATATCTCGTTTTGATAGTTTCTTGACCTCACGGCGAAACTCACTGAAGTCGAGATTCCACCACGAGAATAGACGCTGCCGATCGGATAAAGACCTGCCGTTACTTAGGTCAGCCACGGCGTTCTTTGCAATGGTTGGGCTTCGCCTACGCCATGGTCGAGCACGTCTGGTATCTGCTGACGGGGAAAAAGTTCTTGTTGCCGCCACAGGATATCGAGTATCCACAGTTCGTTTTCAAGCAGCGAGCGTACCGGATGCAACGGGCCGAATCCGCTGCCGGCTGATACTTCACCGAACAGTCCACGCCGCTTGATCGATCTCTCATACCAGTTCGCGCAACGGGCGATAGCTGGGATCCACCAGGTTCAACGGCCGGCCTTGCAGGTCTTTGCCGGTCAGCGTCGAACTGTCGATGCGACAGTTATGGTAAAGCGTTGAAAAGATTTCCCCCGTGTAGACAGGTCGCGAAACGACTTCACCAGCGATTCGGTCGGTAGCCCCGATCACTTGGCCGGTCTGCATGCCGCCACCGGCCAATAAAGCCGAATTCACTTTTGGCCAATGATCACGTCCGTTCGTTCCTTGCAGCTTCGGCGAACGACCAAACTCGCCCCAGGCGATGACCGACACATCGTCGGCCAAGCCACGTTCATGCAAATCCGTCACCAGGTTGGTCAACCCGTTGTCCAATGCCGGCAATAAATCCCGTTTCAAGCGATTGAAATTGTCCACGTGCGTATCGAACGGCCACAGGCTGATCATGACATACCGCACTCCGGCTTCGACCAGACGGCGTGCCGATAGAAAACGATCCGCGTGATGAAAATACCGCATGTGAAGTCCACGACGATATCGCTCGCGATCTTTCGCTGCTTGCGCCAAGTCGAGTGCATCGACCAATTTCGGATTTGCCAAGACATCAAAAGCAGTGTGGTGATGTCGATCGAGCGCGTCCATCGTCCCGGATTGATCCACTTGCCGTCGCAATTGATCAATTTGCCCCAGCAGCGCGAGGCGATCGTCCAAGCGATCGAGCGTCAACGTTGCGTCAAGGTTCATGTCCGCCAAACCTGTTTGCGTCGGCTTGAAGGGGGTGTACGCGGGACCAAAGAATCCCCCCGTAGCTCTCGTATGTGGCGACATGGCTACCGAGCACGGCACTCCCTTGACCCGCGGCCCCATCGACTTCTCCAGCGACGCTCCCATCGACGGCCACCCGCCCGCAGGCTCAGGGCGATTGGTACGTCCAGTTTCACACTGATAGGCGCTGTGTTGTCCAAAGCTGTCGACAATCGACCGCACGACGGCGAACTTGTCCATGTGGCGGGCGAGTTGGGGCAAATGTTCGCAAACTTGAATACCAGGCACGGACGTATCGATGGGACTAAATTCGCCACGCAGTTCACGTGGAGCGTTCGGCTTCATGTCCCATGTATCTTGATGTGATGGCCCGCCTTCCAGGAAGACCATAATCACTGACTTCCGCGCCGAACGCGCCTCAGCAACTTTCTCCGCTCGAAGTAGATGCGGTAAGGATAACCCAAGACCGGCAATTCCCCCCGCGGTTAGCAGATGTCGTCGGTGAAATGCACGTCCTCCATCGAGAGCTTTTTCAAAATGAAACATAGTGCGAGTCGTTCCTACTCGGAAGATTGCAACAACAATGAAGATTCAAAATCGTTGTCTTTTGCCGACAGCGACGAACCCAATATAGAGAAAATGATTCCTAAAAACTATTTCGATCTTGTCCACAGCGAAAATTGCGGGGCAATTGCAACTCTGTGGACTCCTCTACTGACCAAGACCCCGGCTGCCAACTGATTTGTACTGCCGTTGGTCGACCACACCGCTCGCAGTTCGCATCAACGTCAAGTCGCTGAGATTGGACAAGCCGGTGTGGCAACTCAGCGTCTCTAAACTGCGTCGGTGAATTAGACCCGTGCACTTTTAGTCCACTCAAAAACCCTCTGGGTCACATCGCCCGACTGCACGAACAGACGTTACCAAGGTGCGTCGGAGTGAAACGCCGAAGACCCATAGGTCGATGAATTCGACGCAGTTTCGGCTCTTGCTTAAAGTGCGTCGGTCTATTGCACCTTATAGCTTTACCAGTACTCCGGCTTTGTGCGTCTCACCGAGACGGAGACG
>CAYFJO010000306.1:0-13045 GCA_964343305.1 uncultured Pirellulaceae bacterium | reverse complement strand
CACAGAACTCGCTCACCGATGTGCTCAAAAAGGGCTGTCCAGCGATCTACGCGCAACTGCGACAAATCGTCAAAAACCAACCGTGGTTGAAACTGTGGGGCCGCTGTCGAAACCACGACGACCTTGCTGACGAACAAATCGTCCACCCGGCAATTTTATCCGTGATCGAAGACTTGGCCGGCGTCGAGATGAAAGACCCACTGGTTCATGCCGGTTTGCAACATACATACGGCTATTTGTTTAGTCTTGTGAAAACACCCTATGGGCATAAACGAGACCGCTGGGTGCAGCCGGATCTCGAAAATGGTTTTGGAATTTCAACACCGACATTGCGCCCCAATCCCACCGCCGGATCGCTGCTGAACAATTTGACGTATTTCCTTGGACGCATCGCCTGGCAAGGTCGCGAAAAAGAGATTCGTTTGCTCCGTCAATACAAACATCTTGTCTCCACGATGTTGACCAGTTTTGGCTATCGCAAACAAAAGCGTTGCGGAATCCTCGAAACAATTAGAGCCAAAACGCCGGGACAGTCACAACGTCAAGTGCGGATCTTCACCCACTTGATTCCAGTCCCACACCCTTCCAACGTCCGTTATCTTCTCATCTACTGGTATGACGACCCAGCCGAATCGAACGCAAAGCTCTTAACCGCGTTTCCGGCAACAGTGACAACTTTCGATGAGTTAGCTTCCCAACCGATGGGCCACAACGTCGTAATTCGAGTTCGCTTCAACGGCTATGTAAAAGGAATCGAGGGTAGTAGATGCAAGGGAAAACGTGAGGTGATTGGAATAATCTAAGTTGACTCTTACGAATCCCCCGCGGAGTTCCTGTCGGCAAATGCGTGTTCAATCGTTTCTGCATAGTACATCTTCCACGCCTTTGTTTCGCTTCCCATATCGACCAACGTTAGCTTACGCAGTACCGTAAGCGCGGTTTCTCGCTGGGGATAGCTTGGCAGAGGTCGACCAGATGAACCATCGATGGGACGCACAGTGGAGAATAGAGCCTCTATCCCACAGAGTTTTCGTTGCCGCACAAAATAGTCAAAACGCTGGCGTTCGGGCCAAGGGTGCAGGTTTGCAACCCGATGTGTTAACGAGAAATCCTGGCGAATGTAGGTAACATCCGCTCGCACAAAGTCGCCTTGTCGTGGGCTCGAGTAATAGAGGATGGGAATCGATTGGCCCGGAACAGGCACAAGTCCACGTATTGGATCGGTGTCAGCCAACGAGGGAGCGTGGCAAAGTTTGCAATTCCGCATGTGATTTACGCGCACCATTTCACGAACTACCCAGTCGCCTTGACGATTCTGAAACGGGGCAGATGGGCTTGGCTCGTCCAGCAGTTCGATGATCGGCCGTATCGCTCCGTGGTCGTTTAACGCAATCAAGGCTTGTCCCGCATGTTCCGCGACAGGTGCCCAAGGATAGCGCAGCCCGTAGAGCAGCACATGGCGAAATTCGTCGCGGTTGCGGTCTCGAAGATATCTCACGGCAGTCTCGCGTGCCTCATCCCAAAGTTCGAAAACTGCACGTTTGGCTAACGCCCGGCTGGCAGCCGGCGACTTGGTGTAGGCCAACGTATGCAGCAGTTGCAGTCGTGCCACGCGTCCGTCGGCCTGCACGGTTTGCATCAAGGCTGGCACCGCTTCAGATTTCCGCCATTCATGTTTCTGAGCCAACTTGCGCGCGACTTCTTGGTCAATCCGAAGCGAAACGTCGGTGCGGGCGCGCGACAATACAGCGCGAGCAGATGTAAGATCGCGAGATATCTTGGTCATCCAAGGAATCTCACTTGGATTGATTCGACAACGATTACCGCGCAGGAAAGGCAATCCATAAAGGTTCTCATCCGTGTTGGCCAATTCGAGGATCGGATGAATGTCGATGTTCTTTCGTCCCACGTCCTTCGTTGCCTCAAAGGATTCGAGACTGCGGCGCGGCTTGGACTTGTTCACTTTTTGCGTGTATGCGTAGTAGGTTCCTTTCATGGTGCGCAAGTCAAGGTCACGCACGATGTCGTTCAACTCGTTTAGCAAATCGAGTTCTCGCGCCGAATTAGATTTGACTCCGCCAGGAGATTTCGTTTGCGGCCTATCCACTGGTGACTTTTCCTTGACCGACGAATCAACCGTCGACGACGGCTCCAACGCGTTGTTTTCGTCATCCGTTGATTTGGCGACGTTCGAGTTTTTCGATTCCACGATTGGCAGTTGTCTAACTACCAAAGCAGCGATTGACGGTTCTTCCAACAAGTCGGAACGTTTCTGAATCGGATCGTGGACCATCGACGGTTGCTTGCGGGACGTTTGAGGGTTCTCAAATTCAGGGCGCGACGTCTTCTCGTTGGGTGAATCAACCTTGCTGGTTGCTTCTAGTGGCAATTTCGCGACTTCGATCGATCCAACTTGAATAGGTTTCTTGCTTTGATTAGGCTTCGAACTCGTGTAAACAACGCAACAAGACACAAATAGCACGGACGCAGTGAATCCAATTACGCCGCCCACGCCGATCATCACCAACTGCTCTCGCGGAACTGAACGTCCTATCAGATCGCCATCATCAAAGGGACCTCGATTAGGGCTACACATTTGCTCTCTCCTCTCCATCGTTTGCGCCAGAACAGCGCTTTGACGAACGTAAACCCCTGCGATAGCCCGTTCAATTGAATATAAGGAATTGCGGGAGAATTTTGCAACGGATTCGCAGGAATGGTGTGGATTAGAGCAAATCTAGTGGATTTTTCCGATTCTTGAGTGGCATCAAAACCGGGCCGCCAGCCCGATGCGATTCAAACACACCCGCGATCATTTCAACCGTCGTGCGTGCTTCGTAGACGTTGCATTCGGGCAAACGATCTTCGTCAATCGCGGCGACTAAATCTCGACAGGCCGTGACGTTGCCCGCCGAGTGGTCCAAGTCCTTGAGTGGTTCGGGCTTGCCGACGCCCGCCGAGCTGACGTGAATCCAATCCTTTCCGCTGCGTCCGGGAGACCAGGATGGATCGGGCAAATAGAACACGGATGGCAAATATCCCGTCACGATTTCAATGATTCCCTTCGATCCGCAAATCTGCAATGCGAATCGGCGGCCGCCTTCGTTCGTCTTACGGAATGACCCAAAATACGCCGTCGCTCCTTCATTCATGCCATACATTGCACGGATCGCGTCTCCGGCAAGCGGACCGATTCCCTCGTTGCCGGGTTTGACGTGCTCCTTGGTGATCGGCTTGCCGTCTTGCAAAGCCGAAGCGAAACACCATTTCGGTTCGCCACCGAATGTGTGAATCAAATTCATGATGTGGCTGCCCAACACCCACAGGTCTTCGCCTCCGCCGCGATGATCCTCTTTGCCACGGCCGCGAAACTCAAGCACGCGGCCGATCTTGTCGTCGTGAATCAGGTCGCGGACGACTTGGATCTTGGGACTGTACCGGGTTTGATGAGCGATCGCGAGTTTGACTTTGTACTTGTCACAGGCAGCGACGATTTCATCCGCTTCTTCCAGCGATCGGCAGAACGGCTTCTCCATGTAAACATGAATGCCACGCTCGACCGCGGCCAACACGATGTCGCGATGTTGATCCAGCCAGCGTGGCCCGATGCTGACGATTTCGGGCTTTTCTTTGTCGAGAAGTTCTCGATAGTCGGCGTAGGCTTGGGGCGCTTTGAGTCGAGACGCAGCGCTCTTCAAGCCAGCCTCGTGCGCATCCGCGACGCCGACGATCTGTGTTTCGGGCATATGCAGCCACACGGTGTCCAAGCCGTGGCCATAGTTTCCCCGACCTGTATGTCCAATCACACCTACGCGGATCTTCGCCATGATTCTGTTTCCTTGGAGGATGTTGTAACGCCAAACATTTTCACCTGTTGCCGATGCCCGTGCAATCCGCCGGTTTACGAATTCCGTCCAGCGATTCAAAATGTGGTAATGAGGTCGCCATGAATATTGCCATTCTTCACTACCACCTGAACCGCGGCGGCGTGACGCAAGTAGTGCAAAGTCATCTGCGTGCTCTAGATTCTCCTGACGCTGGGCGGCGGCCAAGCCGTGTGGCGTTGCTTTACGGAGGCCGGGATCAAGGGACGGATCTGGCCGGGCTGACCGTCTGCGAGTCGTTTCCCGTGTCGTCGCACAAAATCGCAGGGTTGGATTACGAAGACGGCCCCGCGCGCGGCGAACCTCTGTGCGGTGCGATTTGCGAAACGCTCGATTCGCTCGGAATGACCGCCGACACAACCGTGCTGCATATCCACAATCATGCCTTGGGAAAAAACGCATCACTAACTAGGGCCGTATCGGATTTGGCGCGACGCGGCTATGCGTTGCTGCTGCACATTCACGATTTCGCGGAAGACTTTCGGCCCGACAATTATCGGCGATTGGCCGACGGGCTGGATTGTCACGACTCGGCTCGGTTGTCGGCGGAGCTTTACCCGCAAGCGTCACAGATTCACTACGCCGTGCTCAACGGCCGCGATCACAGAACCCTGGCCGATGCGGGGATCGAGTCGTCGAACCTGCATCTGCTGCCCAACGCTGTGTCGCCGTTTGGTCCGCTGCCGGACAAAGACGAGGCACGCGCGAAACTGTGCGATCGATTTGGTGTCCCAAGTCATCATCAATTCGTGTTGTATCCGGTTCGCGCGATCGCCCGCAAGAACATTGGCGAGGCAATTTTGTGGTCCGTGCTCGGCGGCGACGATGTATCCGGCGGCGTGACCTTGGCACCCATCAATCCGGTGGAACGAAAGTTGTACGACCTGTGGAAGCACTTTGTCGACCGATTCAATCTGCGCTTCTTTTTTGAAACGGGCCGCGACGACGGCTTGCAGTTCAAAGAAAACCTGGCCGCCGCGGACGCGATCTTGACGACCAGTGTGGCGGAAGGTTTCGGCTTGGTATTTCTCGAAGCATGGTTAGTCGGACGCCGGTTGATTGGTCGTGATTTGCCGGAGATCACCGGTGGATTCGTCGAATCAGGCATGAGGCTGGACGACTTGTACCGCCGTATGCTCGTGCCTGTCGCATGGATTGGCGAAGATCAGTTTCGCGCGGTGCTGCGCGATGTATTTGAGAAAACCCAGGCCGCATTTGACGTCCGTCCCGGCAACGCCCGTGTGGACGAACAACTGGACACGCTGATTGATGATGGCAAGGTCGACTTTGCAATGCTGGGCAGTGAACATCAACGACGGGTAATCCAACTGGTTCACGAGGATGCGGCAAAGCGTGAGGAATTACTTCAGTTGAATCCGCACATCAAGCATGGCTTGCGCGACGCCAACAGCGACCATGCGGTCGGCCGACAGAATCGCGATGTCGTCGAGTCCATGTACTCGCTGGCTGTTTCCCAAGGGCGACTGATGCGGATTTACGACGCCACGATCAACAGCTCGCGCGATGCGACCGTGCGCGACTTGCCGCACGGCGAGCGAATTCTTGCCCGCTTTCTTGACCTTTCGCGACTGAATCCGATTCGCCTGGAAACATGACTGCCGACTTCTGCACGATCATTCGCAGTAACAGCCGACCGCTGCGGCCCGTTGCGACGAATGAAACGCCTCGTCTGGCGAGGATCGATGGCATTCGGTCGGTGCTGTTCGATGTCTACGGTACGATGTTCATCAGCGGCAGCGGCGACGTAGGAACCGCGATGGAAACGAGCCGCGCCTCGGCGCTGACTGCGGCGCTAACGAAAATGCTCGTGGAGTTTCGCGGAGACGCGGAAAAAGCCGCCGCGATTTTGTCAAAGACAATCGGCGGCCACCACAAGCGCTCGCGCGAGCAGGGCGTCGAATATCCTGAAGTCGATATCACGGCGGTATGGGACGAAGTGCTGGATAAGTTCGGTCAGCAGGATTGGATCGATCGTGATCAAAAAATCGACTCGTCTGAACTGGCAGTCCAGTTTGAAGTCCGCGCCAATCCCGTTTGGCCGATGCCGCATGTCGATGACTGTCTAGACGATTTGCGTTCCGCCGGCATGGCGCTGGGCATCGTCAGCAACGCCCAGTTTTTCACGCTCGACCTATTCCAGGCCTTGCTGGGGAAATCCTTGAACGAGTTGGCATTCAACGCCAATCTGTGCTTTTACTCGTATCAATACGGCCAAGCGAAACCGGGCCTTTATCTTTACGAGCTTGCTCGCGAATCTCTTGAAAGTCGCGGCATCAAGCCGTCCGAAGTACTATACATTGGTAACGATATGCTGAACGATGTCATGCCGGCCCAGGCCGTCGGCTTTCGAACCGCGTTGTTCGCTGGCGACGGACGAAGTTTGCGGTGGCGAGTTGGCGACGAACGCATAAGAAACATCGAAGCAGATATCGTCATCATCGATCTAAATCAGATCTCCGACCTACTATTGTAGCTGCGCTCGTCCGAGTGCGGTCGAAACTCACACCGCGTTCTGGCGAACGCAACGACATTCAAGAGACCCGGGTCATGGGACATAAAATCGGCTTCGTAGGAACGCGATTCTCAGGAAATGACGGAGTTTCGCTGGAAGCCGCCAAGTGGGCGAACATTCTGTGGGACCATCGCCATGTGAGTTACTGGTTTGCCGGCGTATTGGACCGCGATCCCGGTGTCAGCATGTTGGTGCCCCACGCGTTCTTCGGCAACCCTGACATCCATTGGATCAACGAGCGTGTTTTCGGCAAACGCACGCGGTCCCCCGATGTCACGCGCCGCATCTATGCTCTGAGCGACCACCTGAAACGCGAACTTTATGAGTTCACCAAACGATTCGATATCGAGATTCTGATCGCACAAAACTCCCTGACAATTCCGATGAACGTACCGCTGGGTCTGGCGCTGACAAATTTTATCGCCGAAACCGGCTTTCCGACCATCGCCCACCATCACGATTTCTATTGGGAACGCGATCGTTTTTCGGTCAACGGCATCGGCGACATTCTCAGCATGGCATTTCCGCCAAACTTGCCGTCCGTGCAACATGCGACCATCAACTCCTTCGCCCAGGAAGACTTGTCGCACCGACGTGGCGTGACATCAATCTTGGTTCCCAACGTGCTCGATTTCGAAACGCCACCACCCGAAGCGGACGACTATGCCAAGTCGTTTCGCGAAGACGCCGGGCTGGCCGAAGATGACATCGTTTTTCTACAACCGACGCGAGTTGTGCCACGCAAGGGAATCGAACACTCGATTTCGCTCGTTGCCGCGCTGGAGAATCCCAAGTGCAAGTTGATCATCTCCCACGAGTCGGGCGATGAAGGCCACGACTACATGTCCGCGCTGATGGAAATGGCACACGTGGGTGACGTCGATCTGCGGTTTGTCAACGAGTTGGTGGACGACGAGCGCCGACAAGATGAAAAAGGCCGCAAGCTCTACACGCTGGAAGATGTCTACTCGCAGGCCGACTTCATCACCTATCCCAGCCTCTACGAAGGATTCGGCAACGCGTTGCTCGAAGCGTTTTATTTTCGCAAACCCGTCCTCGTCAATCGCTACTCGATCTTCATCACCGACATCGAACCGAAAGGTTTCGAAGTCATTACGATGAACGGCTATCTGACTCGGGAGGTGATCATCCAGGTACAAAAAGTGATTCACGACCACGAATATCGCGAGCAGATGGTCGATCACAACTACGAATTGAGCAAAGCCTTCTTTAGCTATTCCGTCCTGCGACGTAAACTGCGTAATTTGGTTACGAACTTTACCGGCTTGGACGATCTCTAGTGAATCCGTCTGCAATTCTGCCTGCCGACACGGTCGACCGCATCCGTCAGCGGTTGGATTTCCTTTACGGTGGTAGTTCGACCGAGTGCCTTTCGGCGTTGATTGATGTCGTATCGAAATACGATTTCTCGAAACGCGCCGCGAAAGAGTCGCGGTGGGACGAGCGGGACGTCGTGCTGATCACGTACGGCGACCAGATTCGACAACCTGATGGATCGGCTTTGCCCGCGTTGAGCAAGTTTTTCGTTTCAGCGGGCCTGTCCAACCTGATCAACATCGTCCACATCCTGCCGTTCTTTCCCTATACATCGGACGATGGCTTTTCGGTCGTCGACTATCGCCAAGTTGACCCGGACGTCGGCGATTGGCAAGACGTATCGCACTTGGGCCGACATACGGGGCTGATGTTTGATTTGGTGCTGAACCATTGCTCCCAAGCGAGTGAGTGGTTTCAAAAGTACCGTGCCTGCGAACCACCCTTCGACGATTACTTTATTTCGGTGGCGTCGGACACAGACGTTTCGCAAGTCACGCGGCCAAGAAGCTTACCTCTTTTGTCACCCTATGAAACGGCTCGGGGTACCAAACATGTCTGGACCACATTCAGTGCTGACCAGGTCGATTTGAACTTCTCGAATCCGCGCGTTCTGGCCGAATTTATCGATATCTTGTTGTTCTTCGTCCAGCATGGCGCCCGTGTCATTCGATTGGATGCGATCGCCTATTTATGGAAAGAACTCGGCACCAACTGCATTCACTTGCCGCAAACGCACGAAGTCGTCAAATTGATGCGCGACGTCTTGAACGCCGTCGCACCGGACGTCCTGTTGCTGACCGAAACAAACGTTCCACACGATGAAAACGTGAGCTACTTCGGCGACGGCGACGAGGCTCACATGGTTTATCAATTCAGCCTGCCGCCGCTGCTGCTCGACGCTTTCTTGAATCAAGATCCGGGGCCGCTCCGCAGTTGGCTGCAAAACCTTTCACCGTCCCCATCCGGCACGTCGTTCTTCAATTTCACCGCATCGCACGATGGCGTCGGCGTGCGGCCCCTCGAAGGACTCGTAAGCGACGAACGATTGGCACGCATGGTCGCGGCAGTCAAACAACGAGGCGGCTTGGTGAGCACGCGGCGAAAACCCGACGGCACCGATTCGCCGTACGAGTTGAACATTTCGTACGTCGACGCACTGGGCGATCCCGAGTCCGATACACCGGACCAACACGCCCGACGATTTCTCGCTTCGCAAGCCGTCATGCTGGCCTTGCCGGGCATTCCTGGTGTTTACTTCCATAGCCTGGTCGGAACACAAAACGACAACGACGGCGTCCAGCAAAGTGGACAACCGCGCCGCATCAACCGTCACAAATATCAACTCGATGAATTGCGCGGCGGACTTGCCAATGGGGAATCCCTCCAAGCGATCATCTTCCAGGGATATCAGAAATTGCTGCGAATCCGCACCCGCCAGCCAGCGTTTCATCCGGATGCACGCCTGGAGGTTTTAGATGCGGGCTCGCCGTCCGTGCTGTTATTTCGGCGAACAAGCGTTGATGAGTCTCAACAGATTATCGTGGCCACCAACTTTACACAGACTTCTCAAAGAATCCAGCTACCATTTTCCGACCATCGACTCATCGATTTGCTCACTGAGGAGAGCATAACGCCGAACGAAGTCGAGATCGGCCCTGATCAAGCCAAATGGCTCGAAATGAGTCAGCACCCGTCGAAAACCGTTGACGAATCGGACAGCACGTAGCCCGGACTCGTCAAGAGCTTGTCGTTACCCACATTCTTGACCTTCCATTGGGCTCGTCTTGGTGGGAATGCGCGCAACAATACAAGAATTCGACGACAAGTAGAACTAATCTACGCACAACATGCATTCCGGCGGATGCTGCCGTAGGTTTTGGCAACACGCCAAGCCACTCACCCATTCGCATCGCAGCCCGCGCGCGATAAGATGGTTGCTTCTGTTGCATCATCCAAAATCAACTGTGTAGGCGGCACGGGAGAGTATTTTCATGCCGGATTTCGCACAACAAGGCCCCATCACCACCATCCACTCGTTCGGAGTTGGCGATCCAGGGCAACTCGAGTCGACGCTCAATCATGCCACGCAAGATTACAAAATCGGCCTGGTGCTGCCCGTCACTGCCGACGATATGCGGGCCGAGCCGTTTGGGCGGATCATGGAGCAACTTCAGGGAGTCCAGTTCATCGACCAAATCGTCGTGACGCTGGGGGTCGCTCCCGGCGAAGTCGATTATCGCGAAGCGAAACAAAAGGCCGGCGGGCTCGACTCCAGCGCGGAAGTTTTGTGGACCGACGGCCCGGAAGTGACGGCGCTGTACCAAAAGCTGATCGATGCCGGCTTCAACCTCAGCGTGCCGGGCAAAGGCCGTTCGGTGTGGACGGCGTTTGGCTATTTGTTGGCCGATCCTCGCTTGAGTGCCTTCGTGTTGCACGACTGTGACATCGTGGATTACGAACGCTCGATGTTGGCCCGCCTGTGCCTGCCGATGGCCCATTCGAGTTTGGATTTTGATTTTTGCAAGGCTTACTACGCGCGTACTACGGACCGCATGCACGGGCGTGCCGTACGGTTGCTGGTCGCTCCGTTGCTACGCGCCCTGATCGCGATGCTGGGCCACGACGAGTTCCTGGTTTATATGAACAGTTTTCGATATCCGTTGGCCGGCGAGTTCGGCATGAGCCGAAGCTTGGCACGCTCGAATCGAATACCGTGCGATTGGGGACTTGAGGTCGG
Organism: uncultured Pirellulaceae bacterium; assembly: GCA_964343305.1. Taxonomy (GTDB): domain Bacteria; phylum Planctomycetota; class Planctomycetia; order Pirellulales; family Pirellulaceae; genus CAYFJO01. The sequence continues at coordinate 2,553 of CAYFJO010000306.1, read as the reverse complement.
CACGCTGGCGGAGGTGTTTCGCAACACTTCGCTCAAGCGAGTGTGCCAGGTCGACCTGGGGCGGCTGTACGAACACAAACATCAAGCTTTGTCCTTGGAAGACGCCAGCAAAGGTCTGATGAAAATGGCAACCGACATCCTGACCAGCATCGTTCGCACGTTGGCCAGCCGCGGAGTGATTTTTGACCGAGGGCATTTCATCACGCTACGTTCGGCCTATTTGCGAACTGCACAAGATGCCATCCGCCAGTATCACAGCGATGCCCTGGTCAACGGGCTGGAGTACGATCGCAATTCCGAAGAGCACGCCGTCGATGGATTCGCAAGCCGCATCACTGCGGCCGGCGAGATCTTCTGCGAAAACCCGTCCGGTGGCGAGGCCATTCCCAATTTGACCCGCGTGCTGGCAGCGTTTCCCGATTTTCCACAACAGCTTCGAGATGCCGCGAAGAGGGATTCAGAGCGTTTGGCGTAGGGGTTTAATTCGTGATTCTTACGCGCCGTACGCGCATGTTTGCAGGACAGTTTGTCAAGTCGTCACCAACCAGCTAACTTGCTTCACCCTTAAACAACTTGCGCGACAAACTCGGTTGATACGGAGTCCAATGACTGTCCGCGTTCACGTCTTCGCGGAGCAGCAATCCGACGCTGTGAAGTTTTGCATCCAAGTCATCCAGATAACTCAGCGTGATCGCTTCGGGAGTCATTGGAAGCTTCGGGCTGCCATGCTCATATTGTCCGTGGTGGCTGACGATCATGTGCCGCAACCGCAACAACAACTCGCTGGGGAACTCCTCGCCCGATAATTTCTCGGCTTCGCGCGCCTTTTCTTCCACGTCGGCCACGGCCATCACCAGGTGCCCGATTAATTGCCCCTCGTCGCTGTAGCCGAGTTCTCGCTCGTACGTCAACTCATCGACTTTGCCCGAATCGTGCAAAAACGCACCCATCAACAGCAGGTCATCGTCCACGTCGTCGTACAACGGCGCGACAACCGTAGTCAATTCCATCAAACCGACCACGTGCTCCAGCAACCCGCCTTGGTATGCGTGATGATTCTTGATTCCCGCCGGTGCCCGTACGAACTTCTCCATGAACGATTCGTCCAACAAGTAACATTCCGCCAGGTTCCGCAGATGAAAATCCTTCACGCCGCGCAAAAGTTCGGCCAGTCGCGCTGCCAGTTTTTCCACTTCCGCCGACGGCAGCGTGACAAAATCTTCCTCGTCGATCTCTTTGGAGTCTACTCGATCGACACGGCTGACAATCATTTGCAACGTGCCGTTGTAAAACTGCGTCTTTCCCTGGATGCGGACAAAGTCGCCGTTGTCAAACGTGTTGTAAACCTGGTCGCTGGCGTTCCACAGCATCGCCGTCACCGAGCCGCTGCGGTCGGACAAACGCAGTTGCAGATACATGTTGCCATTGCGATTGGCGCGAAGCTGTTTATCGGCGACGAGGAACGATTGATCGACATCCTCTTGTTCGCCCATCTGGCTGATGAATCGCCGAGCCATGAAAAAAACTCTCAGTTGCAAAGGAATGGAGGAGAGAGAGTTGTGGATTTTAGGACGGCCAAACGAGAGCCACAAGGGGCGTCTATCTTCGGTTCACATCTCGCAATAGTGACAATCCAAAAACAGCCAGTAGCAGAAGTGCGAACAGCACGACACACGGAGTGGTAATGTAGTGCCGCAGCGTCAGCAAAATGGCAACCACGGCCGTAAAACCAAAAATGCTTGCAATTCCAAATCGAAGAAAAACTCGTCTGCGTTGCCGGGCCATGCCCGGATTATCAACGACCTGCCGACAGTTCGCTACGTTACTTGGCGGCGATAGTGGTACGTGGTAGCTTTGGACCACCAAGGAATGCACGATGCCAGAATTACCCGAAGTCGAAACCATGCGGCGCGGCATCCTCGCCATCGAAGGCAGCACGATTGCGGAGGTGGAGCGATGTGCGCGCAAATTGAAACGCATTTTCGTTCGGCCGCGCATCGATGTATTTCGTCGTCGAGTTGTGGGGCGAGTCGTTCAGAAAGTAGGTCGGCTTGGCAAACGCGTCATCGTTCGTCTGGACAGCGAGGACGCCATTGTCCTTGAACCGCGCATGACCGGGCTGGTTCTGGTGGCCGATCCGCCGAACAACGAGCATTTGCGGTTTTGCATGCGGTTTGCCGACGGCGATGTTCGGCAGATCTGGTATTGGGATCGCCGCGGATTGGGTTCCGTTTGTCTTTATTCTTCAGATGAATTGAACGAACTGTGCAACGGCGGCGCGTTTGGGCCCGATGCGTTGGAAATTTCCGCCGCGATGCTACATGAGCGGTTTGGCAAGAGTCGTCGCGAAATCAAAGTCGCGTTGTTGGACCAAAAGGCGGTCGCGGGCATCGGCAACCTGTATGCATCGGAAATCCTGCACCTGGCCAATGTCCATCCCCAACACCGATGCGATCGTTTGACGCGCGGGCAGTGGCAGCGGATTCAAGAATGTGTCATCGAGGTTCTGCAAACGGCGATCGAACATGAAGGTTCAACCTTGTCCGACGGAAC
>CAYFJO010000305.1:0-13079 GCA_964343305.1 uncultured Pirellulaceae bacterium | reverse complement strand
CCATGCCACAGGCCAGAGATCACCATCGTCAGCAGAAAATTGCGATACATTAACAAACCTCCTCGACGGTTGCCGCCGAGCGGAATGTAAACGTAGTCGCGAAACCAGGTCGAAAGACTGATGTGCCAGCGCGACCAGAAATCGCCCAGACTTGTGGCCAGATAAGGGTTGTTGAAGTTGACCATCAACCGGATGCCCATCATGCGGGCCACGCCACGGGCCATGTCGGTGTAGCCGCTGAAGTCAAAGTAAATCTGCCAAGCAAAAGCAAACGTGGCCAGCATCAACGCCGGCGCATGGAACCGATCTGGTGTTGCATAGATTGGATCGGCATACATCGCCAGGTAATCGGCCAGCGCGACTTTCTTGAACAGGCCGACAACAAACAACGACAGCCCGTCCGTGATGTCACGTGATCGGATGCAGGGCGTTTCGCAAAGTTGCGGCAACAATTTCCTGGCCCGCTCGATCGGCCCAGCCACCAGTTGAGGAAACAACGACACAAAGGCGGCGAATCGAATAAAGCTGCGCTCACGCTTGATATTGCCACGGTAGAAGTCGATCGTGTAACTCATCGACTGAAACGTGTAGAACGAAATCCCTACCGGCAACAGAACGCCTGGAGACGGTAATGCATAGCCCACGCCAAGTTCGAGCAGCGCGGCGTTGATATTCTCGGTGACGAACGCGCCGTATTTGAAAAAGCCGAGCAAGAAGAGGTTGTTCAGCAGACTCACCCAAAGCCATATCTTGGGGCGCTTGCTCCGCTCCATTGCGATCACGACGAAATAATCAAGCGCCGTCGAATAGACGACCAACAGCAGATAAAGCGGATTCCACCAGCCATAAAAGAAATAAGAAGCGGCCAGCAACCAGTGCAGCCAAAACGGCGTCTTTCTGAGCGGGAGAAAGACCGCGTAGACAATCAAGAAGAAAAGCAAAAACGGCCAAGTGTGAAACAACATTGCGGCGTCACGCCTGTTGCATTCTGCGACAATGAGCAGTCGCGGCGCTGGCCAGACCGTCGAGATTGTATCCGCCTTCGAGGAGTGAGATCAGACGTCCGTCGGCATGCTCTTTGGCGATCTCGATCATGCCTGTCGTCAACTCAACGAAGTCATCATCGGTCAGCCGGAAGCGACCGAGAGGGTCATTAATGCGCGAGTCGAATCCTGCCGAAATGATGACAAACTCTGGCTTGAATCGACGGACGGCCGGAAGCAAGTCGTCTCGAAACGCACCGACAATCTCCTTGCGGCCCGACCCGGCTGGAAATGGGCGGTTCATTGTGGTGCCTTTCCCCTTTCCCTCTCCGGTTTCATCCTTGGGGCCCGTGCCGGGATACCATGGCGATTGATGCGTGCTGAAAAAAAAGACCGATCCGTCTTCGTAGAAAATGTCCTGAGTACCGTTGCCGTGGTGAACATCCCAATCAACAATCAAGACCTTTTCGACGCCGTGTTGTTGTTGAGCGTACCGCGCGGCGACAGCAGCATTGTTGAAGATACAAAAACCCATGCCTTGCTTCGGTGTTGCGTGATGACCGGGTGGTCGCATCACGCAAAAGACATTCCTGGCCCTTCCTTCCATAACAGCATCGACCGCGGTACAAGCGCCGCCGCACGCGTGCAGCGCGGCCTTTAGCGACTCGCGACAGATCACCGTGTCCCCCGTGCTTAGCCTACGTTTGCCCGATGTAATGTCGCGGCGAGCCGTCTCGACATAATCTTTGTCGTGACATAGGACGACTTGGTCGTCAGTCGCTGCCCGTGGCTTCAGTTGCTTCAGCGGTTTTGCAAAGTCGGCCTTGTTGAGCGCACTCATGACTGCTTCGTAACGCTTTGGCGATTCGGGATGGCCACTTCCCGTTTCATGGGTTTTGAAGACGTCGTCGTAGACGACACCCGTTGGTAAGTCCGCTTGCTCGGCAGCCGTCACGTCACGCAACAAACACGTGGCAACCAATCCGCCTGTGCAGTCTTTCAAGAAACCACGCCGAGAATTGCTTTTCGATTCTTTAGATTTCATTTGAATCAATCCTCTTGCGAGCCCGCCTGCAGACGCCTCGATTCATCGGGAGTCAAGCGGCGTACACACCGAAAACCGTACGTGTCCCGCGCAAAACAGGCATCGGTAATTCCCGGAACATCGGCGAAGCGGATGCTCGCCCGACAAGCATCTTCGCTCGCAGTCCAGCTACCCCCGCGCAATACGCGTTTCTTACCTTCGGTGGGGCCACGCGGATCAATGGTCGCAGTCTTTTGATAAAAGGTTGGGTGATAGATGTCATGACACCACTCAAGCACGTTGCCGTGCATGTCATACAGTCCCCACGCATTCGGCTTCTTCGTGCCGACGGGGTCCGTTTTCTTCTTTGAGTTCCCTGAATAACAGGCATGGCTTCTTAGCTTGGCGGGAGAACCACCGAACGCATAATCAGTGTTGGCTCCAGCGCGTGCGGCATATTCCCACTCGGCCTCGGTCGGCAAGCGGTATCCGCTCGCCCCAAAGTTGCACTCGAACGTGACTTCGTCGTAGCAGGGTTCGAGGCCTTCTTCGATGCTGCGAAGGTTGCAGAACTGAGCGGCATCGGACCAGCGCACCTGTTCCACCGGGCGCCTTGGATCTTTGAAATGGGACGGGTCGGGAATCTCCAGCGCCGCGTATTGTTCTTGGGTGACCTCGTACGTGTCCATGGCAAAGGTCGAGACGGTCACTTCATGAGACGGACCTTCGTCATCAGCGCCGCTGTCGCTACCCATCGTGAACGTCCCGCCAGGGATGAGCACCATCTTCACGTTCGTTTTGGTCGTGATTTCGATCGGCTGATAGGCATTCGGCAAAGATGAAGAGCCGCCGCTTCCTTGCCGCTGACAAGCAGTGCCGCAGAACGCAATTGCGAACATCGCACCTAGAATTCCAAGACGACGAAGCAGTTGCATCGCTACGGGGCTCCGCTCGTTTCAAGTGTCTGTGCAGGAAGCCATTCGCTTTCTTTGTTCGACAAACTCTCGTCGGTGGTCAGTTGTACGGGTGTGCCCTCGCCGTTGGCGCGCATAACGAAAATGTTCCACGGGCCGCGCACACCAACCATTTCGGCAACTTGCGTATGAGTACCAGGACCATTGGCCGCCACACGACCGCCAGGACCGACACTGTACGTGATGAATTTGCCGTCTGGTGAAAAGTCTGGGTGATACAGGTGCAACTTTTTGTGCTGGTCGATGGTTTTCTGGTTTGAGATTCTTGGAACGTCGCTGGCCAAGTCAAGATCGGCGACGCGAATTGTATGATCGTTGCTGCTCCACGTAACGCGCGTCCCATCGGGTGAGACGCACGGACGACAACCGGGAATCTTCAAATCAAAAACGCCATCGCCATCAGCTTCAATCGCCAAAATGGCGTGTCCGTAACTCATCCCGCCGTGAACGGTCGATACAAACCATTTGCTGTTTTTGGACCAGTTGAGCGTATAGAGGTGGTGGATTTTCTCGTTGGGATGCGGAGTTGCTTTGCCGGATTCCAAATCGTAAATGAACAGCCCTTTGCTGACAAAATCGGCGATGTTGAAACGCTTGAACTCCTGCGGCAGATAAGCAACCTTCAAACTGTCGGGACTCCAGCAAGGTTGCCGAGATTTCTCTGCCACGAGTTTGCGGCCGGAACCATCGGCATTCATGTAATTGACACTGCGCAGAGTCTCTCGACCCTTCTGGACATCGGCCAGGAAGCAAATCTTCGTTCCGTCGGGCGAGGCTTGCGGGTAAAGTTCATGGACATCCTTTGTGTTCGTCAGGTTCCTTCTTCCCGAGCCGTCCGCATTTATGACGAACAACTCCCAATTGTCATCGACGTAGGATTCGAAGACGATCTTGTGCGGTGACGAGTGCAGTTCGGCCTTCAGTGCTTCGTCGGCGTGCACGACGCCGAGGGGCAACTCAAGTAGAACGATAAATGTCAGCAATCGTTTCATTGTTGAATCCTTGTCTTGTCATAGACTCATGCGGAGCGTGACGGCTACTTTGAGTGCCAATCAGGCAGGCGATTTGATCCTTGATTGGTAAGCTGCATCGAATCCAAGTCATCGCTTTCCAGGTCGGTGATCCAAAGCTGCCACGGTCCATCCTCGGTCGCAGCGCGGGAGTAAACAAACATCGAACCATCCGGTGAAAATCGTGCATCATGTTGAATGTCGGCGCCGAAGGTTACCTGCTCTTCCATGCCGTCGCTCGTGTAAAACAAATGGATGTGGCCTTTGTCTGTTTGAAAGAGAATGTGTTTGCCGTCCGAGGACCACTGCGGTGTACAGCACGCATCTTCGGTTTTCAATTGCTCGTGTTTTGTTCCATTGGGGTCGAGAAGGAAGATGCCAATCTTGGCGAGATGACGACTTGCCACCGCGACTTGCTTTCCATCTGGTCTCCAGGCAGGCACACCGCACCGCCGCCACTTTTCGGGTGTGATGCGTCGTTCTTTGCCCGAAGTTAAATCACGGATGTACACCTGGGCGTCGCGAACGAAAATGATCGATTGTCCGTCGGGCGACCAAGCGGCTTGCGACCCGTCGGTGATGCGCTGCGGACTGGATCCGTCGGCGTTCATCACCCAGACTTGCGGGAAGCCTTCTCGCATCGACGTGTACATGATGCGCTTGCCCGAAGGCGAGAAACGTGGATCGGCGTCAGCGTGTTCGTCGTTGGTGAGCTGTAAGACTTCCTGTGCGTTCGCATTCATCTTCCAGATGTCAAGCAGTCCACCTCGATCGCTAACGAACACAATTTTGCCCTGGAGCCGCTTGGGGTCGATTTTTCCGTCCAACACGATCGTGCGTTCGAGCGTCTTTGCCGTATCGTCCGATTCAATACTCTTAATGGTGCTGATGTCGTTGGTGCTTTTGTCGGCCACCGTCGTCGTATCATCGGCGGGTTGCGTTTTTTTTGGGGATGCAGGTTTCACATTCCTCACGCGACGGAAACCGTAACTGTCCGAACCAAAACATGCATCGGTGAATACTTGAAACTCGCTAAAGCGATAGGCGTCGCGGCATGCCGCTGCAGTTGAATTCCACGCGCCGCCGCGCAAAACCCTCTTCTCACCGGTGGCGGGACCCTTGGGGTTTTTAGTTGGACTGTCCGCGTAGTACGATTCGCCGTAGTAGTCGTTGCACCACTGCCAAACGTTGCCGTGCATGTCGCAAAGACCCCACGCGTTGGGAGTCTTCTGTCCGATGGGCCACGTCTTTCCCTTTGAATGTGGCTTGCACCAGGCGTATTTGGATAACTTCGCCACGTCTTCGCCAAAGAAGTACGTCGCTTGGCTTCCCGCGCGGCAAGCATATTCCCATTCCGCTTCCGTCGGCAGCCGATATCCATGCGCCTCGAAGTCGCACTGCCACGTCTTCAGGTCGTAGCATGGCGTCAAGCCTTCCAATTCCGAACACATGTTGCAGAACCGCGCGGCCTCAGTCCACTGCATGCGCTCAACTGGATGGGTTGGGCTCTCTCGTTTCGAAGGATTCGCACTGGCGACTTTTTCGTAGAGCTGCTGCGAAACGGGATACTTGTCCATGAAAAAGGAATCGACAATCACTCTGTGGGGCGTCTCGTCGGCCGAGCCACTTGCGTCACCCATGGAAAACTGACCGCCGATGATCAAGATCATCTCGCCGCCCGATGCCGGGCGCGTGACGTTCGTCGTGCCGTTCTTATCGCCGAGATCGGACGATTCGTTCGTCGTACAGCCGGACAAAGCTACGAATGCCAGAACTCCAGCCCCAAGGGGGCCGCAACATATCAGCCCAAGGCAGAGCGAACGTGTGCGTCTGTGATTTTGACTCAATGACGCGCCCCTTCATAGGCTGACGGCTTGAGCAGAACTTTTTGTGTTCTGGCACGGATTTCCTTCGCTGTTTCTGCGAACCGCGGATCGACCGCCATCGCGAGCGCGGCTCGCTGTCGAAGGGTGCGTACAATCCATCGGCACTCGCCGACCAGTCCGTCCTGACTGCCGCCGACCTTCGTCAGTGAGTCAGTGTATTGCTTGAGTCGACTGATGGAATCGGGACCATCATAGTTGAGAAGGTTCTTGCGGAAGCCATCGTTGAGCTTCACGACGTATTCCACGGATTTGATTCCGTCACGACGGTCGGACAGACGATCGTCGAGTTGGCCGACGATTTGTTCCATCTCCGTCAAGGGCTTTGACAGTTCAGGGTGGGCTTTCTTTTGCGCCGCAAGATACTTAGTCATCTCGCCGCCGAACTCGATGTAAAGATCGATTCGGTTGCGAATGTGTTTGACAAAATCCAACGCGTCTCCCAGATAGTTCTCGATGTCCTTCCGCTGGGACGTTTGTTGTTTGTTCTCGTAAATCACGTTGAGAAGACTTCGGACGTGGCACGTCGCGCGGCCAATGTGATCTTGTCGTTGTCCTTCGACACTCAATAGGTACTCGCACGGCCCTACGCCCAATGTGCCTCGAACTACGTCGACGGTCGTGTACGTATCGATCGGCGTCTGGGGCAAACGATTGATTGGGTAAATCACTGCGGGACCTCGAAACATCAAGTCGTCGCGCTTATGCTTCAATGGCTGCACATGTGCCATCTGCTCCTTGTCCGTCCAACATGGATACGAGTATCGGCCCAGCACGGTGATCCATCGCTTGCGCTCCGGCCCCAACCGATTCGACGCCGGTCCGCCCGCTTTGTAGGCATCGTTATCGATCTCGCCCGTCGCGGTCACGCTTGGCTTGCCGCCAGACGCGCCGGGCAGCCACGTCGGTTTGATGTAGCCATCGCCATCTTTCGCCGGATAGAGCATCTCCCAACTGTCGGTCAGCTCGTTGCGGCGCGTGAAATCGGTACGCCATTGGGCCGCGAAGGGCATCTTCCATTCCAGCGGCATAATTTGGCCAGCGTCCTCTTCTTTGACATCGAACGCATGCCAGATTCCGGGCCCCTCTAACAGCGCTACCCAAACCTTGCCATCCTTTCCGAAACGAATGTCCGATCCTGTTGCAATTCGGCGGTCACCTTCTCCTGCGAACGTCACTTGAACGTCTTGATCTCGGTTCTCGAACACACACATGGCGATGGAATTTCCTTCGCCGGTCATGTGCAGCAGAAAGTTCTCACTTGGAATCTCCGCCGAGGCGACGGGGATCTTGGTGGCGTCGATCAGAATATCGTCCGCGAAAAAATCGGGCAGAACAACGTACCGCACGGAAACATCGACGCGTAGCCGTCCCGCACCAGCGCCAGGCGATGCTTCGAGCGCGACAGCACCTCGCTTGAGTCGGAAGCTCGCGGAGACTGAATCGCCTTCGTCAGTCTCGTAGACGGTCTCCAGACGCACGGCCGATCGAGTGTTTTCAACCAGAGCCACGCGCTGAAGACGAGCGGCCGGTGTGCCTTTGAGAGTCTGCAGACGAAGTTGAACTCGCTGGACCGGCTCGGCAGACGCAACCGAGTAAACGTCCGCTGCAGACGCTCGTTTGCGCACGACAACAAGAATGCGACCATTGCTCATCACGGCATCGCCTTGGAAGGACGGTGCTTTTTGATTGCGGGCTTTCTGCTCCCAAGCGTCTTTCGCCGTCCAATCGGCGGACGACAACCTGTTTGCCAATGGACTCTTCGTGTCCCATACTTCAATTCGGGCCGGCGGACCTTGCGCGTCTAGTCTCGCTCCACCAATTACCAATGTACTGATCAGCATCGTGCTGTGAATCACAAGCACGTATCGCAATGATCTCATCATCTTCTCCCTCTTTGAGTGCGGGACGCACGTGCCTTGACGCGAATTCCGAGTGAAGGAAGGTCCCGATTGGATTGTCGTCATGATACAATCGCCGGACGGGTTTCGCCAGCAAGACTTCCACGCGACCGAACACTTGGAGATTCATGGCAACGATCCACGGGATTAAACTCGATGTCTAGCGTGACAGCCCTGTTCATTGCGGCATGCACGATTGCGTTGCCTCATGGTCCGAAGACCGAGGCTTGGGCGACGTCTGCGTCAGGCAATGATGGCCGTATACGTGTCACGGTTGAGGTGTATCGTGATACCGTTGCGCCGGGTGAGATTTCGTAGCCGCAGACGCTCTTCGCTTTCTTGATCGCTTCCGAAAAGTGAAGCAGGCCGGCAGGATCGTCCGAAACGAACTTCTGCCACTGGCTCTCTTCCCCTTTCTCGGCAACGGCGATGGATCATATTGCATGCGGGCAACGGGCCGGTGCGGGGACGAAAGTGGATGAACCAATGCCGAGCAATGTTCGTCGATTAGCGTTACCTGACACGTACTGCCTTCTCATCGACTCGTTGATTGGCAACAAGATGGAGCAACCCAACAACCGTGTCAACGATTTTTGGCTCCGCGTCGACTTCCAGTAAACTCGTCCGTGCTCGCCAGGTGGTATAACCGCCGAGTTTGTGTTGCTCAGGCGGCGGCAAGTAACCTGCGTATCCGTTTGCCAGGTCGATGGTAAAGGTTGTCCCCAGTGGGCTCCGCTTCTTGATCGTCAGTCCAGTGCTGCCGAAAGCTTCGTTAGGCAGGGCCGTGATCCCGAGCTCTCCGATTCGAATGGCTTGTAGTTTGATTTCGCGAGTGGGGGGCAATTGGCTCAGCAGCACAGTCTCCCGTGCATAAGACTCGACGATATTCGTTGGTCGCCCATTTTCAAGTTTGGCCAACACTTGTTTGGCGGCCTTTACTTCTTCGTCGTTGGGCATGCGAACATTGAGCTCCAGCGCCTTCTCTTTCATCACCAGCGGCACCCAGTCGAAGTACTCGATTTCCTGGTACGTGTCGAACGCTGTCTGTGCTATTTCACTCGCGACAGAAAATCGGTCAAATTTCCGACGAGACGGGCCATCGAAATCGACGCAATTCGCATCACCGCTGGTGCCATTGGAAAGCATACCGACAAAAGGCGGCGAACAGTTCTCCGCTTTCAGCAGTTTGGTCATGTTGCGGCAAAAAACTCCAAAGTAGTCTGCTGATACCGCTGGCGCGCCAACGTAGTGAGTGGAGTAGTTGGACAACAGCGCGATCGGCTCCCCGGCAGTCGTTTGTACCGATAACACCGCGACATCGGGATCGGATGGCCCAGTCCGTTTGATCTTGTTGGGGTTTGTATGTCCCGGATTCATCTGCGCGCGATCGTTTGTCTTGCCGCTAAAGGGATTCGTCCGGGCAGTTCCCGGTTTCATCAAGTATCTGCGACAAAACACGTTCTTATCGTTCTTGCCGATCCCCCAGCCAATCCGTGCCGGACGAAGATTCTCTTTGGCAAGTGCAATTCCCTTGGCAATCTGGCGAACCAGAAACTGGGCGTACTCCAAATCTGGATCGGTGGCATGGGCTCCGACCACGGCCGGAGCGGAATGCGTGTGAGTCGCGGCGATCAACATGCGGTCGTGCGCGATTCCGGTCGCCTCGCTGGCCAGTTCCTTCGCCTGATCCGACAGCTCGCGAGAAATCAGCAGGCTATCCACGATGACTATAGCCAGTTCTGTCTTGCCATCGTCAAGCACCAGGCAACGAGCGTGCAGCGGATCGATGACTTTCGTAGCGAACTGAGGCAGAATTCCTCCACTGACCGGAACCGGAAACTTCTGCGGAGAGACATCGATAGCAAAAGCTCCGGCGCGAAGCACTTTCTTCGCTTGCTTCACTTCGTCGTCAGCCATTCCTCCGATTGCTGCAAATCCAACAGCCAGAAACGTGGCAGTACGAAACACACCTGACGCAAACACGCTCCAATTGATCATCACACACATTCCTTGAAAATCGAGTTCCACGGTCGAGAATTCAATGCGCCCTTCACTATGGTTGCAGTTTCGAGCATGGTTCAATTGTGACGCCAATGAGTTTGCCACGCAACGACACCACTACGCCGTTAGCGGTTAACCGCCAGGGCGGCCAAGTCGCGACTCACTCGCGAGCCGGTGGTTACGGCAGCGTCACGTCCCAGACTTTCGCTCGACGTGCCTTGCCTTCCGGTCCCTTGATGTAAAGCGTCACAATGTACTGGCCAGGCTTCTCGTATCGATGCGTGGGATGGCGCGTGGTGGCGGAGTTCCCATCGCCGAAATCCCATCGCCAAGATGTGATCTCGCCAAACGAACGATCACGGAATGCGACAACGCGATCCTTCCGGCTGACGACCTTGAACGACCAATCTGCCTCAACGGGCCTGCGGAGATTCTTGTCGATAGGCATCAGTCGGAATGCGACCAGATCCGAAGCGTCACCATACATCGTTGTCTTGTGCGAGAGGTTCCAGAAACCGCCGTATCGCTCGGCCTCTTTGTCGTCATAGTCCAGAACGGCCCACGACAGACCAATCACTTTGTCTTCCACTAGCTTCGACGGAACGGCGCGCGAATTCTCCGCGGGAGCATAGTCGAACGGCGTCACAAAAAACTCAAGCGCGAGCTTGCCACTTTCGCCGTGTTTGAAGTTGTACTTGCAGGCCGCGTTGGCGTAAGGCAACTCTTTGATCCAGGGCTGGCAACCCCACACCATTGCCCAGTCCTTGCCTTCGGCGGGGGTGAAAATGTGATAATTCTGTGCATGGACGCCGTGAAACAAAAAGTGCGTGTCCAGTTTGTCTCGCAGCTTCTCATTCGGATGCATCTGGCGGATCAGCGGCCCGCCTGACAGATCGCCGTCGATTACCACCTCGAAGATATCGTTGTGCAGATCCCCTCGAGCAAAGTCCCAATAATTGTCTTGCGCTTCGTAGAGAAAGTACAGCCGGTTGAGCCCCTTCACCCACCCGACTTTGACCTTCACGTCCAGATTCTCCGGATCATGCTTGTCGCCGATTCCAATTACCGTCTCGCGCAGTTCATCTGTACCGATCGCGTACGAATCGGGAACGATCGACCAGTCTTCCGCGTCGCCGTCAATGCGAGGAATCTGATTGGCGGGAAACTGAAACACCTGAAACTCAACATCGGGCCGCTCCAGCCCTACGCTCATGGCAGCAATCAAAAGTAGAATTGAGTTCATTGTTCTTCTCCATCAACGTTGACACGGGTCACTTCGGTTTCGCCAGGCAATACAGGTGATGCAAAGTTCTGAGATAAATACGTCCGCGGCTGACTACCGGCGTCGCGTATCCGCCGTCGCTCAGATCGTTTTCGGCGACCAATTGATAAGATCGGCCCGCCTTGAAGACATACATCACACCGGCCTCGTTGACGACAAAAATATGCCCGGCGGCGAGCACCGGCGAGGAGCTGAAATTGCCGGCCAATCGTGTCTTCCAGATCTCTTCACCGGTTGCGGCATCGAAACAAGTTGCCCCGCCTCGGTCTTCGACCATCCAGAGCAGCCCGTCGGCAAGCAGCAGTGACGGCACGTAGGCCATCCTGCCTTTTTTCATCCAAACCACGTGTGAGTCGGTCACGTCGCCGCTGCCGTCAGCGCGAATGCACAACAGTTGTTTCTTGGGAAAACCACCTGACGCATAGACCAAGTTCTCCGAGAAACTGATCGTCGAGGCGGTCGATTCGCAGGGACCATCGCAAGTCCACAGCAGCTTGCCGGTTGCCGGATCGTAGCTGAAGACCTTGTGCGGGCCGTGGATCAGCAATTGATCGCGGCCGGCGACGCGGCCGGCGATGGGGCTGGCATAAGTTCCCAATCTGTAGTCGGCGCGTTCGGTCCGCCAGACGATCTCGCCGGTCCGACGATCGACGGCCGTCAGGAAACTGTCGCTCACACTGTCACTGACAACGATGACCAGTGACTCGTACAATTGTGGCGAAGAGCCATATCCGTGCATCGACTCGAAGTCACCCAGCCTCTTCTGCCAGACGATCTTGCCATCGAAGTCGACTGCCGTCAGCCAAATGGCACGTTGAGCAATAAACGGCATAAACACGTACCGACCGTCGCAGGCGGGCGTGGCGGATGCATGAGAGTTCTTCGGATGCATGCGCATCAAGCCGCCGCGATGGATTTCCGTCCGCCACAGTTCTCGCCCGCTGCTGCGATCCGTACAGAGGATGGACAGCGTCCCTGCCTCGTCATCTGCCGTGGGAAGGAAAAGACGATCACCCCATAGGCACGGCGAGCCGTGACCTCGGCCGGGCACGTCAGTCTTCCAGACCACGTTTTCGGTTTTGCTCCATCGTAAAGGAAGATCCTGCTGCTCGGCAGCGATGTTGTCGAAATTCGGTCCGCGCCACCAGGGCCAGTCCTCGGCTGCCGGTTTAACTGGCGGTTCGGCAGACAGCGACATTTTGGTCGCAAAAACCATTATGCAAAGGCCGAGAAGGCAATCGTTGATCGTCCTGCGAAACCTGCATTTTCTGATTATCATAGTTTCCCTCGTTTCTGAGTCTGGCTGCTGCGCGCTAAGTGCGGAAACTTGAAGTTTACGGCGTTTCGCGGCGGGTCGCCAGTCACGTAGGTCATGGATAGACTTCAGTTAGACCTCAGGTTCAGTAAACACGTTTCTCGAAACACGAAACACGATACCCACCATGCGAATCATCGACTGTCACGCCCACATCTACTCACCGGACGAGGAGCGCTACCAACCCAAAATGAACCCCTTGCGTGTGCCGGGTGGGAAGGCTTCGATCGATGATCTTCGCAAGACCAGCCTCGCAAATGGTGTGACGGCAGTGCGGGCCGTGCAGGCTGTGCAGGCTGTTTCTTTCTACAACTATGACAACCGCTACCTGTGCGACGCGACGAAAGCGAATCCCAACTGGGTCGCTGGTGTTTGCGCGCTCGATCCGGATGCTCCGACGTCGTTGCGCGCACAGGACGTCCGATGTCCTTAGAGTTTGAGAACAAATGGCACGCCCACATTGGTCATCTCAGTGAAACGTATTCGTGACCAAGGATTCTTTTTGTCATGAGTCACTTAGCATGAAGCGGCGTTTGCACCCGATCGGATCGACCTTGGTCACGAACGGCTATGATCTTCAGCGGTGAAACCAGGCTATCTCGCGCCATCAATCTGATTTACCTATCGACCGGTGGTGGCCGCGCAATTGCTCCGGGGCCAGGTGGCCCTGGGTGATTGCTCACCCAGGGCTCCCACAGACCCGTAC
>CAYFJO010000304.1:0-13084 GCA_964343305.1 uncultured Pirellulaceae bacterium | reverse complement strand
ATGCGGATGCCACTCTTGCGCACCGGCGTATCGACCGCGACGCCCGGAGCCGAAGGATATTTCAAGTAGATCGTGTACGTGTGACGGATGCCTTCACCAAACCACAGCGCCAGCGTCCCTCCGATTAAGCAAGCGGCGATGACCACCACGCCGACACGAAATTGAATGATGCGATCTTCCATGCATTGTAGGACGGATTGCTAATCCGTCCGTCTTTCCGAATCAATGGACGGATTGGCAATCCGTCCTACTGCTAAACTACGCCGCGTTCCTCACGGCCATTAATCGGTTCCCTGCCTCACCCCGCACGAACTGTCGTACACGCCGATCTTCACAGTGATTGAGTTCATCGACTGAGCCGTCGAAGATAATCTGCGACTCATCTTCTTCGAGCAACGTCAGCGGGTACAACATCACGACCCGGTCAGCAACTTTGCGCGCGGACTTCATGTCGTGCGTGACCACCACGCCGGTGACGGAGTTGCGTGCCCGAGTGCTCAGGATCAACTCGTTGATCACGTCGCTCACGATCGGGTCGAGCCCCGTCGTGGGTTCGTCGTACAGTAACACTTCCGGGTCCATAATCAGGGCTCGTGCGAGACCAACACGTTTCCGCATTCCACCGGACAATTCCGCCGGCTTCTTCAAGATCGCGTTGCTTGGCAAGCCCACCTCTTCCAAACGGGCCACGACCATGTCATACATTTCCTCGTGGCTCAGAGTACGATGTTGTCGCAAAGGGAAGGCCACATTCTGGCCCACCGTCATGCTGTCGAACAACGCCGCGTTTTGGAACACAAATCCAAACCGCAGCCGCTGCTGTGTCAATTCTCTGTCGCTCAGCTCGACAAGGTTGCGTCGGTCAAACAGGACTTCACCTTCGTTGGGAGTCACCAGCCCAATGATCGATTTCATCAACACCGTTTTGCCGCAGCCGCTTTCGCCGATGATGGCCAGCGTCTGCCCTTGGGGGATCGATAAATCGATGTCGCGCAGCACGTGTTGATGGCCGAAGCGCACGTTGAGCCCGCGAACGTCAATCAACGCATCGCTGGCTGGCAAGATGTCGTGGTTGGTTTCTGAATCAGACAAAACTAGCGTGATGCCCTATGAATGCTTCGTGGATGACTTCCAGTGCAATTCCGATGACAAAGTCGAGCGCGATAATGGCGACGAACGAATACACGAACGCTTCGGTCGCGGCCCGCCCAACACCTTCCGCACCGGCGCCGCTTTTGAATCCACGATGACAACTGATCACCGCGATCGCGGCACCGAAAAAGACACTCTTGACGACGCCGATCAGCACGTCGATGCCGCCGACGAACTTTGCGGAGTTCGTCCAGTAATACTGGTGATCGATCTCCAACACAATGACGCTGTAAAAGTATCCGCCGATGACGCCCATGAAGTCGGCCATGATGGTCAGCGTGGGAATCAAAATCAAACAGGCCAAAAACCGCGGTACGACCAGGTAATGGATCGGGTTGGTCCCCATCGTGGCCAGCGCATCGACTTGTTCGGTGACTCGCATCGTGCCGAGTTCCGCCGCCATGGAACTGCCAACACGTCCAGCCAGCATGACGGCTGCCAGCACCGGCCCTAATTCGCGCACCAGCGCCATATTGATCACCGCACCGAGTCTCGACTCCAGCCCGATCGAATGAAATTGATAATGTACTTGCAACGCGACGATCATGCCAAAAAACGTCCCCGTCAGTGCGACGACCGGCAAGCTCCGTACGCCGACTTGGTAAAAGTTCGGCAAGATCGTGTCCCGCTTGGGCCGCCGCGTCACCATCCAGACGGTCATCCGCCAGACAAAAATCGCCAGATCTCCAACAGCGGCGATCGCGTTGATGAATACATCACCCCAATCCGCGATCCATTCAAACAAACTGCGCAACATCCCTGGTCTGGATGGGTCGTTTGTTTCACGAATTGGCAAAGTTGTTGACATGCAAGCAAGCTCAGGGAAATAACTGCACAACGGCACGTATTCTCAATATTCGACGCGTCTGGTTATACCGCTTGAGCGAACATTGCGGATTGGGGAGAATTTGCCGACGATTAGGCAAAATGGGAATCTGCCAAGAGTGGGGCGAGTGGCAGATGAGAATATCCCAATGCGAAACTCCAGTGAGGCCAGTTCCTCGCTCACGCTTCGGGTTATGATCGGCAAGTTCTCACCCGCCGCTCGCCTTAGCCGTCTGGATCATCAAGCAGCACTTTCAGGCGCTGTCGTAACTCCGCGGAAAAGCGATCCAGCCATGATTCGTCAATCAACCCAACCGAAATCATGTCCTGGAGATGAACTTGATCTTTGCGCCGGTAGGATGTCAGTTTCATTTCTACCAGCGACGCTAGCGGAAGCGTGCGGGCGTTTTCGATCCACTCGTAGTCGTCGATACCGGGCACTGGTTCCGGGTAGTCGTCTCGAACCTTCTGGCCTGCAAACACGACATGCACCGCATCGCGGGCCTTTGCATTCGGGCCGTCCAGAAACATCGTGACACCCGCAGCCCGCCGATAAATGAAGCCCGCCGCTTCCAAGGCTTTGATGGCTTTATCCAAATCGCAGTGATTGATGATGATGTCAACGTCGCGAGTGTTTCGCACCACCGATTCATCGACTTGAGCCACCCAATGTTGTACGGCATTGCCGCCAACGACTGCGTAGGGGATGTCAGCCATGTTCAGCGCTTCGGTGACGCGGCGCAACCGTTCTTTCACTTTCTCCACAGCACGCTCAATTCTTGCCCACAGTTCGTCGCCCGTGAATCGGATTTCAATCATGGTTGACCTCAACGAACATTGTAGCATGCCCAACAATGCAGAATAATGGCAAAGTCGCAACGGGACTAGCGACTTTCATCAAAAGCGCCGTCAATCCGCACGATGTCGCGCATGGATTGTTCGGTGTAGAGTTCGTGATAGTGGCCGGCTTGGCGGAGTAGCTCGCGGTGCGTTCCTTGTTCGACGATCTTGCCGTGTTCGATGACCAAGATGCGATCCGCGGCGCGGATCGTGGAGAGACGGTGAGCAATGACGAATGACGTGCGGCCGTCGAGTACGCGGGCTAAGCCGTCTTGGATCTGCCGCTCGGTTTCGGTGTCGATCGAAGAGGTGGCTTCGTCCATCACGAGCAATTGCGGGCGTTTGAGAACGGCGCGGGCGAACGACACCAGTTGCCTTTCTCCCAGGCTCAGTTGATTGCCGCCTTCGCCAACTTCGGTGTCGTAGCCGCTTGCCAAGTTCGAAATGAAATCGTGTGCACCAGCCAGCTTCGCGGCCTCTTCGATTTGTTGCTCGGTTGCGTTCAGGTTGCCGTAGCGGATGTTGTCGCCGATCGTGCCGCTGAACAGGTGCGGTTGTTGCAGAACGATGCCCAGCTTGGACTGAAGCCACTTCAAGCCACGCTCGCGATAATCCACGCCGCCGATGTGGATTTTGCCTTCCGTCGGTTCGTAAAATCGGCACAGAAGATTGACCAGCGTCGATTTGCCTCCACCGGTTGCGCCGACCAGGGCGATGGTTTGACCCGGCTTGACCGTTAAGTTGAAATCTCGGATCACTTGCGGTCCGCTGGCGTAACGGAAGCCGACGTCGTGGAACTCGATCTGGCCGATCTCGGCAGGTTGACCGTTGTCGCCGGACTTTTGCAAACGCGCTAAAACTTCTTCGCGATCGCGAACTTCCGGCACGGCCTCGACCAGACTCAACACACGTTCGGCCGACGCCTGGGCCATTTGCAATTCGGCAAACCAAGCCGACAAATCTTGGATCGGTTGAAAGAACAACTGGGCGTAGTAGGCAAACATGACAACACCGCCGATCGTAAGCGTTCCGGCGAGCACCTTGCTACCGCCGAGTGTCAACGTCAGCGCAATTGCCACGCTCGTCAATGACAACACGATCGGCAGATAGATCGCCGACAGCACTGCGTTGTGAATCGAATGCCGACGCATGTCGTCCGCCAAATGATCGAATTCGCCAAGGTTTTCCTCTTCGCGTACGAAGACTTTTGTCGTCCGCACGCCGATGATGCTCTCGTTGTACGTTGCAGTGATTTTCGAATTGTTTTTGCGAACCAGCCGCGATGCTCTCAAAATCCGTTTGCGAAAATAAACGCTCACGACGAACAACACCGGCACGACGCCCAAAACGGTCAGCGCAAGCTGCCAGTTGAAGATCAGCATGACCACCGTAATGCCCACCATCAGCGTCACGCCCCAAATAAAATCCATTACGCCCCAAGCGAGGATGTTTGACAGCCGCTGGCAATCGGACGTCAACCGCGCCATCAACCAGCCGACCGGCTTGTTGTCAAAAAAGCTGAACGACAGTTCCTGCAATTGCTTGAACGCGTCACGGCGGATGTCGTGGCTAACATGCGTGCGGATCTTTCCGGCACAAGCGATAAAGCACCAAATGAACGAACAGAGCGACACGATCAGCACTCCATACATCGCCGCGTAGAATGGGATGTTGACGTCCGTGCCATTCTTCTCGATGTCCGTGATCAACGTGCCGACGAGCAGCGGAAAGCCCAAATCGCTGGCCGCCAAACCGAGCGCGACGAAGATGAACGCGATGAACGTGCCGCGATAATGCAGCGTGTATTGCAGCAGTTTTCGCCACAATTGAAGGTCGACTTTTTCTTCCTGATCATCTTCGTAATCGGCAAAGTCGATCATCGATCGTCTCCTTTACCAGAAACTGGTCCGGAGACTTGCCGAGAGACGGCCAAATCCTGTTCGATCTCGTCTTCCAACGTGCCTTGGATGTTCCACAAGCGACGATAGGGTCCTTCGATGGCGAGCAGTTCATCATGTGTGCCTTGTTGGAGCAATCGCCCGTGATCCAGCACGAAAATGCGATCGGCCAACCGCGTGGACGACAATCGATGTGCAATCAGAATCGTCGTGTGTTTGCCGCGGCGCGATGCGAGGGCTCGCAAAATGTGAGCCTCGGTCTTGGTGTCGACCGCGCTGAGGCTGTCGTCCAGCACAAGGAACTCAGGATCTTTGAGCAACGCTCGTGCAATCGCCATCCGTTGGCGTTGTCCGCCGGAAAGCGTCACGCCACGCTCGCCAACCTTGGTATCGTAGCCATCTTCGAACGCCAAAATATTCCCATGAATATCGGCCGCACGAGCCGACTCCTCAACTTCGTGGTCCGCGGCCGAAATGTGACCCAGCATGATGTTCTCGCGAACCGTTTTCGAATACAGAAACGGATCCTGCAACACCACACCAAACGAGTCGCGAATTGCGTGGCGGTCAATTGTATTTAGCTCGTCGCCACCGATGCGAATCGAGCCTTGCTCGTACTCATAGAGTCTCACAAGCAAATTCACGAGCGTCGACTTGCCCGAACCTGGCGGACCAAGCAACGCGACGGTTTCGCCCTCCTCGATGGTCAGCGAAAGGTCATCGATCGCCGGCCGATCGCCGCTGTAGGAAAACGCAAGATTGTTCACCTCGATCGTCCCGCGCGCCGACTCAGCCGGGAGGGCGTCTTCCGATTCGGCCAATTCATCCAAGATTTCGTGAATCCTTCCGAGCGCGACCGACGCTTTGCCCGTGTCCGCCAAAACGCGGCCAATCTGTCGAACTGGCCAAATAATCTGCCGCAGCAACCACCAAAACAAAACCCAGGTTCCCAGCGAAAGGTGTCCTTGCTGCACAAAATACGCACCGACAAACAACGCCAATCCCGTTTGGCAGAACACGAGCAAATCGGATAACGACCAATAATTGCTGAGCGTGATGAACAACCGAAACTCAAGATCGCGGAACTCGTCGTTGCGTTCTTGAAACTTCTCAATTTCAAACTCTTGCTGAGCGAACGCTCGTACAACGCGGATGCCCGTCAAGTTTTCCTGCAAGACAGTCGTTAGTCGCCCTTCCGACTCGTCGACTTGTTTGAACAACCCGCGGACTTTGTAGAAAAACAACACCGCAAACAACACGATGACCGGCACGAGCGACAGACTAATGAGGCTCATCGTCACGTCGTGCCAAAACATGATCGGAATCGCAACGAGCACAAACAACATCACGCGAGCAATCTCGACCACCTGCGCAGCCAAAAACACGCGCACCGTCTCGACGTCCGACGAACATCGCTGCACCAGGTCGCCGGTATCGGCGCGATCATGATAAGCACACGGCAATCGCTCAAGATGCTGATACAACCGATGCCGCAACTGTCGCACGATCCCTTCACTGGCCTGAGCCGCCCATCGCCCGCGCAGATAAGTGAAGAATCCATGAATTGCATGAAACGCCACAATGCCGATGGCTGCCGGAATCAAAGTCCCGACTAGCGTTGCTTCGCCGCTTTTCAACCCATCGAGCGTATATTTGAGAAGAAATGGCACGAGCAGTAGAAAGATGGTGCCAACGCCCATCGCCGCAATCGCGCTGGCATATCGCGCCCGCTGACCGGCGGTCAAAGTCCAAAGCGTACTGGGGGCACGTGATGGGTCCAAGGTCGTTCTACTTACAAGTGGGGAAACTTGGCGAGAGAATCGCGGGAATTCGAGTTTAACGTATTGTCGCCCCGTTCGGACAGTTACCGACAGATTTGGGTTCGCGAGTTTTCGATTTTTTCCAATTTGATCTACTCAATCTCGTGCCTATGCTTGGCCCCCATCGAAATCAAGAAATCAACATACGTCTGACCGTGGCACTTGTCGGCAACATCGAGCGAAACCTGTTCAAGTTCGTCCTCGACGTTTTGACAATGAAGGCCTGGGTGGCCATTCGACTTCTCCAATGAGCCATCGATGATTCGCAAGAACTTCTCTTCATTCATCAACTTGATCCCCATGATCGGCATGACACGATCCTCGCCGTGCTAATGCTCAAACGCTCTTCCTGGAAACGCGTCTTGCCAGATCTCCGAGAAGTCCGCCTCAACCTCAAGAAGTGGTCTTCTGGTTCGAATGTAAGTTGCAATAGCAGCATCGAACCCAGCGGCATGATTGGCGGTTCACGCTTGGGATGAAATCCTGCTTGCTTGAGATTTTGCAGCAGGTCATCGGGAGATGACTCGCTGATGCCGACCAGCAACTCGACATCCTGCGTGGACCGCACATGCTTCCACGCCGACAGGGCTAATCCACCCATCACTGCCATCGGCAAAGTGAGCGGTTCGAGAGTCATCCAAACAGCGGCCAACGTGTTAGCACAGCTTTGGATGTCACTGTGTTCCTCGTGCAATTTCAAGCCGATTGCCCATACGAATCATCGCACGATCGTGATCATCCATAACCTGCTCGTACCATTTGCGATAAAGAGCTGTGACGTCTTGTTCGGGCCCTGCTTCTCGTTGCAGTCCGGCTAACAAAAATTGCTCGCACGTGTCCATGTGATCCATCCAAAGTTGCACACATTGCTCGCGCGACAAGGACTTGGGAACGGGTGGCGAAAACTCAGGCAATGGAATTAATTGACCGGCCATTACACCAATTCTACGCCAAAACCTTCTTGCAGGGAGCGCCTTCATTGATCGTTGGGCGTTCGGGGCGGCCCTCGTGCAGGTAGGTTAGCTTCATGTTGTCGATGCCCATCAGGTAGAGGATCGTGGGCTGCAAGTCGTGGGTGTAAAGGCGATCTTCGACGGCGTGAAGGCCGATTTCGTCGGTGGTGCCAACCGTTTGGCACCTTGGACGCCGCCGCCGGCCATCCACATCGTGAAGCCGTAAGGATTGTGGTCGCGGCCGTTGCCATCCAAATCGCGATGACCCACGTGATGCTCCGCCGCCTCGCATAGGGATTGACCACAAGACCTACATTTCCAGATGCCCTCTGAACAGACTTCGGCAATCCAAAAGAATGTCTCAACGAGCTGACCGGCGGCGGGGAATTAAGGTCTTAAGTTCCACCGGCGAGATCGTGGCCGAGATTCAACACGCCCTTGCTCCCCCAGGAAAATAACTCGTTCAGAACAGACGTTTCGCTGTCGCAGCAGATTGACGGACAGGGTTTCCCAAATAAAATCGGTGGCCGGAACTGCAAATTTGGCGACTTGCCGCGTAGACGGTGGCCAGATCGTGCCCTACAATACGGAGCGTTGTTGATTGTTTTAGGGTTGTATTTAGACTAGGCAAATTCGACTTAGCTCACAATCGCCACTATTATTCTGTTCCCGCCCATAGCGATTTAAGGACCCGTTACTGTAGCGAAGAGAATCCACCCAAGTACGGGCTTCCGTTCTCCAATCGATTCTGGCACGACCCCAACGCTGTCAATGCCTGGTCACAGACTTGAACCAAATGACTTGCCGCAATCGCCTGCGCCTGCGTCGGACTTCTTGGTTGGCGGACGGACCTTTGCCACTGGGTTGTTGGACTGATTCGTTGCATCCGTCAAGCGAAACGGCCAAGACCGCAGAACGGTGGTGCAACATGAAAAAGAAGAAGCCAGTACCGGTGGTTGCCGGGCGCGGAAAGAGGGATTGTCCCGTGTGTGGAAAACCGTCCTATTCGCGTGACGGCATCCATCCACAGTGTGCCATCGAACAAGCGGACTTACCACGACAGAAAAAACTTGCCGCAGACAAGAAACGTAAGGCGACTGTGAAAAAGAAACCCAAACAGAAATCATGGAACAAGAAATGTCCAAAGTGTAGCGCCGAGGTGCATGTGCGCCTGAAGGTTTGCAGTTGTGGGCATAACTTCAATATCTGATAGAATATCGCAAACACAATCAATCAAATCAGGTTTTTAACAGCTATTCTTGAAAGGAAAGCACCATGCCAGAAGGCAAGATCAAAAAGATCATCGCGGAAAAAGGATTCGGATTTATCGAGGGTGAACGAGGAGACCTCTTTTTTCATCACTCCGCATTGGTCGACACAACGATTGAGCAACTTGCGGAAGGCCAGCAAGTCGAATACGAAGTAGGCCGCGGCCCCAAAGGTCCCCGGGCGGAAAACGTAAAACCCGTCTAACACGATACCGGTAAACCGAGCCGCGCCGAATCAGCCGCGGAAAAAGGATTTGGCATGCGCGGTCGCGGCAGCAAGGCGGTATACGTACGTCAAACCCGTGTTGGTAAGGGGATATTTTCGCGGCGACGGTATCAGCCGTTTGCAATCATTGGCGAGATTACGGGAGACGTAATCGAAGATCTCGATTACGGTTCCGAGTACTGCTTTGAAATTGGAAACGGCCTGGTGCTGGAACCCCATGCTCCCTTTCGTTTTGTCAATCACAGTTGCGAACCGAATT
This sequence comes from uncultured Pirellulaceae bacterium, assembly GCA_964343305.1. Lineage (GTDB taxonomy): Bacteria > Planctomycetota > Planctomycetia > Pirellulales > Pirellulaceae > CAYFJO01. The sequence goes on along the minus strand of CAYFJO010000304.1, from coordinate 3,843 downwards.
GCATGTTTCGAGTGTTCGATCAGGCAAGGGCCGCTCCAAGACAAGTTTTGTTGATTGCGCGAGAAGAGATCAGACCCGATCGTGAACTGACCATCGACTACAACTGGCTGGCCGGAGCGGCCATTCCTTGTAAGTGCCAGTCCCCCTCCTGTCGCGGATGGATCGTGGCCTCGGGTGAATGAGCGTTGGGTGAATGAGACGTGTAGAGATGTCTGGGGCGTCCGTGTATAGACCTTCGTAAAGCGTGCATCCGCACGCTGCAAATACGTCTTGCGGCAACGGGCCAAAATCCGCTACAAGTCGCCCTTTCCTTTTGCGGAATCGAGGGACATTCCATGTCAAAGATAACCACCTTGTTGATCGTTGTCTTCGCACTTGTCGCACCGATTGAAACACAAGCCGCCGGCGTGCAAAGTACGATCGGTCCGATTTCGGTGGAAGTTGCCGGCCTTAAAGATCAACTGGAAAAGGGTCTTAAAGCACGGTTACCCGAACAGTTTGCTTTTGTGGCGACGGTTGTCACGATGGTCGACAACAAACAGTTGTCTCTCGAACTGGTGCTCAGCACGTTTCACTGGGCTCGCAAACGCGCCAAGTACAAAGAGCACATGTTCCCCTATTTCGAACGCGGGTTGCGTGAACGAGCCGCAAGACTTGGGATCAACATTCCTTAGTCCTTGCCAAAAACAAATCCGTTGCAGGTCACCGTCGGGACCGTCCCGGCGGGACGATGATTGAGGACCCAACACAAACACGGTCGTCAACTTCTGCATTCTCTCCATCTCCCTTTGCAAAAAACAGTTTTGCTGGTATTCGACAGATTGGTTTTGTATGCTAGCGATTTAGAATGGCTCCCGAAACCATTGGGACAATTGCTTTACAATGACATTTTGAATCTTTACGGAGACTCAACCATGAACCGGCGAACATTCTTGAAGGGGAGCGCGGCAACGATCGGATGGGCGTCGGCGAGCAGCAGTCTAATTGGGCCAGCCCAGGCTGCGCCGAACGACCGGATCACGGTTTGTGTCATGGGTGTCCGAGGACGTGGTGGATCGTTGTTGAACACTTTTGCGTCGCAACCGGACGTGGATGTCAAATATGTCTGCGATTTGGATCTCGACGTGCTGCAATCGCGAGTGGCGCAGGTGGCAGACAAAACCGGCAAACGCCCCGAAGGAATCAAGGACTATCGTGAAGCGTTGGACGACAACTCCGTCGATGCGATTGTTGCCGGCACGCCCGATCATTGGCACGCACTGCCCACGATTCATGCCTGCCAGGCCGAAAAAGATGTCTACGTCGAGAAACCCGACGGCCACAATATCATCGAAGGCCGCACGATGGTGGCCGCCGCGCAAAAGTACAAACGTGTTGTGCAACTCGGCACACAAGCCCGCAGCGGTTCGATGCAAGCCAGCGCGATGAAGTACATTCGCGAAGGAAAGCTTGGCAAAGTGCGTTTTGCCAAAGCTTGGGAGAGTGCTCGACAAGGAGCGTTGAGCGCGATACCGGACCGCGATCCGCCGGACGGTGTGGATTACGATCTGTGGCTGGGTCCTGCTCCCAAACGTCCCTTTAACCCGCGTCGATTTCACGGCAACTGGCGCTGGTTCTTTGACTACGGCAGCGGCGACTTGGGCAACGACGGCGTGCATCGACTGGACGTGGCACGATGGGCGCTGCAAACCGGAATTGAAGCGAAAGGTGAGAAGCTGCTCGCTTTTCCAAAGTCTTGCTCGGCCCACGGCGGCAAGCACTATTTTGACGACGTGCAAGAATGGCCGGACAACCTAATGGTCACGTATGACTATGGCAACTCGATCCTGACTTATGAGATGCGGATCTGGACCCGTTACCCTCTGCACGGCGAGTCCGAAGGCGCAGCGGTCTACGGCGATGCAGGTTATGCGGTGATCGGCAATCGGCGTTGGCGGGCGTTTGATGCTGGCGGCAAACAGATACTCGAAGAACCTGCGACGGACAATAACGTCGCTCACGCGCGAGACTTTTTGAGTTGCATGCGCGATCGTGGCAAGCCAAACGCGGACTTGGAAACCGTGGGCCATCCGTCAAGTTTATTATGTCACATCGGCAATGCTGCTTGGCGAGCCGGACGAACATTGCGATTCGACGCCGAGAACTACCGTTTCACGGGCGACGAGGATGCCGAGCGGTTTTTGACACGTTCAGAATATCGCAAGCCGTGGGTATTACCGTCGTTGGCCGAACTTTGACACTTCCCGGTTGCGCGGGGGACGTCGTCGCGGTTCTGTGGTTGTGCATCGAGAACGAACATGATTACGACACCACAACCAGATTCGAACCCGCAGACATTACCAACGCCCGTTGAGCGGCCAGAGGCAGCCGTTGTCATTTATGACGGCCATTGTAAGTTCTGCTCTGCTCAAGTCCGTCGCCTTGCCCGCTGGGATCATCGTGGTCACCTGGCCTTTCTCTCGTTTCATGAGGAGCAATTCGCAAATCGCTATCCCGACCTCTCGCACGACGATCTGATGCGAGAAATGCACGTCGTTGATCAAGCAGGAAACGTGTATCGAGGCGCGGTCGCGTTTCGCTGGTTGACCCGCCGATTGCCGCGGTTGTGGTTGATTGCACCCCTGCTGCACGTGCCGTTGAGTTTGCCTATTTGGCAATGGTTGTATCGCCAAATTGCAAAACGCCGGTATCGACTGGGAAGAACAGACTCCTGTGACAATGGCACGTGTCGCATCCATTTTGACTAGATCCGAATTCTCTTGACGCGATTCCGCGGATTCTCTAAGTTGCCCACCATCAGGCGCCGTAGCCAAGTGGCTAAGGCAGCGGATTGCAAATCCGCCATCCCCGGTTCGAATCCGGGCGGCGCCTCTTGTTCTTCTTTCGGCGTCCGTCTGATGCTCGTTCAACACTATGTGCTGTTGATGGTCGCGGCGGGGTCGGCAGGTGATTCGGTCTGATCGGGCGGCGACTTGTTCGGTGAGGCGTCGGTCTGATTCGCCGACTTCATTAACCTGTCCAGAATGGGCATGGCGATCTGCCGATAAACCTTTTCCATCAACGGAAACGACTTAATCCGCTGCATCGTCGTGTACAGCGTCTCGCCCTCCGGTCCGTCCAATTCCACTTCGGTCAAACGGCCTTCTGCATCGATCAATTGAATGTAGTAGACCCATCCACCAAGTTTTCCTTCCTCACGCCGTGCGTCGTGCATTTGAGCGGTGTCATGATCGAAATCGCCAGCGACCGGTTCTTCCGCCGGTTTCGTTGCTCGTTGGTTGCCAAACCATTCATTGAACTTGGTTGCAATCTGATCGACGGATTCCTCGGACGACACGCCTTCCAATCGCTTGGCAAGCTCGTTCAAACGGTCCTGTTTTTCCTCGTCCGAAAGCTTGTTCGCTTCGGCGATGACTTTGTTTAGCCGATCCTCGACCATATTGGCCTTCACTTCTTCCGGTTCGGTGACGATGCGCACTTCGGGCGACTCCGTATCGTCTTCCTCGACCTTGGCCGAGTGAACCACGGTGATCGCCGTGTCATCAAAGGACGGTGGATCGAGCAGCCAAAGGAATGGCAGCACCAGCACTGTGCCAAAGGCGGCAAAGTGCAAAACCAGCGACACTTTGACGCCAACCCGCAAAACCCAATCTGGCCGGGCGACAGTACTCGTCTCGTTGACCTGAATTTGCTCGGACATGCGGAATACCGTCAAACAAAGAGGATAAAGCCCAGACTACCCGATGTTGTGGACCTTGTCCACGAATGTTATCGGTTGGTAGTGTCCTATTCGTGTGTTGGCCCGAACCAGACTTCCGAAGTTTTCCGAAACTTCGGAAGTCT
>CAYFJO010000303.1:0-13154 GCA_964343305.1 uncultured Pirellulaceae bacterium | reverse complement strand
CATATTGACACTTTCCAACAAATCTGACTCCTGCGCAATTCTGTTTATGCACCCGCCCGCCATCAGGGAAAGAACGGCCACACACTGCACATCGGCAACCAGTGGTTCGCCGCCTTCTTCAGCAGCGAATCGAAGAGCCGCGTGAACTTCCTGGAAGTGCTGCGGCAGTAGTTTGCAAAGTGAGTCCACCCCCTTTTGTGTCAGGCCCCGTGAAGCGGGGCCAGTTTGCAAGATTGTTTGCGGCGTGATGGCGGCAAATGTCGTCTAATATACAACGGTCCGTGTGGCATTGGACTGGCTGCTGTGGCCCTCAATTCGCCCTCTTCTTTAGGACGAATTCACTGCTGGACACCATGATGTCGACGAAAGAGTGAAGTCAGGTGTGTCTGGAGGTTGATACTGCACATGCGTCGTGCTTCCGGCGATTCAAAATGCTGTGAGGATGTCAATTGATGTGATTGATCACCAGGCGCACGAGTTCAGCGACATTTTCGACTTGCATTTTGTCGAGGATGCTGGCTCTGTGGTTGTCGACGGTCTTGGGGCTTATGTTGAGCGCGGTTGCAATCTTTTTTGTTGATAGGCCCTGGGCCAGCAATTGCATTATCTCACGCTCGCGATCGGAGAGTTGAGACACCCGCCGAGCGATGTCGGCATGTTGGGATAGTTTGCGGCGGGCGGCGGCATCCAATTTGATGGCTTCGTGGATGCGCTCCAGCAGCAATTGTGGGCTGTAGGGTTTTTGTATGAAATCGATTGCTCCAGTTCGCATTGCCTGTGTGGCGACGGAAAGTTCGGCGTGCGCAGAGACCATGATGATTGGTAGTGGAGATCCTTGCTCGACGAGTCGTTCCTGGAGTTCAAGACCGCTCATTCCCGGCATGCGTACGTCCAAAATCAGACATCCAGGAGTTTCTGGATTGTAATGATCGAGAAACTCTTGGCCGGAAGAAAAAGCTTCGACGTTGAGGTCCACGGAGCATGCCAATATAGAAATCGCTTTGCGGACATCCGCATCATCATCAACGATGAAGACAGTCGCTTGATCTAGGAAAGATTGTGTGTCGATCGTCGTACGATCAAGTACCGCCATAGCCTACCCCCTTTTTGTCTGTGGTCGAAAACCAAAGATCTGCTTGCACAGACTAAGGTATTCGTGCCTCGTGACAAACTCTGATGGTGAAACGATTTGATGCTGCGTCTTTATCGACATACTGTTTCGATATGTCAAGTAGGGTTTTTCCTGGTCGCATTAGGAAAACAACCTATGTGTAAGGGAAATACTTCTCATTGCGTAAGGGTATCACCTATGGCAACAGGTATGGCACCCTCAGTTGGCAAGACGACGGTAACGGTGGTGCCTTCGTTTTGCTGACTGCGAATGTCAATCGAACCACCGTGTTCCTCGACAATGCTGTTGACGATACTCAGACCAAGCCCCACGCCAGCGCCAGTTGGGCGGTCCGTGAAAAACGGATCGAAGATCTGGTCTTTGATTGAATCGGCAATACCGCGCCCACGATCCTTGACGGTAATACGAATGGCTTGTGGTGTCTTTTCCGTAAGAATCGTCACACGAGCTGGTCCGCGGCTTGCCTGGATTGCGTTTTGGATCAGGTTCACTACGACCTGTTCTATTTCTATTGGATTCATCACGGCGGACGGAAGATTCTCTCCAAGTTGAAGCTCGATTGTGGCGTCCTGCTCTTTTGCATAGGACTGACTAATCTCAGCTGCGCGCCGCGCGATGTCATTGATATCACCCGGCGTCTTGGCTGACGACTCGCATCTCACCAGCCGCAGTACGCTCTTAATGATCTGGTCACAGCGTTGAACCGAGTTGATGACGGTGTGCATCGAGTCTTCGAACAAATCGGCCGTCTCGGGTTTGTCTCTCAGCTTCAGCGCCATTTCCGCTGAAGTCCACGCAGCGCTCATCGGGTTGTTGATCTCGTGGGCAATTCCGGCTGCCAGTGTTCCGGTCGAGGCCAAACGATCTGCTCGGCGCAGCATCTCTTCCAACTCCTTGCGTTGGGTAACGTCGCGCAGGACGCTCAGCAGCGCGGGTTTGCCGGCGTATTGAATGACGTGTGAGAGGATTTCGACGGTTAGCAAATGGTTGTCTTTGTGGATGAATTCGTATTCCGAAGATGTTGGACTACTTCCGGCAACAACCTCGGCGATTCGCTTTTCAGCTCGCTGGCGATCTTTGGGGGCGATAAACTCGACCGGTGAACAGCCCATTGTTTCCTCGAGTGTGTATCCGGTCAGGTTGGCCATCTGGTCGTTGGCATACACGATCTTGCCATCGACCGTCAGCCCTACGGCGTCCACATGGTTGTCAAGCAGGCTGCGATACCGCTGTTCGCTGGCACGCAGTTCATCTTCAGATTTCCGTTGTTCCGTGACGTCCAGAACCAGGGCATAGTACCCGACGACGTCGCCATGTTCGTTAATGTGTGGCACCAGTGTTGGCCGAAGTGTGAGCGGTGGATTGTCTTTGATTGGCATTTCCACTTCAAACGTGACAGCCTCGCCACGGAGCGCGGCATCGATATGTGGGCGAGCGCGAGCGTATCCCACCTCGCCCAGAACGTCAGAGATGTGCATCCCCACTATCTCTTCGGACACGGCGCCAAACGTCTCTCGATAGGGGGTGTTGGCGAACTGATATCGCCGCTCATGGTCCACGTAGGCAATCATCGCAGGTACGGAATTCGTGATCAGCCGCAGACGATGTTCCCGGTCTCGCAGGGCATCCTCGGCCTGTTTCCGCTGAATCGCATCAGCCAGCAAATTAGCAACGACTTGGAGAAAGCGGATGTCTTCCTGGCTGAATGTTCGTCGTTTTGTCGTGTGTGCGCCGAGGACTCCAAATGGGCTTTCCGCACCGTGGATGATCACGCTCATTCCACTTACGACGCCGTGATTGTGAAGTAACGGCGGACCGCTGAATCGCGTTTCCGTCCTCAGATCCTCGACGATGACCGGTCCATCGGCCCGAAGCGTATAACCTGCCTGCGACTGCAGAGCCGTGCCGACGGTCGCGTTTCCGACCAAGCCTTCATTCCATCCGACTCCCGCGCGCAAGAGGACTTGCTCGCCACCGGGCAGACACTCCAGAACTTTGCAGTATTCCACGTCAAACGTGTCGGCAACGGTATGAGCGATTTCGTCCATCAGCGAATCCAAATCAACGTTCGTGACCGCGCATTGGCCAAGTCGAGCGACCGATTCTTGTTGCCGCGCATACTGCGCAGCTTGTCGCTCTGCTCGTTTGCGGTCGGTGATATCGTTCTGGATGCCGACAAAATGGGTTAGCTGTTTTAGATCATCGAAGACCGGGGACAGCGTCAATTCGTTCCAGAACATCTCGCCGTTCTTGCGGTAGTTTCGCAGCGTCACTTGGCAACTGCGTTGCTCTCGGATCGCGGCGCGCAATTCGTCCAATCCTGCCTGGTCGCAGTCGTCGCCCTGGAGAAAGCGGCAATTACGACCGAGAGTTTCTTGTTCCGTGTAACCGGTCATTGTTTGGAACGCGGCGTTGCAAAAGATGACGGGATTGTCTGGCTGGTTTGGATCGGTGATGAGGACGCCATTACTGGTGGATGCCAACGCACGATTGCGAATATGTAGTGCTTCCTCGGCCTCGATGCGGTGTGTCACATTGCGCTGCGTTGCCCACACATGTGTCAAGTGGCCGTCGCTGACCATTCCGACCTGGTTGTTGTGAACGAACATCCGGTTGCCGTCCTGGTCGAACTCCTCGGTCAAGGCATCCAACGAGCGAAAGCCGCTGCGAATCCACTGTCGGATCGTGACCCGATTCTGTTCAGTCAGGTTGTCTTCCCGACCATCAACGTCTCTCGGACTTTTGCCGATCAGGTCTCCTGCCCGCGATAACCCGTACATTTGAGCAAAGGCGTCATTGCAGGTCTCGAAGCAGTAGCCGCGATGGATCCGCCGAATCTGTTCCTCTTCGGGCAAATCGATCGGGATCGGTTCGTCAAACCGGCAAAGCACAACGCCTTCGTTGCTGTGTTCGATAAACAGACGGTAACGTTCCTCGCTTTCACGAAGCGATTCCTCGGCCCGTTTGCGCTCGGTGATGTCGCGCACATGTAGCAGCAGGGCTGGCTGGCCTTCGTAGTCGATCTTTCGGCACCGTAGCGCGATCGGCACGGCACGTCCATCTTTGGTCCAGCTCCATCCATCGAAGCGGTCAACTTCGCCCTGGACTAATTTGGGGAACTCGCGACTCACTTCGTCGCGGAATTCGGGTGGTATCAGCTCGACCACGTTCTTGCCCACCAATTCACCGCGGCTCATCTTGTGTAACTCGCAAGCTGCCGGGTTGACATCTAAGACGAAGCCATTCGAATCTTCTACAAAGATGGCGTCGGGCGAGCCGTCAAACAAATCGCGGAAACGGTGTTCGCTTTTTCGCAGCTCCGCTTCCGTGCGCCTGCGTTCGACGATATGATTCCACTCGCGCAGCGCGCGCTTGGCAGCACGGGGCATGTCGGCCAGCGTTGCGGTAGTTTTGACAACGTAGTCCAAGGCACCGGCCTTCATGGCGTCTACCGCCGCTTGCTCGTCTCCATGTCCCGTCAGAATAACCACCGGCAAAGCGCCCTCGCTTCCGTTTCCGGACAGCAGTTCCGTGCCATCACCATCCGGCAAACGCAGATCTGCAATTACCAGATCCGGCGTCGAATTCTTGAGGTTCTCTCTTGCTTCGCCGAGAGAACGCGCGAACGAGAGGATCGTGTCCTCGTTTCGTGATTCGAACGACCGACGAACCAACTCGATGTGGTCTTGGTCGTCATCCACTAGCAGTATTTCAGTCCGTTTCACATCCATGACCGAATACTCCCGATGGGCGGTCAGGTAAGCTTAGCTTGGTGGTTTCCAATTGAGACGAGGTCGTCGGACCATTGCCGCACAATCTTGTCAGCAACGGCCTCGGTACGTTTCCTCTCGCACGAATTCAGGGTCGATCGAACGCCACAGAGGGTATTCCCGACGATCTCGAAATCTCGGTAACTTTGTTTGCGTAATGTTGGGTTCTCGTTACGACCACGGGCTGCGATTCCATCCCAACCAGTAGAATCCTAAGTCGATCATGAGCTGTTTGAACTTGTCGAAATCCAGCGGCTTGACCAAGTAGCTATTGACGCGTTTCTTGTATGCTTCCTCGATATCCGGTTCGGCTTGAGATGCTGTGAGGATCACCACCGGTATGGTCTCCAGGTCTTCGTTGGTCTTAACTTGCGTCAGCACATCCAGTCCACAGATTCCGGGCAACCGCAAGTCGAGCAGGATTACGTGCGGACGCGGGCTCGCCTCTTGATCGGCATAGTCGCCGCGGTGATGAAGAAAATCCAACGCCGTCTCGCCGTCGCCAACATGGTAGATCCGGTTGGCGATATTGTGCTCCTCGAAGCACCGAGTAATCAACTCGGCGTGAGCCGGATCGTCCTCGACCAATAAGATTCTCAATGGCTCGCCATTTAGTAGTTCACTTGTCACGAGTTCCTGCCCTCGTCGTTTCCTCAGTTGCAAAACAGAACGTGCAGCCTTTTCCCTTTCCTTCCGATTCGACCCAAACGCGTCCGCCGTGCGATTCGATAATGCGCTGCACCAATGTTAGTCCAAAACCGGTTCCTACTGATTCGGGGTCCAGCCGGTTAAATAGTCCGAACACTTTGTCATGGTGTCGCGGATCGATTCCAATCCCGTCGTCACGAACGAAACAAACCGTCTCGCCAGCCTCTTGCCGCACACCGATTTCGATTTGTGGCTTTGGCTGATCGCCAGCAAACTTCATCGCATTGTCGATTATATTTTGATAAACTTCAACCATTCGCTGATGATCACCGCGGATGATAGGCAGTTCCGTGGCAACATTTACCTGGACGTTTCGTGCAGCAATTGGTCCAGCGAGCAACTCCATGGCTTCGTGGATTACATCTTCAAGTTGTAGCTCTATCGGCTCACTGACAACCCGCCCAATCCGCGACAACTCCAGCAAATTGTTCAACAATGCTTCCATCCTTTCAGCAGCTTCACTAATGCGACGCTGGTCTTGCGCCATCCGCTCTGTATCTCCGGCGATCGCATCCTTCTCCAATAAACCTGCAAACCCCCGGATGGTGACCAGAGGATTCCTGAGATCGTGCGAGATGGTGTAAGCAAACCGCTCCAATTCGGTATTCTTGGCTTCCAATTCGGTAATCAACTCTTCGCGTTCTGTGATGTCATTCTGAATCGCAACAAAATGGGCGAGCCGGCCTTGGTCGTCGAACACTGGTGAAATCATAAGCTCATTCCAGAACATCTCGCCGTTCTTACGGTAGTTTCGCAGCGTCACTCGGCAGTCACGTTGCTCTCGAATCGCGGCGCGCACTTCGTCGAGTCCTGGCTGGTCGCCGTCGTCGTTTTGGAGAAAGCGGCAATTGCGACCGAGAATTTCACGTTCTGTGTAGCCGGTGATTCTTTCGAAAGCAGCATTGCAAAAGATGATGGGATTGTCCGGCTGGTTGGGGTCGGTTATCAAAACTCCATTACTTGTCGATGCTAGTGCACGATCCCGCACGCGTAACGCTTCCTCTGCCTTTCTTCGGCTGGTCGTGTCACGCACAAGCACGAGCACTTCATCGTCGTTGACCGTGGAAAACCGCGCTTCAAAATCAAGAATGTGGTCACTGTTCAGTGGCACAGGAAGCTGGTATTCAAATCTCTGTGATTCACCCGTCCTTAGTGTTTCGGAAACACGTTGCATAACGGCCTTGGCGAACGCGGCTGGCATTACGTCATCAATCTTTCTGTTCAGAAATTCGCTCTTCGGCAGAGCCAGCAATTCGTCATTGTGGCCCTGGCAGTTGACGAACGTACCGTCTCTGTGGATTTGCAACATGATGTCAGGAATTGCCGAGAGCATGGCCCGGTTTCGCCTCTCGCTGGCGCGCAGCGCCTCGTACGCCCGTTTACGGTTGGTGACATCTTGAGCGATGGTCGCAAAAGCAACGACCGTGCCCTCGCGCATCACCGGAGCCACTCGCGTTTCGAACGAAAGCACGTCGCTGTCCGCCGTGACATAGTCAACTTCGTATTGGTCGGGCTGACCGGTTGACCGCACGCGGGCGAAACACTCGCGCATGCATCCGTGGAACTCAGACGAAACGTAATCATAAATCGGAGTGCCCAGCACACGCTCTACGGTCAAGTCCGGCACCGTTCGGTTGATGAAGCGGATTCTGGCGTCCAGATCCAACAACATGATGTAGTCGTGCGATGCGTCCATGATCGACCGCAGCTTGGCTTCCGACTCGCGCAGCTCCTCTTCAGCATGTCTGCGGTCGGTGATGTCGACTGCCGAACCGATCAGTTGAACGACGTTGCCGTTGTCGTCATAGAGTGGACCGAACGTAACGTCGATCGTGATCAGCTTCCCATCCGCCACACGAACAGGAACGTCGTAGCGAACTGTTTCACCGTTCGCCGCCCTTCGAAGGGCCTCTTTCAACTCGTCTTGGACTTCAGGCGAATACAACCACCAATACGTCTCCCAGAACGGTTTTCCGAGAACATCATTCCTCTGTAAATCGGCTGCTTCCAACGGAGCGCGATTAGCCTCGACAAAAACGCCATCTGTCGTGCACACCCAGACTAATGCAAACATACTGTCAAGAATGTCTTGCAAACGTTTCCTGCTGGCTTTCAGTTCTTCGTCGGCTAGTTTCTGCTCGGTCACATCGTGAGTCACAGCCAGCGTTGCGAAGACGTCTCCCGCTTTGTTCCTTAGCGAAACTGCGTGGGAGTCCATCCAGCGACGTTTTCCCTTCAGGCCGACGATTTCGAAATGGGCGTTAGCCGACTCACCGCGCGCGGCGGATTTGTTCATTTGCACGAATTGTTGGCGACAATCGGGTGCAATGAACTCACAGATCGATTTTCCACGCATCTGATCAATTGAGTCAGCTTCAATCATGGACAATCCGGTGGCATTCATATCAAGCAAGTGGCCCTCGGTATCTAGCAACATGATGCACTGCGGGACGGTCTCGTAGATCGATCGGAACCACTCGGCTGTATCAGACAATCGCCGCTCACTTGCGCGAAGTCGGTCGTTGGTTGCCGCCAATTCATCGTTGGCTCGGCGAAGTTTTTCGGTGGTTTCGCGAACTTCATCTTCCGCACTCTTGAACCGCACCACCATGCGGACTCTGGCCAATAGCACTTCCTCGTCAATCGGTTTAGAAATGTAGTCGAAGGCGCCCAAATCCAGCCCCTTGGCCACGCGGTCCGAGTCACGGTAGCGAGCGGTGATGAAGATCACGGGAATCGTGCGGGTGAATTTGTTCTCCCGCAGTCTCTCGAATACTTCGTAGCCATCCATTCCCGGCATCTGAACGTCCAGCAGAATCACGTCGGGACGATCGTCCTCGGCACGTTGCAGGCATTCCGCGCCGCTGGATGCGGTGATCACATCGAAGTCGTCTTCCAGAATCTGGCACACCAGTTCCAGGTTGTCGGGCTGGTCGTCGACTGCCAGGATGGTGGTCATTTCGCTGGCTCCCCGATTGCCAGTCGTATCTTGGCAAATAACACATCGTCCGCAATGGGTTTTGTAATGTAATCCACGGCGCCCATTTCCAGACCTCGGACAACTCGGTCCGGGTCACGATAGCGTGCACTCAAGAAGATCACCGGAATCTCACGGGTGCGCTCGTCCTCTTTGAGCTGTTGGAAGACTTCGTAGCCGTCCATCTCAGGCATCTTCACGTCCAGGATGATCACCGCCGGCTGGCGCTCCGTGGCACAACGAATACACTCGGCACCGCCGGATGCCAGTATGATGTCGTATTCGTCTTCCAGAATCTGTTGCAATAGTTCCAGATTATCCGGGTTGTCGTCGACTGCGAGAATGGTTGGCATGTCCTTAATCCTACTGGTTTAGTCAGTTTGTGAAACGTTGTATTGTGTTCAAGAGCGCCGGTTCGTCGATCGGCTTTGTCTGGTAATGGTCGCAGCCGGCCGCCAGGGCCGTTTCCCGGTCGCTGGCCATGGCATGGGCAGTCAGGGCGATCACCGGAGTTTGACACAGCGTGGCATCGGCTTTGATTATCTGCGTTGCCTCAAGGCCGCTCATCTGCGGCAGGGCGATGTCCATCAGTATCAAGTCCGCGCCGGTTTCCCTTAGCATTGTGATCCCGTCTTCGGCCAGCGTGGCCTTCAGCACGGTGTGGCCTGCATCCTCGAGGATCTCTTCGATCAGATTCATGTTGTCGGGATTGTCTTCGATGACCAGAATTGTGCTCATTGTGTTTCGCTCGAAACCAACTCGGTCTGTTTGCTTGAAACCAGCCGGCGCATGGTTGTGCCAATCTCACTCAACAGGCTCTCGGTCGTCATGCCTGCCTTTTGAATGATCGTGTCCACGTGTTCATCAAGGACTGCCTTCTCTGCTTCATCAAGCGTTTTGGCCGTGACCACGATCACCGGGATCGCCGCCCACTGCTCCTGTTCCTTCAACCGTCTCAGCGTTTCAAAACCGTCCATCACCGGCATCATCAGATCCAGCAGGATTACGTCGGGGATAGACTGTTCCAGTGCCTCGAGCGCGTCCAGGCCGTCGCGGGCCTCGCGGACGGCGATCTGTTCGTCTTCGAGCACCTGCCGCAGCAGTTCACGGGCCGTGGGACTGTCGTCCACGACAAGCACCGACTGTGCACGGCGAGTGAGAATACGGTCAAACGCACAGATCAGATCCTCGGACGACACCGGCTTCTGAAGATAATCGGCGGCTCCCATCTTGAAACCGAGCGCCTTGTTCTCCATGACCGTCACGATGACAACTGGAATGTCTCGCGTCGTTTCATCGCCCTTCAGTTCGGCCAATGTCGACCAGCCATCTTTGTACGGCATGTGCAAGTCCAAAGTGATGGCAAACGGTTGCCGCTCTTTGGCCAGCCTGATGCCCTCGTCGGCGCTCAAGGCAGCGATCGTCTGAAACCCCTCGTCGGTCAAGTACTGCTGCAACAGCTCGATCACTTCGGGATCGTCGTCGATCGACAGCACGGTTGGGCCGGCCTCTGTCGGTTCGCCTTCCGCCGTCAACGGCGTCTCCTTCTGATAGACGTCGTCCACGTCTTCCATTGCTACCGGAATCGTGATCGTGAACGTGGTGCCCACATCTTGCTGGCTTTCAACATCGATCTTGCCTTTCAACAATTCCGTCACACTTTTCGTGATGGCAAGTCCCAGGCCCGTTCCGCCCGCCTTTCTGGTCGCACTGCCGTCAGCCTGCCGGAAGGCCTCAAACACGAACTCCATCGCTTCGGCATCCATCCCCATGCCCGTGTCGGTCACGGTCAGCGATAAGTACTGGGCATCCGGTCTGCAAAATGGATCGTTGGCCTTCGCGTCGCTGTCCAGCAGGCGCGCCGAGATCGTCACGCTGCCCTGGTCGGTAAACTTGACGGCGTTGCTGACCAGGTTGATCAGGACTTGCTTCAATTTCACCTTGTCGCTGTGCATCACGATGTCTTCGGCCGGCAGGTCGGTCATCATTTCCAGGCTCTTGTCAGCGACCAGCGAGTGTGTCAACTCGACGACCTCGTTGACCAGCGGGCCGAGCGGGAATTCTTCGACGAACACATCCATCTTGCCGGCCTCGATTTTCGAAAGGTCCAGCAGGCTGTTGATCAGGTACAACAGGTGGTGGGCATTACGTTCCACGGTGTGAAGATTCTTCAATTGGCGTTCGGGCAACAACTCGCCGGACTTCTTGATCACTCGACCGGTAAAACCAATGATCGAGTTCATCGGCGTGCGCAGCTCGTGCGACATGTTGGCCAGAAACTCGGACTTCAGTCGCGTTGTCTGTTCCAGTTCCTGGTTCTTTCGTTCCAGATCTTTCATCAGGGCTGCGCGCGAGAGCCGGCGCAGATTCTCTCGCTGTTGCTCGACGAACTCGTCCGTGGGATGGAAATTCGCAACGGGCGTAAACTTGACAGCCTCGACGCGTTCAGATGTTCCGTCTTCGGATGACGCAGTCACTTCGTCAAAGAATGACGTAATCTGGGTCGCATTCAATTTGCCGCCAGGGCTGCGAAAGTGGATTGCCAGTCCAAACTTGCCTTCCTTTTCGACGATGCCAACGCTTAACGGAAAATGCTTGCCACTGTCCCGCAGCCGGCGACTGATTTCCGAGGTAATCGTGCCCAGCCGGCATGCCCAAATCGCACCAAACTGCATGTGTCGCGCCAGATCGGCAACCTTGTTCCGCGCCTCGACGGCCGACGTATCGTCGTCGTGGATATCAAGCGTTCCCAGTTCGATCATCTTTGGTACCTCAATGCGATACATCCGGCATCGTCTTCATCTTTGCCGAACAAGTTGATGATATCGTGAGCCATGGTAGCGACGCTGGACGTGCGCATCTGTGGCCAGTCTTCGACTTCGAAGTGCAATTTCACCCCATCCGTGTACATCAACAAGAGATCGCCATCGGACAATGCCAATGACTCCTCGCGTGGCGTCGGCATGATGTCGCCAATGACGCCCGACCGCGAGACCATCCGTGTGGGCTGCGTGCCCAGCGTCCTGACGGTGATGTTGCCAATCCCAACAAACTTGAGCGTGCCAGTGTCGCTTTCCACCACACACAGACCAGCCACGGCACCTCGCGTACCTTTGATGTGCTTGTGCAAATCCTGCATCAGACCGACGAGTGGGTCCTGGCAGTGCTCTTCCAGAAACTCCTTGCAGGTTTCAGCAACGGCGTAGGCCTGCTTGCCGTGGCCCAGAACATCGACCAGGCCCATGAACAGCTTGTTGCCAAACCGACTCACCACGGCCGTGTCGCCACATTCCACGTCGGTCAACAGTGGCCGGATTGCCACGCTAGGTTCCAACGCATGTCGCGGATGGTCAAGCCATTTTGTCGCCGTAACCGTGGTGCCCACTCCGGGGCGGCTGCCAATGGTCAGTTCGTCCACGAGCCTCTTTACACCCGGCAAACCTAGCCCCAGCCCGCCACCCGTGCTGTAGTGGTCCTGCATCGCGCGCTGCGGATCATCTATGCCGGGCCCTTTGTCAGTCGCAACCACCTGAATCCCACTTCCCGCACCGTTGTTCTTGATGGTGATCGAGATCTCACCGCGAGTCGCGTAACGGACGATATTCGTGGCCAGCTCGGAAACGGCCGTGGCGATCATGAATTGCTGCGTCGTCGCAAAGCCGGCTTGCTCGGCCAAGGCACGCGCCGTATTGATGGCGCGTGGCAGATCGCCGTTTCCGTTAATCGCAATCCGTTGTTGATTATTCTGCATGATGGCCCACGATCGGCGCCAGTACGCGTAGTCCTTCTTCCAGCGAAATTGCGGTCAGGAATCCCTTGCCTTCGAAACCCAAATCAACCAGCGACGTCACAACGCCTGGCTGCAGACCCGTCAGCACGGTTGTCGCGCCCAACAACGCCGCCATCCGCGCTGTCTCGGCTAACTGGTCGGCAATGAAATGATCGATAATCGACACGGCGGATACATCGATCACCACTCCCTTGAGTCCTGACTTGCGGACCTGTTGCAGGATGCCCGCTTGAGTCGCTTGAATCACTTCATCGTGCAGTTCAATCTGGATCGGCACGACCAGACAGCCGCGCGCGATGTGCATCCCTACTCGCAAGGAGGAATCTTCATGATTCATGGCAATTACGCCTCAACATCCACGAGCGCCTATGCTTCGGTCGTCTGCGCCGCCGCAGTCCCTTTAGTTTGCACTTCGAGTCCCAAATTGTCGAACGCAAGTTCAAGCCCGTTGGCCAGGGTCGCCGTGGTGACCACGTCACCCAGTTCCACGCCAAGATGAACGATCGTCTGAGCGATCGACGGCGAAATGCCCGTAATGATGACCTGGCAACCCATCAACCTGGTGGCCTTGGTGATGTGAACCAGGTGATTGGCCACGGCCGTATCAACCGTTGCCACACCCAGAATGTCCAGAATGATGACCTTGGATTCAGTTTCTAAGACCCTATCCAACATGGTCTCCAACAACGTTTGAGCGCGATTTGAATCCAACACCCCAAAGATGGGAACCATCAGGATGTTCTTCCATAGGATGTTCACCGGTGTCGGGATTTCCGT
>CAYFJO010000302.1:0-13193 GCA_964343305.1 uncultured Pirellulaceae bacterium | reverse complement strand
CAAGCTCGACCTTGAAGAAATCAACTTCAAATTGCGCGACACGTTGGCCGACACCACGCACACGCTCAACCTGCGTGCACATCAAAAAGGACTTGAACTGGCTTGCGACGTCCCGGCTGATGTGCCCGACTATCTGATCGGCGACCCCGGTCGATTGCGACAGGTGGTCGTGAACCTGATCAGCAACGCGATCAAGTTCACCGACAAGGGCGAGATCATCGTCCGGGCCCAAGTCGAAACTAAAACCGACGACCAGGTCATGGTGCATATCTCGGTGTCCGACACCGGCATCGGTATCCCGGAAGATGTGCAATCCAAAATCTTCAGCGCCTTTGAACAGGCCGACACGTCGACCACGCGAAAATATGGCGGGACCGGACTGGGACTTGCCATCTCATCGCAACTGGTGCACCTGATGCAGGGCCGCATTTGGGTCGAAAGCAAGCCGGGCATGGGCACGACTTTTCATTGCACGGCGCAATTCGGCCGCCAAGACGAAGATGCGATTCCAATCGCCGCCGAACTGGACGACCTTAGGGGCCTGCAAGTGCTCGCTGTCGACGACAACAGCACGAACCTGCGCATCCTCGAAGAAATGCTGCGACAATGGCGACTCAATCCCACCATGGCAACCGGCCCGCGCGAAGCGATGCAGGTACTCGAAGACTCCAAGGGTGACGGCATCCCGTTCAAGCTGATCCTGACCGACGTTTACATGCCGGAGATTGACGGCTTCGGATTCCTGGAGTGGGTCCGCGAGCAATCCGATTGTAAGGATATCACCGCAATGGTGCTGACGTCCGCGCGGACCAGCGAAGGAGCCGCAAAGTCGCGGGAATTAGACGTTGCCGCCTACCTGACGAAACCGATCAAACAATCGACGCTGTTGGACGCGATCACGACGGCCTTCGGAACGCAAAAGGCAACCACAAAAGCGACACCGTCCACCGCCGAGGACGATGGCGACGCCGCGGCACTCAAGGTATTGTTAGCGGAAGATCACCCGCCCAACCAAATCCTTGCCATCCGTTTGCTCGAACGACGCGGTCACACCGTTACCGTGGCCAACAACGGTCGAGAAGCACTCGACGCACTGAAAAAGGATTCGTTCGACGTGGCATTGATGGACATTCAGATGCCTGTGATGGATGGCTTTGCCGCGACCGCCGCGATCCGTGAATTGGAAAAAGAAACCGGTCAGCACCTGCCGATCATCGCCATGACCGCCCACGCAATGAAAGGCGACGAAGAACGTTGTCTGGCCGCCGGCATGGACGGCTATGTGTCGAAACCGATTCGCCGCAAGGCGCTGTATGCCGCACTGGAAGACTTGACAAACCACGACAAGGAGTGACCGATGCCCGACGTGTTGGACGAAAAGGAACTGGCCGAAGAATATGAAGACGACACCGAGTTGTTGTCCGAGATGATGGCGTCGTTTTACGAAACGGCTCCGCAGTTGCTTGACGAAATGCGATCGGCCATTGCCAGTGGCGACGCCGACGTGCTGACCTCGGCGGCTCACAAAATCAAAGGAAGTTCCGGAAACTTTTTTGCGAAAGCCGCCTACGATTTGGCGTTTCGCCTGGAACAAAAAGGCAATTCCGGAAACCTCGACGGAGCCGACGCCGACTGCGAGCAACTAGCCACGGAACTCGACCGCCTCAAAGAAGCACTCCAGCAATTCATCGACAGCCACTAACAATGGCTCCCTCGCGACTGATGTAGCGAAACTCGCCAAGAGTTTCGGCAAACCGCGAACTCCAAACGGTCAACGAAAAACTAAACGCCGCCAATCGGCATTGTCCAAGCCGAGTTTGACGAACACTGCGTCACGCTCGATTCTGGAGACCGTTTGTACTTCTATTCCGACGGCATCACTGAGGACGCCAACCCCGGATGGCAAACAGATTGGCATCGAACGCTCGGCACAAGAGCTGGGGGTCAGTCATGCTCAACCGCTCGCCTAATACGTGTGAACCCACTTTTTGCATTCGTGTCATTGGGTTATTCACCAAAATCGGCCGTCCCGGCCCTCTCACAGGTTGATTGGACTTTCGTGAAACTTGCGTGCAAATGGAAAGTCCCAGGAAAAAAAGCGATGAAAATCATTCGGGCTGTACGAAACTGACTAATCTGACCTTACGATTGCGTCGATTTGTACTAAGATAAAGCGAGCGGCAGCACATTATCCTCGTTAGGAGATCCTGCCGACGCCCACCTTCGCCCGACGTGGAATCTCGCCACACCAGTCTTTGCCTCGCTTGCGGCGAGCGAAATTGCCTTCGCGGCGTTCTGTCGAATGACCTAGAATGACAGGATTGGAGTGTTGTTTTCGTAGCACAGGCTGCCAGCTTGTCCTGTTCCAAAATTGGACAGGCTGGCAGCCTGTGCTACGAGACACAGCGGGCGCATCAATTTTTTCAGGTGCAACATGAACCTCAGCAACTATCGAAACATTGGCATTTCCGCTCACATCGACTCAGGCAAAACCACCTTGAGCGAACGGATCCTGTTCTACACCGGCCGCATTCACAAGATCGAAGAGGTCAAAGGTGACGGCAGCGGTGCGACGATGGACCACATGGAACTGGAAAAAGAGCGTGGCATCACGATCACCAGCGCCGCGACCACGGTCGAGTGGAACGATCACAAAATCAATTTGATCGACACTCCCGGCCACGTGGATTTCACGGTCGAAGTCGAACGCAGCCTGCGCGTGCTCGATGGTGCCGTGCTCGTGTTGTGTGCCGTTGGCGGCGTGCAATCGCAATCGCTGACGGTCGATCGTCAGATGAAGCGTTACCACGTGCCGCGATTGGCGTTCATCAACAAGATGGACCGCACGGGTGCCGAGCCAATCAAAGTTGTCGAACAAATGCGCGAGAAGCTGGGCGCGGACGCCATCCTTATGCAATGGCCGATGGGCGCGGGCGAAGAGTTCGCCGGCGTCATCGATCTGGTGACGATGAAGGCGTTATATTTCGACGGCAAGAAGGGCGAGACCGTCCGCGCGGAAGATATTCCCGATGAATATCGCGACGACGCCCAGACCGCTCGCGGCCAGATGCTCGAAGCACTGGCGATGTACAGCGACGCCCTGATGGAACTGCTGCTGTCCGAAGAGAAAGTGCCCGAAGACTTGATCCACGAAGTGGCCAAGGCTGCGGTGCAAGGTCAGGACATGACGCCCGTATTCATGGGCACGGCGTTCCGCAACCAAGGCGTCCAGCCGTTGCTCGATGCGGTCGTGCGCTACTTGCCCTCACCGCTTGAACACTCGGTCAACGCCAAGTGTTACGAAAACCCAGCCGAGCCCTATCCGCTCGAGTCGGACGCGGACAAACCGTTCGTCGGCATGGCGTTCAAAATCGTCGAAGATCCGTACGGCCAACTGACGTTCGTCCGCATCTATCAAGGCACGATCGAAAAGGGCCAGATGTACATCAACCAGCGAACCGGCAAAAAGGATCGCTTCAGCCGCATCGTGCGCATGCACAGCGACAAACGTGAAGAGATCGACTCGGCGTCGGCCGGCGACATCGTGGCCGTGATGGGCATCGACTGTGCGAGCGGCGACACATACGCGGCCCAGGCCAAGACATGTACGCTCGAAAGCATCTACGTGCCCGAGCCCGTGATCAAAGTCGCGGTCAATCCGACCGAACGCGGCGGCGCGGACAAACTTGGCAAAGCTTTGCAACGTTTCCGCCGCGAGGACCCGACGTTCCAAGTGTCGACCGACCAGGAAACCGGCGAAGTGTTGATCGCCGGCATGGGCGAGTTGCACCTGGACGTTTACGTCGAGCGGATCCGCCGCGAGTACGGCGTCAGCGTCGACGTGAGTCCACCGAAGGTGAGCTATCGCGAAGCCCCGACCCGCGCGTGCGAGTTTAACTACAAGCACAAAAAGCAATCGGGCGGTAGCGGCCAATACGCTCACATCGTCGGCACGATCCAGCCGCTGCCCGAAGACGCCGAGGAGTCGTTCGTCTTCGAGGAAAGCATCGTCCAGGGACGTATTCCCAAGCAATACATCCCGGCGATCGAAAAGGGTTTCCGCAACGCCTTGCAAAAAGGCCCGATCGCGGAATACCCGGTGGTCGGCATCAAGATCCACATCACCGACGGCTCGTACCACGACGTCGACAGCAGCGAAATGGCGTTCCAAATTTGTGCCAAAGATTGTTTCCGCGAAAACTTCCGCCGCACCAAGCCGGCGCTATTGGAACCGGTGATGAAAATGGAAATCGAAACGCCGGACCAATTCCAAGGCTCGGTCGTCGGCGACGTCGCCACCCGCCGAGGCATGATCGAAACCACCGGCACGCGCGAAGACGGCACGACGCAAATCCAGTGCACGGTGCCGCTGGCCGAGACATTCGGTTACGCCACCGACCTACGCAGCATGACCCAAGGCCAAGGCACTTCGACGATGGAATTGGCAGCCTACAAAAAGGTCCCCGCCAGCATCCAAGAAGACATCATCGAAGAACGCAAACAAGGCCAACTGGTTGGTGCGAAGTAGGTTGTTCTTTTACAATTCGGGGACAGTTTGTCGATCGGCATTCTGTGCTTTTTCTTCACTCGCACAATGATATAGTAAACGCATGAGTAATGTCGTTACGCCGCCAAAAGAATGGAAGCTCGCCACAACTGGTGACACGATAATTGTTGATGGCGACTGGAGATTTCCGCTTGAAGGAGAATCAGAGGCAGAGCACGAAATATACGTCTACGACGTAGTAAACTACCCCAGCCTTCTGAAGATTGGCATTGCCAAGGATTCGACAAGGAGAAGGCAGGGTTACTACGGAAAACTACTCTGGCGCGATCAACTCCCAAGACGAACGGCGTGGATGATTGAATACCTATTCATGCATTCCACATACCACCGGGCACACACATCCCTTCCTCGTTGCAATGTTGGCAATTATCAATTTGACAATGCAATACCAGAAATTCAGGCTTTTTATAAAGAAGTTGGAGAAAGGACTGCTGGAATCACGGAAGTACGCCAGATAAGTGAGGATGAGGCTATATCCACGATTCGATTCATACACGACGAATTAACTAATAACAGCGTATTCAGCGCTGTACTCTCGTGCGGAATACGAACTTTCGGCGGAGTGCCCGTTGGACGAAGCACAGTCTCAATCCACCGTGAACTAAAGTGGACTTGACGTTGCACAGCAAGCGTAGGTCACGCTGTGCGTGACGAATTGCGGCTTCCATTTTGCTTCACTAATTCATGATTGGTGATTGGGGTCTGATTGGGGTTGTTGTTGATTGGGGTCAGACCCTGTTTTCAGGAGTTCGGGGATGTGGTAAGTTTTCCGTCATGGCACGCCCATTGCGCATCGAATTTGAGAACGCGATTTACCACGTCATGGCACGTGGCAACGGCCGCCAACGGCTGTTTGACACCGACGACGACTACCAGCGGATGCTGGACGGGCTGGAAAAGACGGTCTCGCGCACGGGCTGGGAAGTGTTCGCCTTCGTCTGGATGCCGAATCACATTCATCTGTTCTTTCGTACGCCGCAGCCCAACTTGTCTCGCGGCATGCAGTATCTGTTGAGCGGATATGATTGGGGTCAGACCCTGTTTTCAGGAGTTCGGGGATGTGCTAAGTTTTCCGTCATGGCACGCCCATTGCGCATCGAATTTGAGAACGCGATTTACCACGTCATGGCACGTGGCAACGGCCGCCAACGGCTGTTTGACACCGACGACGACTACCAGCGGATGCTGGACGGGCTGGAAAAGACGGTCTCGCGCACGGGCTGGGAAGTGTTCGCCTTCGTCTGGATGCCGAATCACATTCATCTGTTCTTTCGTACGCCGCAGCCCAACTTGTCTCGCGGCATGCAGTATCTGTTGAGCGGATATGCGAATTGGTACGCCAAGCGGCATCGCCGGCCAGGGCACTTGTTTCAGGGTCGCTTTAAGGGCGAGTTGGTCGAGGACGAATCGTACTTTTGGACGGTTAGCCGTTATTTGCATCTCAACCCGGTGCGTGGACGACGGCCCTTGGTCCAGCATCCTCGCGAGTGGCGATGGTCAAGCTACGCGGGCTACGCACGCAAGACGGCGCGGCTGGACTGGATTCGCTATGACCTGTTGCACGCAGCCTGGCAAGGTGAAATGGGCGGCAGTGATGCGGCGGGTGCCTATCGTCGGTTTGTCGAATCGGGCATCGCCGAGCCGCCGCCCAATCCACTCGATGCGGCTCAAGAAGGATGGCTGCTGGGGAGCGACGAATTTACCACGCGCATCAAACGGCTGCTGAAACAGCCGAAGCATGATGACGAAGTGCCGCAGTGGAAACGGCTTCACTTGAGTGCCGTCGATGTTGTTGCTGCGGTTGCGGCGTACTACGACGTTGCTGTTGAGGCGTATCAAGTTCGACGGTCGCAAGCCGCGGGCCGGGAGTTGGCTGCCTATTTGGCCCGTCGTCGTACCACGGCCACCCTACGTGATCTTGCGGCGCTATTTGGACTCGGCCATCCCGACAGTGCCAGCAACCTAATTCGCAAAGCGGGAAGAAGTCTTGCTCAATCCAAGCGGCTACAATCCGATCTGGCGTGCATCGAAGCCAACCTGGCAAACACCTGGAAACAGGGTCTGAGAAAGCGCCGGGATGAACCGGCTTGGAGTTGAGAATGAAAGAGTCTTGCAGCGAAGTCCTAGCCAGACACGCTGGCCCTGAGTCGTACGCTGGCGGTGGTAACATCGCGGGTGTAGCAACGGCAGGGGTACACGTAGGCCTACATCACGGCAAAAGCCGGTTCGACAAAGAACCGCAGGATGGCCCGGCAGCACGTTCAAGCTGACTTGGCGGCCGATTTGAAGGCACACATCACACGAAAGGCACCCCAAGCCCCCGTGTTCTCACTGCCCGCAGAATACGACATGGCGGACATGCTGCGAGCGGACTTGGCCGATGCCCGCGCGGCTTGGCTGGAACAGGCAAAGCGTGATCCTGACGAATACGCCCGCCGCGACGAAAGCGACTTTTTGTCCGTCGCCAATCACGATGGTGAGTTGGTCGACTTTCACGCCTTGCGCCACACGTGCGGCGCGTGGCTCGCGATGGCCAGCGTTCATCCCAAGGTGGTGCAAACGGTGATGCGACATTCGACGATCACGTTGACAATGGATACCTACGGCCATTTGTTTCCCGGCCAAGAGGCAGACGCGGTGGATCAACTACGCGATGTGATCGGCGACGGCCCCACCGCTTTGCAGGCAACCGGTACAGACACGGCCGTTGCGGATGATCAGAAAGATCAGCGCAGCGCCAGGCGCAGCGCGAAACAATGCGTGTTTGATGCGAACCCGTGCGACGAGCCATCAACTGATGCCGTCAAAAGAGAATCGCCCAAGCCCCTGCAAATTGCAGACTTAGACGATGCTTTGCGAGTCGATGCGACTGCAAACGAAAGTAGGCCCGGAGAGATTCGAACTCCCGAACAAGGGATTATGAGCTCAGTGCTCGACTCGACGATTCTTTGCTGAGCTGACTTGGAAAGTCATTTGTCACAAGCAGTTTACATGGCTGCAAATTTCCTTCACCTGCTTGAAACGATCCGCAGATTGTACCGTTTTTTTCAAAGAGTACCACGGTTACCGTGACAGATACCGTGACATGAATCCTGAGTGCTGATGATGTTGCCGTTCAAGCTTCACGGCTCTTTGTGGGAAAGACCTCTCCCGTGTGAAAGTATTGCTCTTGGGTGGAAATGTGTGAGAAATCCCGAGAAAGATGTAAATATAGTGTTGTTCAATTTCTCTGCAATACGCTGATTTCGCTCGTTCTTGACTCCATACTCTGCAAAAAGTCTGCAATCGATTCTCTGGACATGAGCGCGCAAGCATCTCCTAATTGCGTGCCGAGGTGTTGTCGATCGCTGCGTCTAAGAATTCCTGCGAACTGCAGGCGGGGTTCTCGCTGACACTACACCGCCGTGCTTAGGCCCACCCGCAAACTCGCGCAGGGTGGTCCGGGTAGAGCCGGCCGGTTACCCGGCCAGCCCCCCCACAGATCCGTACGTGAAGGTTTCCCTCATACGGTTCCTCGGTAATCGAAGCTTGGCACTGCTTCGACACAAAACTTTGCTGTCCTTCAGGCTGCCAGTCACGGGTCGTGATGGATGATTCGGGGGCGAGGAATGGGGAATTGCTCTGACAACTGTCGGAAGGCCTCCCAATCGTAATCGGGGTGCCGTCGACGGCGATTGAGCCAATAGAACCAAGCCCTTGCAGCGATCCCGCGGATCACTTCCAGCTGCGCATAATTGCTGCGGACACCGAAGTACTGGTAATGGCCGACGAGCTTTTGCTGCAACCGGAGGTGTTGTTCCGGGAGAGGACGATGGCGGTTCCTTCGACACCATTGCCATAGCGCAATCGCGGTACGGCGAATCCGTTTCCGGGCCGTGCGACGTTTCAACACCCAATAACCCCGTCGTGATCGCGCCCAGTAGTGGGTGAATCCGAGAAAGTCGAATGTGCCGGGTCCACTGCCGGGTGACTGACGGTCTTGCTGCTCCCGACCGACAGGATGCCGGATAGGTGGGCGAGCAAACGCGATCAGCTTGAGCTTCTGGGGATGAATGGTAAGCCCATAGCGTGTAAAACGCTTTGGGAGGACAGCCATGATCCGTCGTGCATCGTCCTCGTGCTCGCAGCCAATGATGAAGTCATCGGCAAAACGGATGATGAATGCACGTCCCCGCATTCGTGGTTGGACTTCTTGGACGAACCAGTCGTCCAACACATAGTGCAGGTAGACGTTGGCTGCGATCGGGGAAATGACTCCGCCTTGTGGGGTACCGGTCTCCGGGTGAAAATACACACCTTCCTCCAGCACTCCCGGGTGAAGCCACTTACCGATCAGTCGCATGATGCTCCCATCGTTCATCCGTCGCCGAAGGAACTCACGGAGATGATGATGGTCGATCGCATCGAAAAATCCACTGACGTCGGCGTCAATGATCCATCTCGTGCGAGTTTGGATACATTGCTCACGAAGCTCTTGCAATGCATCGTGCGGACTGCGGCCGCGACGAAAGCCGTAGGAGAAATCGTGGAAGTCACGTTCGTAGATTTGTTCCAACAGCATCGCCACCGCACGTTGCACGATCTCATCCTCAAACGCGGGGACGTTGGGTGCATACTGCACCTCTTTCAATAAGCGTTTGGGATGTAAGAAAAAAATACTTTTAACGTGACCGAATACGCGACGATTCGCGTACCCACTTCTTAAGTTCCTGGCATTTGCGTGCGTCAAGTGTGATCCAGTACGGCGAACCGTTGTTCAGGCGGCGGGCCGTCACCATCTGTCGTGAGATCCAATAGTAAACCACGTTATGGCTCACACCAAACTGCGTCGCAACCTCTTTCACCGTCAATTCATCAGTCTTTCTTTTGTTCACCGGAGCGATGTGATGTTTGTGACGAATCCACGACACACTGCTGCGAGTGAAGCGGTTGCCTTTCGCACTTTTCAGACCCTCCGCGTTCAGCTTCGCGGCGATTTCTTCATCGGAAAACTGCTGAGCCAACTCGCGCACCCGGTTTACAAGCGATTCGTCGTGACGCCAGATGTCGCACGTACGGCGAGGTAGGTCCACGGCCAAGTCCACACAGAGGCCGCCTTGCCAACGAACGACCTCAGCAAGTTGCACGCGCCCCGAGTCCTTGTCTTGTTGCTGACTTGGTCCTCTGTGTTCGAGTCCCAATCGGGACCTTGCCAAAAGCGTAACCGAATCTTCGGCTGATTCTGGCTCATGGCGGAACGGTCGAATTTTGATGGTACAGGCAGCGGCATTGCAACGAGGTGAGACATAACCCCTCGTGCCTGGCGTGCTGATCGACGTCCGCGGTGGTAGAATCTGTGTGACCCACTCGCTGGCAGATTGCAACCGGACAAATTCAAAGAATCTCGACCAAATCGCAATCCTTCCGTGACCATAGCGAGGTCCATGTCATGCTCCCAAGCCGAAACAACCTTTTGTCCTTCGTCTTGTGCCTTGTTTCGTGCGCCGTCGCGCTGTGGGGTTCAAGTGCGTTCGCCAACCGTGGGGAGGTGAACCATTCGGCTTCGGTCGACAGACTCTTCGAGAAATGGGACCGATCGAATGCACCAGGATTTGCGGTTGGTGTCATTCTCAACGGTAAGTTCGTGCATCAGCGTGGCTACGGCATGGCCAATTTGGATGCGGATATTCCCATCACGTCGAAGACTTCGTTCGACGTCATGTCATTGGCGAAATCATTTACGACTGCATGCACGGCTCGGCTATTCGATCAGGGAGTGCTTTCACCGGATTCCGATGTTCGCAAGTACGTTCCTGAGTTGCCAGAATACGAGACCCCTGTGACACTTCGACATCTGTTAACCTGTCGAAGCGGCCTCAGGGATTTCTACCACCTCATGATTCTCTTAGGGCGGTCCGAGCAGGATGCTTACACGAAACGAGATGTCCTGGATGTTATCTCGCGGCAGAAGGCTCCCTTGTTCAAGCCAGGAACAAAGTTCGCTTACAGCAACTCCGATTACTTCATGTTGGCGCTCGTCATTGAACGGGCGACGGGAAAATCATTCCGTGACGTTACGAGCGAGCAGTTATTCGAGCCGTTGGGAATGAAGCACACGTTCTTTGATGATGATGAAGCCCTTCCGCGGAAGAACCGCGCCATCGGCCACAGCCGAATCGGCAACGGGCCCTATCGGCGCTACGGTCTGAATTCCAGTACGGTTGGTCCGTGGCGTTTGATGGCGTCGCTCGACGATATGCTTCGTTGGGATTCGAGTTTCACAAATAACGTTCTTCCTGCCGGAAAACATCTCAATGAGTTCCACAAGACCGGCTCCTTGTTCAACAACGAGACGTGCTTGTCCGGATTCCCGAAACAAAACTACAAAGGACTGAAACGTGTCTGGTACACGGGTGGCGGGTTGGGGTTTCACGCGCACTTCATTCGCTTTCCCGATCACGGGCTCTCGATCGTGGCGTTTGGCAACGTGAGTACGGCGGAAGCTTGGTACGACATGGCGCGAACACTCCCGATGATTGCCGACCTGTATTTGGCCGACGAGGTCGATTCCACTCCGCCAGAAGAGCCGTGGTTGCCTCAAGACTCCGCAGCTGCCGCGTTTACGGACAAGGAGATGAAAGAGATTGCCGGCAAGATGATCGGAACCTATCGGAGCCAATACGGGTACTTTGTCAGAGTATCGACGCGCGACCGACGTTTGCAGTTTCAGTGGTTATTCTTCGACTATGCGATGCAAGACCCTGAACCCCTCGTAGTGGTCGCCCCGAACCGGCTTCGAACGTCACGTGGGTACAACGAGTTTGAGCTTGTATTAGAGAGGGATTCCCGCGAGCGCTCTCAGATTCGCATCAAATACCGCGACGGCAGAAAGGAAAGGTGGAAACCCGTGGAATTTGTCACGCTTGATGTTGAGCGATTGGCGAACTACGAAGGCGAATACTATAGCACCGACCTGGAGTCTATGTATCGACTCTCTGCCATTGATGGGAAACTGTTCGTTCAACTCAACTACGGTCGGAAGAGGTGGCTACTCCCGACTGTTCCAGAGACGTTTAAAACCATGAACGAGCGGTTCAGCGGCATGGTCTTCAACTTCTCACGTGACGAATCAGAAAACATCACGGGCTTTGGCGTCGACTTTGACCGCATCAAGGACCTTCGTTTCGAGAAGCGTTCGCCATGAACGCCAAGAACCACAGGGGGATCGGAGGCCTACCAAGTCAACGCATTTGCCACTCAAGGTGCCGCTGGAAGTCCGACGGGGAGCTGCGCAATCTCAGTAGAGTGCCGAGTGACCAACTTAAGGCGCATCGGTCAAATCAACCGCCTTGAGTTTGATGCTTTTCGAATTGCAGTCGGCTGGACAAACCGAGGCAGCTTAGATTTTTGTCCAACTGCTGGCGGGTGAAGGCCACCTTTGCAGCTAACGGATCGGATTGACGAAAACAGACTTCGGCCATTAAAAGTCAGCTCTGAATACGTTCTTGCGACACACGAGGGCGTGTCAGAAGCCGTTTGGACCACTTGCGCATGGAGCGCGGGCGTACGATGCGCAATTAGTGAATAGGTCAACCACGTTGCAAGACCGCTTCTTCAAAACGCAGCGCTCAATCTAACATGGGCTATTCAAGTCTCAATCATGTAGACGGCATTGGACTTTTACGTGTCGATTGTGGTAACTCAATTCGCGTTATTAATCGCATTTGCTGAGGAAAGAAGTATGGACGCAGCAAGTAACGAAAAGACCAAACCGGTACACACAGATCGACGAGGCCGCATGAACCTTGCGATTTTTGCTAATGAAACAGAGCACGGAATGCGATACTCATCGGAGATCACGCGTAGTCGGAAAGTGGAAACGGACGACGAAAAGGCGGAATACAATTCCACGCATTGGCTCGACGAGCAGGATTTATTGAATTCCGCCAAGCTCGCCAACGTCGCGGACGATTGGATCGGGGCGAAGCGGCGGGAAAGATGACATTTCTCACTCCATTACATCTCATTTCGCGCCACCGTGTTCCAAGCCCACAAGCACTGTGATACCAACACCCACGTGGTGAGAAACCATGGTACGCAGTTCTCTCGATCATTTCTTTCTGGGCAGTAAACCGTTGACCCGGTCCTCGATGGCCGCCGCGCTGTAATTGCGGCCGTCTTTTGGGACCGGTGGTGCATCTCTCGGTTTTTACTGACGTTTTTCGCTCTTCTTACACAAGGAATCTTTTGATGTCGAACTTAACTCGTGCGCACAACGAACTGTTTCGTCGCGCGCCCGATGAATCGTTTCCGTCGCTCGCGGCACTCGCCGAACATTGTCGTCACGAAACTCAGAACTCGGTCGATCGCTGGGAACTCCCGCAATCGCTTCGTCCTGCCTTATCGGTGGACTACCTGAACCTGGCGATCGGCGATGACGGCGACTTCCTGATGACGGATTGGTCGTTCGGCCAGCTTTGTAAGTTGGCGAGTGTGAAGAAGGACACCGTGAATCGGCTCAGCCCGGATACGGCAAAGCGTGTCTTCTACGAAACGCTGCCGAACGGCAACAAGCCGCTTCAGGTTTTCACTAGCGAGCAACAAGTTCGCTCGATCCACGCCACCAGCTACACGCGACTTCACAACT
>CAYFJO010000301.1:0-13194 GCA_964343305.1 uncultured Pirellulaceae bacterium | reverse complement strand
GTCGATGTACAAATCAGCGACCTGCCCGGCAACTTGCTTGGCGTGGCATCCAACAACACGATCATCATCGACGCAAACGCCGCCGGCTTCGGCTGGTTTGTTGATCTCACACCGCTGGACGACAGCGAGTTCACGGCTGCTGACGCGGATGCGCTGGACCAAATGGACTTGCTAACCGCCGTGCTACACGAATTTGGCCACATCCTGGAACTGGCCGATGTGCTGGTCGGCCACGACGACGATCTGATGTCCGCCTGGCTGGATGCTGGCACCCGACGATTGCCCTGATCCGTATTGTTAACCTGCCGTCTCCATTCTGATCCATGCCGGCAAACCATGCCGGCAAATCACCACATCTTTGTCCGCT
Organism: uncultured Pirellulaceae bacterium; assembly: GCA_964343305.1. Lineage (GTDB taxonomy): Bacteria > Planctomycetota > Planctomycetia > Pirellulales > Pirellulaceae > CAYFJO01. Next base: position 12,827 of record CAYFJO010000301.1, on the reverse strand, counting down.
GCCTATCCCGGATTATTCATGAACCGCCGTCCAAACGGCGTAATGTTCTCTGTGAAAAGGAGTTGCGGCTATCTTGGCTAAAACACCGCGCAAATTCGAATCCACACTAACCCGACGCGCAAGCGAGGGGCGACGTCCAAGACCCCTCGCTTGCGCGTCGGGTTAATGAATAATCCACGCTATGGCGCGGGTGTGGACGGCTTTGAAAAGCTGTCCTACAGAAAACTCTCCCGAATCTCAAAAGGAATTTACATTTCGAGCGAACCTTATTTCAGTCGGCAGCGTCCCAAATGGCGCCGCGAGACAGGCCAAGCAACTTCTACAATTGACCTGATGGTAGCAACCGCGATCAGCGTTTCTCTTTCTTCCTTACTTGCTCGAAAGGAGCCCTCATGAGTGTCAAACGAAGGTGGTGTGCGCGCTGCAAATCAGAGATCCCCAGCGAACGCGTCGAATTCCTGCCGGAAACCAGACTGTGTCTGCCATGCAGCGAAGCAGTAGGATCCGACTTCGTGCTCTCCTTCACACAGGAGAGTCTCGGAAAAACGAACAGCCTCAAAAAGAACTACGGAGGCGTCTCGGTCAAGAAACGAAGGCGGCGGATTGATCCGATTGTATAAGCGCAAGGCGGCGAGTTCCGGCGGCCGAGGGTTCGGTTTCTTGCTAGGAACTTTCTTGGATTCACTTGCGTCGTAGGACTAGAAGCGGTTTCTGAATTACCCGTAGCACAGGCTGCCAGCCTGTTTTTCTGAAACTATGACAGCCAAGCTGGCTGTGTTACATGACATTTCGAATTGACTTCTACGCTGTCCGCGATCGATTTCCCGCCCAAAGAGGTTCTGAGTCATGAAATGGTTGGATCCATCTGCTCATGTCACACTCATCGTCATCAGCTTGTTCCCGGTGGCCAGTGCACTTGGCGGCGCGCAGAAAACAACGGAGCCGCAAGCACTGGCAGGGCTCCTCATGTCCGGGGACGACGAACATGAATGGTTTCACGCTGAAGAGCCGCTGGACCACCACAATCCTTGGGGCGCGGACATCGATGGACTCGTGTGCCGGATCCTCTTGAATGATGACTACTGCGACGGCGAAGCGATTCATCTGGTCTTGGAGGTCCGCAACGTCTCAAAGGAAAACGTGGTGTTGCCGACGATCTTTGATTTTACCGCGACAAACATGACCAGCTTGAAGGTGATTGATCCGGACGGCAAGCGATTGGCGATCAAGCGTGCCGATGCCTGGGACATGCCCAACTTTGGGCCGCAACGATTTTGGACACTTCCACCAGGCCAACTCTTGCGGATTCAGTTTCCCGATCTTCGCAAGCACATCGAATCCAGTTTTGTGAAGCATGGCGAGTATCAGCTTGAGTACCAGTACTTTGGTGCCCGCTTGCTGGGCCGTGCTCCGGCCAAGAAAGAAGTTGAAGTGGCTTGGAAAGGCACGTTGGTTTCGAACAAGGTGACGATCACTCGAGCAGCGCTGACTCCGGATGACCTCACGATTCACGAGTGGGGCGTTTTTAGCGTGACCAGCAATTTGAAAACGGCCAACACCGGTCGCAAAGCAGAATGGGAATCGATGCCACCTTTCTTCTATCGCCAGTTTCCGCATTGGCGGCTGCGCTGGATTCCGTCGGCGTGGGACAAACCGATCGTTTACTTCTACACCAAGCGTCCGCATTTGCAGCTCGATCTGCAGGTTGATTTTCCCGCCGGGGCTCCCGTCATTTGGTGGCCGGCGTGCAGTAGTCCCATCGACGATACACCGGGACGTCCGCCACGGCCGGATAAGACCGGACCACTGTTTCAGTCGCTGAAATGGAACCTGTGGCTCGGCGACTCATTTGCCGGCAGCGCGGGAAGTCGTCCACTGGGCGGATATCGATCGGCTCAACTGCACGAGTTGCCGAAAGAGAGTTGGCTGCATGTCGCCCGCAATGTACCGAAAGCGGCAACTGTTTCCACGTACGGCACGAAATTGTCCGTCGGCAAGGCTTGGTGGGTTCCGCACGTCGAGTCGGAACGATTTGTCTACTACGACGGACTTGTGCCGACGCCAGATTATTTGCGGTGTCTCGCCTCGGATCGCAAACGTACCGTGCTCAAGAATGTGGCAAAGTTTCCGCTGAACAATCTGTTCGTTGTACACGCGGATGGCAACGCCCCGGTGCAGTTCGCACATTTAAAAGAGTTGCCGGCGGGCGCGGAGCGGGCGATCGAATTTCAGACCGTCGAGCGCAAGAGTTGGCCAAGTCGCGGAATCGACCAAGTGCAAGACTCGCTTCGACAAGCGGGGCTGTTCGAGGCGGAGGCGACCGCTCTAATCAAACTTTGGAGTGACAAGTTTTTCAACGCCAGCGGATTAACGGCGTTTTATCTTCTACCAAAGTCAGAATACGATCGCATGCTGCCCGTCAAAGTCACACCGACACCGGAAGGCATCGTTCGAGTCGGCGTAGCGCATCATGCCCACTTGGAAGAGGAACCCGCGATGCGGCGACGCGCGACAGAGTTGATTGAGCAATTGGATGCGGACAACTTCCGAGCAAGGCAATCCGCATCGAGACAATTGGTCGAGTTGGGCCCTGCTGCTTTCCAAATTCTGCGTGAAACGGCGAAGAAGACCGATAGCCTCGAAATCAAATCCCGCTGCCTTGGGATCCTCGACAAGTTTGACGCGAGGGTTTATCTCGAACAGGCTGCCCGAGCCGCCCGTTTGAAAGATGGTTCGACGCGAAAGCCAAAGAGCCTCAAGCTGCCTAGCATCAATTAATTTCGGGGCAGGACAGTAGGGTGTGTGTAGCAGCCCGTTCCCATCGGTGCGTTGCGCACGGCAAAGGTTCACCTGATCGAAACGCATTGGTCGAGATAAGATTGGCTTGTGGAACACGCCGGAAGATACCTCGTCGTGCTCCACACACCCTACATGAATCATCCGGGCAAACCCTCGTCTCTCAAATACAGGGTTTCTTTTTCGTCAATCTTGGAAACGTCCCAGCCTGGGTCGGGGAATCCCCTAGCGCCGAAAAGGAACATTTGCCATTAGACTTTAGATCGTGCAGGAAGCACGAGAATCCAGCCGATACCATTAACACAGCCTGCAAAATGCGTCGCCCAGATTTGACCGTGGGATAGAATAGTAAAAGAGCTTTTCAGGCATCGAGGAGGGATCTCGATTTCACATTCGCCGCCGCTCTGTCGGCGTGACAGTTCACCCGATACGAGTGGCGTTGGCCTTATCTTAGGAGAGGTAGGACATGCCGCGTGACGTTGACAGGTTCGAAGACGGTTCGCTGGCGATCAACAAAGTTGTCAGTGGCAAGGAATCTCTGCCCGCTGATTCTGGTGTCGACATGTTTCGGCTCATGGTGCGCGCCCGCGCGATGGAAGACCAGATGATCAAGATGAGTAAATCGGGCATGGGCTATTTCTGGATTGGCGGGCCTGGCGAAGAGGCGTTCAACATCGCTTTGGGTCTGCATGTGAAGAAAGGGTTCGGCCCGGCCTACGACTATTTACATCTGCACTATCGATCGGGTGCCATGTTGATCGCGATGAACATGGACCTGATCGAGGGTGTGCGACAGATGGCGATGACGCGCACCGATGTCAATTCGATGGGGCGAAACTTCGTTGGGCATTATGCCCGACGGCACGCAAACGTGATTCCGGTCACTTCGGTCATCGAAGTTCAATACACGATGGCTCCAGGAACGGCGCTAGTGCAAAAGCGTCATGGTGGAGACGGCATCACGATTGTCACAGGCGGCGATGCGGGAACGGCCGAAGGAGACTTTGCGAGTTGCATGATTTGGAGCACGCGGCCGGGTAATGAGTTGCCTGTTTTGATGGTCGTGACGAACAATCGCTACGGAATCTCGACACCGGCCGATACGCAGCACGCCGAAGAAAACATCGTTGAGCGCGGCAAAGCGTTTGGGATCGAAGGCGAGGTGGTTAACGGAAACGATCCGATCGCCAGTTGGCATGCAGCTAAGCGAGCGGTCGAATATTGTCGCACGAACCGTCGTCCGTATTTGCTGGAGGCGCGGGTGTCGCGGCTGTACGGTCACTCGTCATCCAGCGGTGCAACGCGCGTGGAAGGCGAACCGGATTGCATCGCCATGTTCGAGCACAAATTGGTGAAGTCCAAGATTCTGTCGCGCAAAGAAGTCAAACAGTGTTACGAAGACGCAGTCAAGGAAATCGACGCCGCGTTCCAGCAAGCGCTGAGCGAACCGATGCCGACGGTGGAAGACATCCCGAAACATACTTACGCGCCCAGTGAGGTCGATCGGGTTTATCCCGAGGACTACACGGGTTTGCCTAGATGACGGTAGGGCGGGCACTCTTGCCCGTCACGATGGTTCGACGAGCAAGAGTTCTCGTCCTACAGAAGAAAAAAATATGGCCACGCTTGTTCAAGCAATTCGAATGGCTTTGCATTACGGCGAAGAACACCTCGGCGTGACCGACATTTTCGGTGAAGATGTAGGGCCCCCGTTGGGCGGTGTTTTTACGGCGACACAGGGACTCAAGACTGCGTGGAATTCTCCGCTTGATGAGCGAGGCATCATCGGCACCGCGATGGGAATCGCCTATGCGGGCGGTAGTCCGGTGGCCGAAATCCAGTTCTGCGACTATGGGTTTAACACGATCGACTTGCTCAAAGTCGCGGGCAACCAGCGCTGGGCCAGCGCCGGCAACTACGACATGCCCATCGTTGTGATGACGCCCAGCGGATCAGGCATTCACGGCAGCTTGTATCACTCGCATTCATTCGAGAGTATTGCTACGCATCTGCCCGGCTGGAAAATCGTCATGCCAAGCACGCCGATCGATGCCTATGGATTGATGTTGGCGGCGATCAAGGATCCAAATCCGGTTTTAGTTTTGTTGCCCAAAGCACTGCTGCGAATCAAGGGCGACGAACTAATTCCGGGCGAGCCAGAGAACGACAAAACGCTCAAGGAAATGATTGACGCGCCGGTCGGCGAACGCAATGGATGGCAACCGCGTTGGCCGGAAACAGCCGAACACATTGTACCCATCGGCGTCGCCACACAAGCCCGCGGTGGCGAATCGGCGACGATTGTCAGCTATGGCCGGACGTTGCCAGTGTGTTGTCAGGCCGCGGACGAGTTGGCCGACGAGGGTTTCACGTTCGACGTCATCGACCTGCGCAGCATTTTCCCTTACGACTGGCGGATGATCAGCGAGAGTATTATGAAGACGGGGAGAGTGTTGATTGTGAACGAAGACACTGAGGTCACAAATTTTGGCGAACACCTGCTGCGGCGTGTGATTGACGAGCACTTTTATGATCTGCTGGGGAAGCCTCGCGTGCTGATGGGAGATCATTTGCCAGGTATTGGACTCAATCACGTGTATGAAGAGAATTCGGTCCCGCAAATGAATCACATTCGTCAGGCGATGCAGGACATCGCGTCCGAAGCGGCCTGATGAGCAAAGACCATCATGGAATTTAAACTACCTGAAATTGGCGAAGGCGTTTACGAAGCAGAACTGGTCGAATGGCTGGTCGCACCGGGCGACCAGGTTACCCAAGGCCAGTCGCTTGTCGAAGTGATGACCGACAAAGCGACGATGCCGCTGGCGTCGCCTTTCACTGGCCAAATCACGGAATTGCGAGCCAACGATGGAGACGATATCAAAGTTGGCGACACTCTTTTGATTTACAGAACACAAGCGCCTGTTGAACAAAGAAATGCAACGAAGAAAAAGAAATCGAACCAGGTTTCCGCGCAGGGCAATGGTGAATCATCAAGCGGCGTACAAACCATCGCCGCACCAATCGGTGCCGTTCGTGCCGCACCGTCCGTACGGCGCATGGCTCGACAGTTGGGAATTAACCTTGCCGAGATTCATGGGACGGGCTCCGGCGGGCGCGTGCTGATCGACGATGTGACAGCGTTCATCAACTCCAGCACGCTGCCCGTCAATCCGCACGATTTGTCCCGTTCCGTTCCCAAGGCGGACAGCGTTGTGGATGTCGGTCAATTTCGTCCAGGTACGCAAGTCAAACTCAAAGGGCTACGTCGCAAGATCGCGGACCATATGCTGCATGCAGTCCAGACGATTCCGCATTACAGTTACGTGGACCAGTGCGATGTGACCGAGTTGGTTCGGCTGCGCGAGTCGCTGAAGCAAAAGAGCCAGCAAGCGGGAGTCAAGCTGACGTATCTGGCATTCATCGTCAAAGCGGTCGTCGAAGCCTTGAAGGAAGTGCCCCTGGTCAACGCAACACTGGACGACGACGCAGGCGTGATCCGATTGCACGACGACTATCACATTGGCATCGCGACAAGCACTCGCGATGGCCTGATTGTCCCGGTCATTCGCGATGCGGATCAAAAGGATTTGATGCAAATCGCACGCGACATCGATCGGCTCTCGACTTCCGCGCGCGAAGGCAAAACGTCGCGCAAAGAATTGACCGGCGGCACGTTTACCGTCACTTCCATCGGCAACATTGGTGGATTGATTTCTACGCCCATTATCAATCATCCCGAAGTTGGAATTCTGGGCGTGGGCAAAATCGTCAAGCAGCCTGTCTACAACGATGCTGGAGAAATCATTCCCGCCGACACGCTGTACTTGTCGTTTTCCTTTGATCACCGAGTCTTAGACGGTGCGATCGGGGCCACCTTCGGCAACCGGGTCGTCGCACATTTGCAGAACCCGGCATGCCTGCTTTTGACGGTTTAGTTTCATGCCGCTGATCTTGCGGCCGCAAACTCCTCGAAATTCAGTTGCACACAAGTTCCGAGTTCGGCGGATTCAGCAGCGGATAGCACGGTTTTGGCGCTGACCAGCGTTTCGGCCAACGAAACCGGCGGCGGCGAACCAGTCTGAATGGCGTGGAGAAAAGCGTTCACTTGCGGCCGATGTCCAACGTCCTCCACACCTCGCCAGCGTGCGACGCGCCTGCTGTTGTTGCGTATTTCTAGAGTTCGAAAATCGAACTCGGCAATCATCTCGCCGCGGGCAACGGTGTATCGTTGATAGTATCCTCGGCGAACCGCGCCACGATTGGTATACAGGATGTTGGCGATGCTGCCGTCCGCAAAGTTGACGTTGACCACAACGTTTTCATCGGGCCGCTGCTTGTCGGTGATGGTCGTTGTCACGGCGGTTGGCAAATGAGGGTAGACCAGGTAACAAGCATAATCGATCAAATGGCAAATGTTGCTGATGATGCGGTTGCCATTGGACGGCCAGTAGTACCAATTGTTCTGTGGGATGTCGATGCTGCGCATTACAAAGTTCATTGCCAGTGGGCCGTCTTGCTCTTCCAAGTGCTTTCGCAACACGTCGTTGAGCGGGGCGAAGCGGCGGTTGTAACCGACGTGAAGAATACGATCGGTTGACTGAACTGCGTCGGCGAGTACCGCTAGTTGCTGTTGGTTGATCGCGGGGGGCTTTTCCACAAAACAATGCTTGCCAGCGTTCAATGCGGCGGCAGCGAAGGGGGCATGCATACCATGATAGGGCGCGACGACCACCACGTCGGTGTTTGCATCATTGATGATCTCGTTCGGATTGGTCGTCGTGTGATCGAATCCAAGTGCCTTTCCGGCCAGGAACGCAACTTCGGGGCGTCGATCGCAAACGCCGCGGAGCGCGACGTCTGGATGCCGTTCCATGTGGCGGACGATCATTCCCAACGGAAAACGACCGCCACCGATCAATCCGACATTGAGTTGATTGGAGGATGACGATTTTTTGGCAGGATGGACATTCTTGTCCGTCACGTCGGCATCGAAGGACAGAAAGTTCCGCCCCACATCGCTCGCATCAGCCGCGGATAGTTGCGACTCCAGTTTCGCTGCCAGGCTCGGTAGCCGGGTCACGTAATCGTCCACGTCGCCCAATTGAAACCAATCGTCATAACGACACGGGCCATCGAAGTAAAACAGATCGACGAAATTCTGTTCGTTCGCAATTAACGATCGAATCGATAAGGGGTGGTACTGTTCGGCATTGGGAAACGTTCGTCGCAGTTCATTCTCTTGCCAACCGCATCCGATGAGCGTGTTGATTTTCGCGCCAAACTTTTTCGGAACGGCACCGGCCGCAATCCAGATCGGAGTGTCTTGGTGGGAGCCCTCGTTCTTGTTGGGAATGACTGGTTGCAGGTTGTGTTCCAGCAATAACGCTTCGACAATCTCTGCGAGCAAGCCATTTCCCGCCACGCCAACGCGGCTCGTCGCAAGTTTTTGTGCTTGCTTGATCGCCGCGATCGCACAGCCGCCGAAAAGCGACATCGCCGACAAAGTAGCAGGTGTGTCCGTCGGGATGTGCCACAAGTGTTCCTTGCGAGTCAGCACTAACTCGGTGGCAGCCGGGTGAGTCAGTGCAAAGCCCGCGACGCGCGTGCCCGGCGGCAACGGCTGCTCCGTCCGGTCTTCAACGACTTCGCCAACGAAGGAACAGAATTGGTGCTCGAAACTCAGCTTCTCGCGGCGAAACATGTGAGACGCTTTCTGCGTCAATGCTCGGACTCCATCGTGGGCCAGCGTCACGACGATCTGGTCAAGCCGGTCGACAATCATCGACAGCGCACGCCCGACCGTCATGCGATCGCTGCTGGCGCTTTCATGACAGCCGACCAGTTGCGTTCGGATCAAGACGCGCTCGTCGCACGCAGCAGCGTCGGGAATTTCTACCACTTGTTGATCGATGAATGCTTTCATTGATTTGCCGGCACTAACACGATGATTCTGAATTGTTAACTTGGGAAACGGCGGGCAGGATTAAATCAACCACCGCGATTTGCGTCAAGCTCAGCGAGCAATTCCAGCCAGGCCGCAAAATTGGTTCAACCGATACAATCGTCAAAGCCGACAAAACTGATAATACAGATTAGCACGCTGTTGGTATGGACACACTTCGCGCCACAACCAACGCATGCTCGAAGAGGCACAAGATGGCCGCCACACTAGCTAGCACAATCGTCGGGTCACGCAATCGCGCCAGATTGTGTTGCCACGCGTCGTTGCTGGTTCTGATCGTCGGCACCGCTTTGCACGCACAACTTGACGGTCCATCGAATGGCCAGTCGGTCGTGCCACTGGAAGAACTGCCGAGCTACCAGTTGAGGACCGAGGTGCAAGATCCATTGGCGGTAGACGATCTGATGCTCGGCGGAATCTCTGACTTTGGCGACGGCACGCGCCATTGGGTCAGCATGGACGTGCTGGTCTGGTGGCGCAAAGGGATCAAGTTGCCCGTCCTGGCGACAGACAACGCCGCAGTGCCGCGAGTGCTGTATGGCGACCGCATGGTTGGCGCTGGTGGACAGGCGGGCGGACGCGTCAACTTCGGCTTTTGGCTCAATCCAGAACAATCGCTTGGCATCGGGGGCACTTTCCTGCAATTGGGTGAGAAGTCGTCGACGTACGATTCCACCGGCGAACCCTTGGTGGTGCGACCCTTTACTGACGGTGGTGCTGCCATGGTGTTGGCGGTCAATGTCCCGCCGGGCGCGGTGGGAAGATTTGTCGGAGCCACCACCTCGGATTTCACGACGGCGGAAGTGTTCATGCGGCGTCCATTCTGGACGGACGGACAATCGAGGCTCGATCTGATGAGCGGCTACATGTTGGCCCGGATTGACGAGTCTGTGACGTTGCGCCACCAGTTTACCGACGGCATTACGAATTTTGATGGAACGGATTTCTTTCTGACCAAGAACAAGTTCCACGGCATGATGCTGGGCGTGGTCTGTCAGCATCGCACGGGACCGTGGACTGTCGGTGGCACGTTTAAACTGGGGCTGGGCAACATGCGACAAACGGTCGTAATAGCCGGATCAGATCTGTCCGGAGTGGGGCCGATGGGTTCGTTGCTGGCAAGAAACTCAAACGCGGGCATTCGCAAGCGAGACCAATTCAGCGCTGTCCGCGAGATCGGCATGAACATCGTTTACCAGGCGAACAGCAATGTCGACGTGGCGTTCGGATACACGGCGATTTTCTTCAAGAACACATCACAACCTGGGGAGCATATCAGCACGGCACTGCCCAACCCGCCGCAGATTCTATCGATTGATGAAAACTACGTGGCGCACGGATTGAATCTGACGTTTACGTTCAAACGATGATCAACACGCGGTTTGCATCGGGGCACGTTAGTCCGCCACGTTGTTCAAGTTCACGGCTGCCGTGATTTGTGTGGTCGTTCCGTTTGTTGCGTTGATGGGCAACAGGAACGTCGGCATTGTCTCGAAATCAAGGGCCTCACTGTCATTGACCGTTAATTCCCCCGTTTGGCGATCCATTCGGAACACGTCACCGTTGGAATCCACCTCCGCTTGAATCAAAGCCGAGAAGGCTGCAAGGTCACTGGGGGTGTCGATGCGTGTGCCGTCTAAGAAGAATGTGGGCGTTCCCGTAACACCAAGTGCAGCGCCTCCATTCGCGTCGCGGTTGATGCGAGCATCAATTGTCGGATCGGCAACGTCGGCTTGGAATTGCGCCAGATCGAGCGCTAACTCGGTCGCATACCCCTCAAAGGTTGCTTGAGGATCCGCAAGTCCATTCCAGTCGTCTTGGCGGGTGAACAGCAAGTGTTTCATTTGCTCAAACGCACCTTGACGTCCGGCTGCTTCAGCGGCTCGCGCGGCGGCAAGCGAATTGGCGAAGATCTGCGTCAGTGGGAAGTACCTTGACACAACCAATAAATCGTCAGGGAAGTCTCGCTTTAACTGCTCAACGATCGGATGATTCGCCGCGCAGTGTCCGCATTGGAAGTCTAGATATTCGATCAAGACGATCGGTGCGCTTAGATTCCCCGCCAGATGATCGTCCGGCGCGAGATTCAACTCGTCCGCACGATTGGGATCATCCATCTCGAAGAGTTGAGCGTTGGCACTCGTCAGTTGGCCGACAACCGTTCCCGCCGCGCTGTTTTCATTGACGCTGAACGTATTTGCAGCCTCGTTGAAAGTAAATGCCGATCGATCGCCGTTCAAACGAATCAACAGAATGTCGCCGACTCGACCGATCATGGTCAGCTTGTCATCTCCTTGGGGAACGGTTGTCGACTGCTCGTTTCCGCCACTGTCGGTAACGCTCAAAGTGTATGTGGTTTCGTCGGCCGATACGGTCGTATTCGACGACGCGAAGGCACCCCATCCGGGGCCCATCGACGACCACACTTGGCCATTGTTGATATCAACGGCTGCAAGAATTGCGTTGTTATATCGAGTTCCAAAGTTCTCCAACTCAGCACGAGTGACGATGAAGTCGGCCAGACGGGCAAACGTGTCGCTGGGGCCACGCTCGGCAAAGTTGTACCCTTTACCTTCGCTTCCGTCGGGTAATCCAATCGCACTGAATTCATCATTCACGGAATCATCGCCGCCGAGTGTTCCCAGCGTGTCGATGCCATCTTTCAAGAATCCAGGTTGAGTTTCGGTGGCCGTATAAGTGCCAGGAGCGAGATTCGCGAATCGATAGGAGCCATCAGAGTCAGTTTCCTGTGTGAGATTGACTGCGTTGCCTCGATCGTCAGTCCCAGTCAAGGTGACAGTCACACCGCCAATCCCTATTTCATTTGGATCGAACACGCCGTTGTTATTGGCGTCGAAATAGACGGAGCCTTCGATCGAGTTGTTGAATTCAGGGCGGTTTCCAAAGTCTACGTTGGTGCGGATACCACCGATCTCAATCGTCACGGTATGACTATCAGGACCAGTGGGGCTGGATTGCGTGAAGTTGAGCGCCGCAACTTGGCGAAGGGTGTAGGTGCCCGACTCAACGTGGAAGAAGTAAGAACCATCCGCGGCCGTGGTCGTTGACGTTTCGCCATCATCCAACTGGCCATTGTTGTTATCGTCGATGAAGACCGTCTGATTGCTCAGACGAGTGTCGCCAGCATCGAGTGCGTCATCGGCATTGACATCGACAAACACAAATCCGCGAATCGTGCCACCGCCCGTCACGTCTTCCAGAACGACAAACTGCGAATCAGCGGTCACCGGTGGATTGCCGACACCGCTGTTTAGCGTACGACGGCCGAGTCTTGCTCCAACATCGCCATCCGGATTGCTTGTCGACTGAACATTAATGAAGACTTGCTCGCTTGTGAGATCCGCGACATTTGCGGTGGGAAATGCTGCCATGCTAATGGTACGCCGCAATCCGCCGCTGTCTTCGACCCACTGCGAGTTGTCACCCAAGTCGAAGATCTGAGTGCCCGCAGCACCAAGCGCTCCGGTCTGCAAACTCGATCCCGTCAAGTCCGCCAGTGCCAGTCCTTCGACAAAAACATCGATGATGAATTCTTCAGTGGCGGGATTAAACGTCAATGCGACGCGGCCAAGTGCCGTGGTGTTGGCTCCGGTCACGGCAGCTAAATTGCCTGTGAAAACGTTGGTCGAGATTTCGTCGGAAATGGTCAGCGCGGCGATCTCATCGACGGGTGCCATATCGAGCACTTGACCAAAAGCCGTGAATCCATTTTCGGCCGGAGTCGCGTCGGACCCAGGCGGTGGTTCCTGTGTATCCAGGCCCTGATTGTTAGAGAGGTTGAAAAAGTACTCGGTCGTGCCGCTGCTGACCGCACCGCCGCGCGCCAAGGAAATCGTTCCGCGAAGGTTCGAGGCACCAGGTTCGTTTGTCACCGTTGGGCGTTGCGTGACGGCCCCAATTTGATCAATGTCGGCGACGTTACCAGTTGCCGATGTGAATCCGCCGCCTTGGATGACGAATCCCGGGTCAGACCGATGTACGATGCTCCGGTCGTATTGGTCTTGGTTGACGATGTCCAAAAGGTTCTCGACGTGACCCGACACAT
>CAYFJO010000300.1:0-13255 GCA_964343305.1 uncultured Pirellulaceae bacterium | reverse complement strand
CCCCAAAAGAATACGAATCGGCTCCCAAGAACCGCAATAGAGTCTCGGTCGCATTAGTACTGGCGAGCGTTGACGAAAGAGTCTACCTATTGGCTTCTCTACGGCGATGCAGAATGGTCTACCTCGCCTTTGTTCAGCAATCGCAGCGAGTATCCGAGCCGTAGCCAGGCTCCGGATATGTGTTCGGCGTCGACACCTTCGAGGGACAGCACTTGCCGGAAATAGGGGATCGCTTTCTCGTGATGGTGTTGTATCTGCCACGTTATAGCCGATCTGACGCAGGGCGCGGGCGAAGTCGTTGCCTTTTCGATCTGACAACGACGCTTCGTAAGCCTCACGCGCTTGTTGCCACTTTCCGGCTTTGAAGAGTCGATCGGCTGAGTCGGCTTCTTGAGAACGCGCACTCGACGTCCAACTCACGAAGAACAGTAACAACACGATCAATTAAAATATCATGAAAAGGTCTTGACCTCGATATAAATCCGCGGTCGTAACGGCAATTATGTTACTATAATCCGACACCACACACTTCGGAGACCGTTATGAATTGGAAGTCAGTCCGGCATTTTCTAGAAACTGTTTCAGAACCTCGTAGCACAGCCAGCTTGGCTGTAGAAGCCGACGAAACAGGCTGGCAGCCTGTGCTACGACACGTTTTGAAACCGCTTCTAATTACTGCATCGCTACTCGCGGTGTTCACACCGCTTGGTTCCGATCTTGCCGTTGCCAATGACTGGCCAATGTGGCGCGGCGACGCGGCACGAAGTGCCCAATCGAACGATCAACTGCCGGACAAGCTGCATCGTCGTTGGACAATCGAGTTGCCGAAACTAAAGCCCGCTTATCGCGAAAAACGTCTGCAGTTTGACGCCGGCTACGAACCGATCGTCGTAGGCAAGCGGATGTTCGTCGCTTCGTCGTGGGACGATTCGGTAACCGCGTTCGACACAGAAACCGGGCGACGACTCTGGCAGTTTTTTGCGGAGGGCCCGATTCGTTTTGCGCCGGTCGCGTGGCAAGATCGCGTCGCATTTGGGTCGGACGATGGTTGTCTTTATTGTTTAAATGCGACATCCGGCAAGGTCGAGTGGAAGTTGCGTGCCGTGCCGTCGCAACGCAAAGTCCTCTCGAATGGGCGGATGATCTCATTGTGGCCCGTTCGCGGTGGGCCGGTTTTGCACGAGAACAGGATTTACTTCGCCGCGGGAGTCTGGCCGTTTGAAGGAGTCTTTATTTATTGCGTCGATGCCAAAACAGGAGACGTTGTTTGGCGGAACGACGAGGCTAGTTTTGTATATGGTCAGCATCCACACAACACAAACGCGATGGGTGGCGTCACGCCGCAGGGCTACCTGGTCGTTTCGGGTGACAATCTGGTCGTACCGTGCGGACAAGCGATGCCGGCCACGTTTGATTTGGCGACTGGCAAACTCAAGTCGTTCGAGTTACCCGCACCGGGACGCCAGCCGGGTGGATGGTTTGCATCGGCGGCCGTACGACGCGGCGAAGTGACGCTCGACAAGGAAACAAATCAGGATCTGCACGAAGACAAGATCTATCAAGGTCCCGGCTCGTCTGGCGTGCGGACGAAAATCAAAGTGGGCGAAAAAACGTTTCTATTCGCGAACGGAATCCCAGATGTCGACGGCGTAATCCATACGATGTTAGCCGCTGATGGCAAGTTGTTCGTCGTCACGCTTGCCGGCCAGTTGTACTGTTTCGGCAGCGAATCGACGGATGAGCCGTTGCGACATAAGAAGCTTCGACACATTAACATCGTGGGCAATGCTAAGGTTGACCTGACGCCGATTTTGAAATTCACCAAGGCTCGTCATGGATACGCATTGGTTCAGTATCAAGCGACCTCAAACCTTCTCAGCAAACTGAAATTAACCGCCACGATCGATGCATTGCTCAAGGATACGAATTTTCATGTTGTCGTGTTGGATGACGATGAACGACGAATCCAACAGATGTGTGAAAGTTTTTGCCACGATCGAGATCGAGTTAGCTTGCTCGCAAATCTGCCTGGCCAAGTGAAATTGCCGCGTTACTTTGCGAGTCTGTTAGTGACCGAGCAACGATCGAAGTTGAAGCGTGGCGATCTTGAAGTGCTGCGGCCCAATGGTGGCGTGGCATGTGTGGCGACGAACGCCGCCGAACACAAACGACTTCTAGGTCTACTGCTATTTTCCGACCCCCATCGCAAAGAGTTTTCGATCAAACGATCGGGCAACCTGACGATCATTCGCCGCGACAAGTTGCAAGGCGCGGCAAACTACACGGGCGATTGGTCCAGCTCGGATGAGTTGGTTCGAGCGCCACTAGGCGTGTTGTGGTTCGACGACACATTGGGGCATTTCAAACGTTCGCCGCAACCGTGGTTCGTCGATGGCGCGATGATTTCGTATCCCAAGGATTGGATGGCAATTCATCGGGACAAACGGCGGCCGCCCTACGATTTGCTGCCGCCCGTTTACTCCGACGTCTATACCGGCCGTATCATTTCGCCCGATGAAGCAATCGTGGCGGGGTTAAAGATCCCAAAGCGAGATTTGAAAGAGGCCCAGCCAACTCAATATCGGCCACCAAAACAAAAAGACGATTGGAAGCCAGAGCAACCAGTTGCTGGTAAGCGCATCAATCCGCTCACAGGCGAAAAAGAGCCGCGGTCAATTCCGAAAAGTTACGGCTGTGACGGTGGCGTCGACTACGGCCACATCTATACGATGCGCAGTGGCACGCCGGCGTTCTACGACAAGCGAATCGAAAGCGGCGTGTGCAGCATCAGCGGACCGCGTTCCGGATGCACGAACAGCATCATCCCCGCGGGCGGCGTCCTCAACGTGCCCTTCTTTTACGAAGGCTGTACGTGCAGCTACCCTTTGCCGGTCGGCCTCTCGCTGGTCAGCATGCCACAAACTCATGAGCAGTGGTCATCGTGGGGACCTGGTAAGACGGAGAATATCCAACGCGTCGGCATCAACTTTGGAGCACCCGGCGATCGCATGACCAAAGGTGGCACGTTGTGGCTCGACTATCCCAGCCGCGGCGGGCCGTCCCCGGAAGTTTCCGTCAATGTCGAGCCAAAGTCGGCCACGTACTTCTACCAGCACTCACTGTTCGTCAAAGGCGGGTCTGCATGGCCGTGGGTCGCCGCGTCGGGAGTTGAAGGCGCGGAGCCGATTACAGTTGCCGGACTTCAACCCGCCATATACAACGTCCGCCTCTATTTCATCGACAAACCTGAGTATTCAGAGTCCGGAGAACGTGTGTTCGATATCGAAATCAACAACGCGCTGGTCACAAAAGATCTCGCGGTCGCCAAAGTTTCCGGCGGTCGATTGTATGCTTTTGCACGTCAATACAAAGACGTCGAGAGTACAGGCGAATTGAAAATCAGGCTCACGGCCAAGACGGGGCGCACGATTCTGTCCGGTCTCGAAATCATCAAAAAAGGATTGCCGTTGGATTAGGCATCAACAACATGCAAATCACATTTTTTCATTACGTACGGCTGGCCACCGTTTGCTTTGTCGCCGTGGTTAGTGCTCGTGCTGCCGACTGGCCGATGTGGCGCGGCGATGTTCAGCGAAGTGGGACGTCAAATGCAAATCTGCCCGACGATTTGAAGCTGCAATGGACGCTCGCGCTTCCACCGACAAGGCTCGCTTGGCCGAACGAACCTCGTTTGCACTTTGATGCGTCTTACGAGCCAATTGTTTCCGGCCAGCGCATGATCGTCGGCTCGCCCAATGATGGAAGTGTCACCGCTTTTGACACACGCACGGGAACTGAGTTGTGGAAGATTTTCGCGGACGGTCCCGTTCGATTGGCTCCGGTTGCTTGGGATGACAAGGTCTACTTCGGCTCCGATGACGGGTATTTGCGTTGCGTGAGTCAATCCGACGGATCGCTGCTGTGGAAAGTTCGCGGTGCGCCGGATGATCGGCCGGACCATCGTCATTTGGGCAACGGTCGATTGATTTCGTATTGGCCGGTTCGAGGTGGGCCGGTGTTGGCGGACGGTGTCGTTTACTTTGGTGCGGGTGTTTGGCCGACAATGGGAGTGTTCGTTCGCGCCGTGGATGCTTCATCCGGTGAAGTGCTGTGGACGAATGCAAACAGCCACGCGATTGAAAACGTGCGGATCGATCACAACTATCTGCACGAATCGGGAATCTCGCCTCAGGGGCACATGTTGATTGCGGGCGATCTGTTGATCGTGCCAAATGGGCGTTCGATGCCCGCCCGGCTCGATCGCAAGAATGGCGAATTAAAGTACTTCGTGCAGGGATACCGCAACGGCGACAGCCGTGTGATCGTTGGTGGCGATGTGGCATTGGTTGGTACGGGGGGCGTAATCAGCCTGAAAGACGGCCGCGAGATTGCCAGTCGTTGGGCAGCCGCGGGCAAAGACGCACCGCCGGGCTGGAGTAACAAGAGAGATCTGTTTGAAGGTCCGATGTTTGCCTACAAGTTTCAACCGGGGTGCGATTTCCGCTCGGTGATCGCCGATGGCGCATGCTATGGAATGCGAGACCGAGTGTTGTATGCGTATGACCTCTCACGGTCGAAAACGTCACTCTACGATCTCGAAACCCAAGGCCTCGCGTTTAAGCCTGCTCGCTGGGATGCGCCGCTCATTTGGAAACATGACGTGAGCAAGGATTCCAACTTACATGAGGGATCAAGAAAGGCCGGCAGCGTGGCCAACAGGACGCTCATCAAAGCGGGCCATCGTCTGTACGGGCATCTTGGCAGCACGATCGTCGCGATTGATTTGCCGCGCAAGAAGGATGAAGCCGCGAAACTCGCCTGGTCGAAGTCGCTGGACAGTGTGCCCGCAACGATGCTGGCGGCGGATGACAGATTGTTTGTCGTAACGACGGATGGAACATTTCATTGTTTCGGTGCTGCGAGTGTTGTCCCGGTACGCCACGAGGTGGAGAGTGGTTCGTCAAAGCACGACGACGAATGGAAGCGAGTCGTCGATCAAGCGACGAAGAACGTCTCGAACCCGCGCGGATACGCTTTGGTCGTGGGCGTTGCGAATGGGTCGTTGGTCCAGTCGCTGTTGGATCACACGGAGATGAAAGTGGTCGTGGTCGAAGAGGACGCCCAGAAAGTTGGACAATTACGGCGTCGAGTAGCTGCTCACAAGAATCGCGAGAACTTTCAAGCGATTGTCGGGACACCCGGCACCATCGAGCTTCCTCCGTACTTGGCGACCCTCATTCTGTCCGAAACACGAGACGATTTGCAGCTTCACAGCGAAGAGTCGCTCGAGCGCATCCTCCGTTCGTTGCGACCGTATGGCGGGACATTGTGTCTGCGGTTAGATGAAGCGGGTCAAGAGTTGTTGTCGGAATCCATGAACAAAACAGATTTCTCGAATCTTTTGAAGACGGTCGAGGCAGATTTCGTTTTCGTTCGACGTGATGGCGGGCTGCCAGGCGCGGCCGATTGGACTCATGAAACGGCCGATGCGGCTCGTTCCTTTTTTTCGAGAGACGATTTGGTCAAGGCCCCGCTGGGTGTGCTGTGGTACGGCGACGGTGTGGATCACGGTTTTTACAAACGCAAGGACTATGGCCATGGGGTCAAGCCGCAGGTGGCGGGCGGCAGAATGTTTGCCCTGCAGATCGCGACGAACACGCTGCACACCGTCGACACCTACACTGGGCAACTGTTGTGGACGCGAAAGGTGGGTGGGTCGGCGCGATACGCTTCGTTTCCCGATGCCGTGTACGTTGCCGACCAACGAACATGCGAAGTGTTGGACGTCGCCAACGGCGAATCGAAACACACTTTCACGATCGATGTGGGCTTGCCCGACGATCAGCCGGTCAGCGTGTCTGACATTCGCGTGGCAGGCGACATCATTTTAGTCGCCGTTCGCTTCAACAAAGAAAACGCGATCAGCAAAGGCCGGTGGAACAGCGAGATGCTCGCGGTACTCGACCGTGAATCGGGCAAGCAACTTTGGTCGCGCAAAGCGGAACATCGCTACAACACAGCGGCCATCGCCGTCGCTGGTGGACGAGTGTTTTGTATCGACTCGCATTCGCCTGCCGATATCTCGTTGCTCGCGCGGCGAGGAGAACCAACGGATGGTTTGCCGTCGACGATCATGGCGCTCGATTCGCGCACGGGAAAAGTTGTCTGGACAACGATCAAAAAAGATCCGGCGGCAGTTCTCACGACGTTGCACTTCATGAGCCTGCGGACACAGGATGACTGGCTGGCGTACTCCGCGGAACACAATCTGTTGCTCTCTGGCAAAGCCAGCAACACCTACGCCCTGAACGCCGACACCGGCGAGCAGGTGTGGCACAAACCGATTCGCGGCCATCAGCCGCTGATTCTCGGCCCCACGACGTTTATCAACCAAACCGGTCACACGTACGAGATTGCAACGGGGAAAACGCTCGATGGCACGCCACTGTTTCGTCGCGGCGGCTGCAATTATGCCGTGGGCAACAAGAATTTGCTCTTTCTCCGCTCAAACTGTGCGGCGTACGTCGACATCGAGAGTCGCCAGCAATACAACTTGCGGAACCTCAGATCCGGGTGCAGCAACAGCCTGGTCGCGGCCGATGGCTTGCTGAACGTGCCGTGTTTCTCCGTGGGCTGCGTCTGCAACTATCCGATTCAGACGTCTTTTAGCATGCTCCACATGCCCGCCGCCGCAGCGTGGCACGGAGCCGGAGTGCGCCAAGCGGTTCCCGAAGAAAAATTGCAGGAAAAATAGCGTTTCACCGGGGCTATTTAGAATTGAAAACCATTCTATAATTTGTATCGTATTACTATCGTTTTTAACCATTATCACTGCTTCTGTTGAGGAAACTGGGAGCCGCGGAATCGTTCGAAACGAAGTCACGCCTTGACGTTTGTCTTTTCAACGTCGCTAGACCTTGTTTGTGCCGTTCACCACTGCAGTTCAAGGGAGTGCTGTTACGCTATCCCGGACAGTGGTGACCGCCCGACGCCCATTTGCAGTGACTGTGGGCACCTGCCCCCAGGGCAAACAATCAAGAAATACAAACAAAACTAGATTTCGAAACTAACAGAATAGAAGTGCATCATGTCGAACACGTCAGATTCAAGCCAAAGTGCAGCGGCATCATCCAGCGGCCAATCGTCTTCGGGCGGCGGCCGAATCATGATCGAAGCCTTGGGACTGAGTAAGTTCTATGGATCGTTCGCCGCCACGTCCGATGTTTCGTTTTCCGTGCCAAGCGGCCAGGTTGCAGCATTTCTGGGGCCCAACGGCGCGGGCAAATCGACGACGATGAAACTGTTGACTGGCTTTCTGTCGCCAAGTCGCGGCCATGTTCGCATCGGCGGTCACGACATCACCACCGATCGCATCGAAGCCAGCCGCTTGATCGGATACTTGCCCGAAAATGGTCCGCTGTATTTGGAGATGACCCCACAGGGAATCTTGAAATACATTGGCATGGCCCGTGGCATGTCCCCGTTGCAACTGGAAGATCGGATGGCATTCGTTGCCGAAAAGTGTGCGCTGGGTGATGTTTGGGGCAAGGCGATTGGAAAGCTGTCCCGCGGATTCCGGCAACGCGTCGGCATGGCGATCGCTTTGCTTCACGATCCGGACATTTTGATTTTGGACGAACCAACCAGCGGCCTCGATCCCAACCAGGTTCATGGTGTGCGTGATTTGATCACCGAGTTGGGCGAAACCAAAACGATTCTGTTGTCGACGCATATTCTCCAGGAAGTCGAGGCGATATGCAGCCGAGTCATTTTGATCCATGAGGGCCGCATTGTCTTCGACGGGTCAACCGCCGAGATGGGCGACCGCGACACGATGGAAGACCACTTCCGCGAGTTGACGGTGGCCCCGACGGAGCCTGTGTCCGGAAAACTGGCGTGACGCGGATTATTAAACGGTAAAACAAACTAACGATGTTTAGATAAAGGCGAAATGAAACAATGTTCCAATGGCACGTGATTTGGGCCGTCTTGCGGCGTAATGTGGAGAGCTATTTTTCCGGCGCGCTGGGCTATTTGGTCGTCGTCTTGTTTGTCACCGTCGGCGCGTTTTGCGCGTTCGGTCCGCAGTTTTTTGGCAACAACCTGGCCAATCTAGACCAACTCAGCAACTTGTATCCGTTGCTGCTGTTAGCCGTTGTGCCGGCAATCACGATGGCCAGTTGGGCGGACGAACGGAAGCTTGGCACCGATGAGATTCTGTTTACGTTGCCAGCGGCTGACGTGGAAATCTTGATCGGCAAGTACGTCGCCGCGCTGGCGGTTTATTCCATCGCCTTGCTTTTCTCTGTCACACAGTTGTTTGTGTTGGCCTGGATTGGCGATCCGGACTGGGGCGTTGTGTTCACGACTTACGTTGGCTACTGGTGGGCCGGCGCGGCATTGATCAGCGTCGGCATGTTCGCTTCCGTCCTGACGAACAGTACCACCGTCGCCTATGTGCTGGGTGTGGCGCTGTGTGCCATCCCGGTTTCCATCGGAAGCGTCGCACCGGGCAACGCGTTGTTTCAAACGCTTAGTTTGAGCAGCCAATTGCGTGATTTCACGGTCGGCCTTATTCCGCTGAGCGGCTTGTTGTACTTCGGCGCTTTCACCGCGTTCATGCTGTATTTGAACATGATCTTTATCAGCCGCCGTCATTGGGCAGGTAATGAACAAGCGGCGATGGGAACACATTTTTCCGTACGTGCCATTGCGCTTGCCGCTGCGTTGATCAGCGTCAACTTCATGGCCAATGAAACTTCGGCATATTTCGTTGCCCGTCTCGACGCCACATCCGAGAGCTTATACACGCTTTCCTCCACGACGCGTCAAACGATTCGCAACGCCTCGAAGAATAAGCGTACGGTCACCATCCAAGCGTTCATGAGCGCCGAAGTGCCACAGCAATTCGTACACGTACGCAAGCAATTCGACGGCCTGCTGCGGCAATACGATCGCATCGGCGGCAGCACGGTGGACGTTCGTTTTGTGAATATCAAATCCAACAGCACCAAAGCCAAGAAGGAAGCACGCACGTTGGGCATTGATCCGATCCGCCAAAGGTCGGAGGTGGCCGGCAAGGTCGTCGAGCAGGACGTTTACATGGGTGCGGTAGTCACCAGCAGCCTCGGCGAAGTCGTGCTGGAGTTCTTGGATGGAAACACATCGTTGGAATACGAATTGACGCGTTCGATCGCGACGGTTACCAGCCGGCTCGAGCGTCGGCTGAAGATCGGAGTCCTGGAAACAGACGGCCTGCGGATCGGCGAGGAAAACAGCCCGGTTGCGCTACGGTTCTTCTTTGAGGAAATCCTGGCGGAATTGGAAAAGCAGTACGACATCGAGAACGTTACGCGGTCTAAACTTACTGAACTGGTTCAGGCAGACAACGAAAAAGAAGAACGGCAAGAGAAGCAGGCCGAGGAATTTGGAAAGCTAGACAAAAATTCGGACAAGAAACTGTCGGAAAAAGAGTTTGTCGCCAAGAAAGACGATGCCAAGGAGGCGAAAAGAGAGTTCGGGGACAAGGACGAGAACGATGACGGTGAACTGAGTCTCGACGAGTTTTCGGCTGAAGAGGAAGCACATCCTGACGTACTCCTGGTTGTCCAAGCGAGCAGTCTGACATCCAAGACGATGCAGGATTTGGTCGACTACATCAAGAACGGCCGTGGCACGCTGGTGCTGGACGACCCTGTGCCGTTTTATCCGTACGTTTGCATTCGCCCGGCGGACATCGGCATCACCAACGCACCATCGCAAGAGCGGCCCGGCGCCCAATCGGGTCTTTCGTGGATCTCCAATGTCGAGCAAACCGAGGTCGATCCTCGACACCAGCAGGAGATCAGTCGTATCCATCAGCAAATGGCACAAATGGGTCCGCAGTTCGCGCAGCAAATGATACAAGATTACTATTCGCGCAACCCCGATGCCCAACCAAAGTACCATCCCAAAGCGGATAACGGTTCGGCCCAGACCTTGATGAAGGCTCTCGGCCTCAACTGGAATCAAGGCCAAATCGTTTGGGATCAAAACAATCCACATGCTGACTTTTCCCCGACGTTGATGCAGCACCTTGGCGAGAAGTGGCCTCAAAACCTATACGGCCCGCAAGACAACACGTTCATGTTTGTTACGGCCAGCGGCAGCGGTGCATCCGGCATTAGTTCAGCCGATCCAATCTCCAACGGCCTGCAAGAACTGATGTTCTTCTATCCAGGCACCATCGGCAAGCGCAAGGGTGCGAAAACGGATTTCACGCCACTCGTTCGCGCATCGTCCGACTGTGGCTTTTTGGATTGGAACGATTTCACCTATACCCGAATCGTCAAAGGCCGCTCCGGCGGTGGAATGTTTGGGCAAGGCGGGACGGAAATCAACCAGCGCCAGCCTTGTATGGCGACCGGACTTCCGCTGCGACGCCTGGTCGAGCGCCCGACACAGAAGACCGAAGCCGAGTTGTTCAAGGCGATGGACGCGGACGGAGATGAGATCGTTAGCCTGGACGAATTCGTCGGTTACAAAGACGAATTGAAACTCACCGCGTCGGCATCGGAAATCAAGCTTCTCATCGTTGAGCGACTCGACGCAAACAAGGATGCCGCGTTGAGCGAACGAGAATTCTCCAGGCAGGACGAACCGGCGAACCTGTCCGTCAAGACCGAGATCGCGTCCGTTGTTGGCGACGCGGATTTCAACGAACTGGACGACGACGAGGACGGCTTGATCATGGTGTCGGACTTCGTCGCCAAGCGGACCAGCCTCGACAACAAGGCCGCGAGATCGTTGTTCAGACGGTTGAACAAAGAGAAGGAAAAGGACAAAGAAAAAGTCGATGGTTTGACTTTGGAGGAGTTCCGGCAGTCTAACGTCATCGCGGCCCACATCACGTCGGACGAAACCGAGGATGATGCGGCGATGAACGTTGTCTACGTCGCCGACATGGACTTCATCACGAAGTACTATTTCGAACAACTGCCCAACCTCGACAAACCGGCCGACAACGTCACCTTCCTGTTCAACGCCATCGAAGTCCTGGCGGGCGAGGATTCTTTTGTTCAGCTTCGCAACCGCCGTCCTACGCCGCGCCGATTGACCGCAATCCAGTCGACGGTGGACAAATACCGTCGCGAGCGAACCAACGAACAGCGCGAAGCGGAAACAGCCATGAAAGAGGCACTCGACGAAGCGCAAAGTCGATTGAGCGCGGCGACGAAGGAAATCGAGGAGAGCCAGGAACTCGGCTTTTTCCAAAAACTTCAACAAAGCAGCATGGCTGCCAATTCAGAGCAGAAGCGTTTCGACAAGGAAAAAGACCGGTTAGAAGATGGTCTTGAGAAACGAATCGAAGACCTGAAGGCGGACGAACAGGAAAAGGTCGATGGGCTGGAAACCAGCTATCGAATCGCCGCCGTCGTCTTGCCACCGATTCCCGCGTTGTTGTTGGGAATCATCGTGTTGTGCATGCGGATTGCGAACGAACAAAGTATCGTTGACGCGCGGCGGCGTGCGTAGCGAGACAAACAAAACTGTAAGGCGGGCACTCCTGCCCGCCTTGCCTGTGACGGGCAAGAGTGCCCGTCCTACTAAGTGGAAGAACAATGAACGAAACACAGAAAACCATCGGTTTTGTAGTCGCTGGGTGCTTTTTGGTCGCGTGTGCGTTGGCGACGAGTTACATGTCGCAGCCCAGCGCCATCGATCAATTTGAATTCGTCGGCGAAGAGTTCTATCCGGAATTCGAATCCGCCGAAAAAGCCAAATTCCTGGAGGTTTCGGCCTACAACGAAAAGACCAGCGAAGCCAAGTCGTTTCGCGTGGAGTTCAAAGATGGTTTGTGGCGAATCCCGTCGCATCATGACTATCCCGCCGAAGCGAAGGATCGGTTGGCAAAAACGGCTACGTCGATCATCGGCATCAAACGTGAGGCACTGGCCGGCCGCCGCGAAAATGAGCACGAGCGTTTCGGTGTTGTCGACCCAGCCAACGAAAACGCCAAAGACGAAGAGTCGACAGGCACGCGAATCAAATTGGGTTTGTTCAAAGAAGGCGAGGAAGTCGCTCTGGCGGACTTCATCATCGGCAAGCAAGTCGAAGAGAACGACATCGGGGACGCCGAATTGCGTCGAATCCGTGGCGAAGAAGATCCGGAGCCGATGTATTACGTGCGTCGCGCCGACGAAGTGGAAACCTATATGTCAGCGCTGGACCTAGGCGAAGTTTCCACCAAGTTTTCGGATTGGATCGAGCCAGATTTGTTGAAGCTGGAAGCCAGCGAACTGCGCGAGTTGGTCATCAACAAGTACTCGATTGAGGAAAAGGAAGAAAAAATCCAGCAAGGCCAATTTGTGTTCGTAGCAATGCGGCCGCAGAAAGTCGACGAAGAGGTTCACAAATTAAATCGTGACAGCGATTTCGGTTCCTGGTCACTGGAAGGACTGGATGAAGAGAAAGAAGAGATCGAATCTTCTAAAATCTCCGATCTCACACAGAATCTTGACAATTTGGAAATCCTCGGAGTACGACCACGTCTGAAAATCGACGGAGAATCGCTCCTCACCTCCAGTCTCGATATTCAGTTTCCCAAGTCTATTCGCAGTAACGCGCAGGCCCAGGATGCGTTCAACTCCATTCGCGATGATCTCAGCACGACGGGATTCAACATTGATCGAAAAGAAGATGACGAACGATTTTTTATCCTTTCCGACAAAGGCGAATTGACGGCATCAACGAAGCAGGGTGTCCTGTATCATCTGCATTTTGGTGATGTCTTTTTGGGATCGGATGCCGAAATCGAAGTCGGTGGCGGTGAAAAAGTAAGCGAGACGACGGAAGAGGCCGAATCCAAGGATGCCGAGAAGGAAAATGAATCGAGTGACGACGAGAGCAGCGATGAATCTAGCTCGGATGACAGCAATACGAATGACAGCAGTGCGGATTCCGCGGATGCTTCCGACGACGACTCAGAATCTGAAGGCGACGAATCAAAAAAGGATCAAAAGAAGAGCCGCTATTTGTTAGTGCGAGTCGAATTCGATGAAAGTCGCGTGGCGGACAAGCCAACGCCGCCAGTGAAACCCATCAAGCCAGCCGCGCCAGAAACCAAAAACGAAGACGCTGATAAGACAGACGAGCCAAAGAAACCAGACACAACTCCGCCCGATGATTCGAACGACGAGGAAGACGCAGCTTCGGATGACGCAGCTTCGGATGACACAGCTTCGGATGACACAGCTTCGGATGACACAGCTTCGGA
>CAYFJO010000299.1:0-13288 GCA_964343305.1 uncultured Pirellulaceae bacterium | reverse complement strand
TGAAGATCGAGCCACGCAACTATCCACTGTGGAGCACATGGCTGTGGTTTATCCCCATCGTGTCTCTGATGCTTGTTGAGTGGTTTGTGCGTAAAATGGTGAACTTGAAGTAGATCACGTTTCCTATGTCAAAACTCCAAACACTACGACGGCAACTCGGCGCACTTCGCTTCTGGCGCAAATTGGTCCGCTGGGTCATCGGCTACTCGGCCATGGTCACGGTCGTCTTGTGGACCTTAGTGGGCATCTTCGTCGTCGACTTGTTCTTTTTCAAGATGCTGAGTACCGCGTTGGACGTTTCGCAGCGTACGGTGGTTCTGGCGATCGCACTGGGGTGTTTCGGCATTGCCGTCCACTATCTGATGCGGCCGTTCCTGGGCGTTCAGGAATCGACAACTGAAATGGCACTGCTCGTCGAACAGCAGAACGACATCGAAAGCGATCTGGTCGCGGCGTTGCAATTTGAAGGTGCCGAAGCCAGCCGCTGGGGCTCACGACAACTGGAAGAGTCCGTCATCGATTACGTCGCACAGTTTGCCCCTGGCTTGGATACCTTTAAGGGATTCGACTCGACACAACTGTGGCGACGGGTCATTGCGTGCGTGGTGACGATCCTGCTGTTGTGCGGCCTTTGTGTCGGTTTTCCTGGATACGCCAGTGCCTTTTTCAACCGGTTGGCGTTTGGCGACCAGCACTATCCCACCCGTGTCACAATCGACGAAGTTGTCATCAATCACACCGATGTGTTTCAACGCGATCGCGATGGAACGGTGCCTCGCCCCGTCAATGCCGCGCAGGGCCAACCGTTGACCTTTGATGTCCGAGCATTTGGCCGCGACGACGAGAAACACAGTATCACGCTTACATCGACGAACGCTGGATCGCAGTCGCGCACGGTAGTCGAATTGTCGAAACTTACCGCTGACGACCGGCTGGAGCGTTTGCAACTCGCGGCCAAGATGATCGAAAAGGCCCGCGAACAAAATGATTTCATGATCAGCGGTCCGTGGCAGGCAGAGGTGATTTCCTTAGTTCGGTTTGACGCCGCCAGCGCGATCGCCTTACTCAAGGGCAACGACGAGACAGAGCCCAATCCAAAGTCTGCCGAGAAAGTGGTCACTGAATCAATTCAGTCGTGGGACGAAAGCAAACTTTCCGGCTCGGTTTACACCGGCCAACTCGAACGGATGATCGATCCAGTTCAGTACACGGTTAACATCGGCGACGCCTGGACCGAGTCGGCCTTGGTTAGCATGACGCCCCTACCGATCGTCGAACCCTATTTGAAGGTCGAGCCGCCCGACTACGCCAAAGCTGGTTGGCAAAGTCCGTTGGACCCGACCGCGCGGCAACTGTCTGTCTTGGAAGGCTCGAAAGTCGAAGTGGCGATCGAGTGTACAAACAAAAAGTCGCTGGCCAGTGCCTGGGTGATTGTCAAAATAGGTGAATCAAGCCAGCGTTTCGAACTGAAGAAAACAGACGCCAGCGGAACCAAATGGTCGTTGCCACTGGCCAAGACTCCTTTCGTGAGCGTGACCAAAGAGGTGCGTTTCGAAATTCAGGTCACGGACACCGACGGTCTGCAATTGCTCAATTCCATACACGGCTACATTCGCCTGAAGATGGACCGCGGCCCGACTGGCTCGGCCGACGTGGTCCGAAATGTCTTCCTTCCCAAAGCAACGCCGACGATCGATTTCATGGTTCACGACGATTATGGCGTTTCTCAGATCCTGTTGCATCTGGCCTTGGAAAAAGATGACAATGATGGTTCGCAGGCGGCGGATGTGTATGACCAATCGCCGACCGAGGCGAGTAAAGCTGACATCGAATTGGAAACGCTCACGGTCCACAACGGATCGTCCCCGCTGTTGGCCAACAAACTGCCTTACAAAGGAAAGTACAAACTGAACCTTTCCTCACTTCAGCAACAAGTCGCGGACGACACAGCCCAGCCCGTCGTCCTTGAAAAAGGAAACCGCTTGAAAGTGACGTTGGAAGTGGTCGACTATCGCGGCGATGCGACCGGCACGGCTTACAAGGCCGAGCCACTGTTTTTAGAGATTGCGGATGTCAGCGACGTGTTCGCCGCCAATGCCAAGGACGACGAGCGTGCGGACAAGGCGTTTGAAGATATCAAAAACAAAATCCTTGAATAAACTTAAGACGAGTAAAACCATTGTGTGCCACTGGCTCTGCCAGTGCCGAACAGACCGAAACACATCGAGCACACTGGCGGAGCCAGTGGCACACAAAACAAAAATCTTCTTACCAGGAGAACTAGGCATGACGCGAAACTGGATGATTCGTAGCGTTCTAGGTTTGATGGTCTGTGTGTGTTTCATGCAAGCGGCCTTCGCCGTGGAAACCCAAAACCTGCGGCGCAAACAACAGGCCCAGGAGAAAGCCCAGGAGTTGACCCGTGAGTTGGTTCAAGCGGTCTTCAACATCCAGCTTCGCCACCTGGAAGAAAACGGCCTCGACTCGCACCCGATCTTCAAAGAAATTCTCGGCATGCGAGACAACGTCGACGAATTGGTCGACGGTAAAATGCAAAACGTGATCGAGGAACTTATCAAAGCACAACTGGGGAAAACGAAAGAAGAGAAACTCCAGCATTTCGACATCGCGCGGGACGAAATCCGTGAGATCGTTCTGATCCTGATCGCCGAGCGTCAGAAACTGTTGCGGCGGCTGCAAATCTCGCGAATCGCCGAACAAGTGCGTGAGTTGATCAAACGCCAGGAATCGACCAAAGCGACGACCGACGGAATCACGAACCTCAGAAAAGAGGAACGCGAACGTACGACGCTGGCCGCCATCCAAAACCAACGCGATATCACGACGTTGTTCCTCGCGCTCGTGCAGACGTTGAGCGACGTGAGTCAATGGGGCGGTAATATCGGTGCCGGAGCATCGGATGGATTGCGAATTCTCAAGGCGGGCGAAGTTGGCACGCACGTCGACTCGGCGATGGAGCAACTTGCGTCGGCTCAATATGCGGATGCTTCGGATAGCCAACAGGAAGTGATCGACGGCTTGCGAGCGTTGTTGGAGATTATCGAGCGAACACGTGGCTTGATCAGCGCCGATCGCGAAGCCGCAATCAAAATGGTCCAGGAGATGATTGAAAAGCAAGAGGAGCTACGCGACGAAACCAAGAAGGCGGAGTTGGCCAACGAGGATAAAGCGAACGAACTGACCGATGAACAGGCCCAGATTCACAAAGATCTAGGCAAGGTCTCGGAAGCTTTGCGAAGTTTCCCGCAAACCGAGAATCTGAGCGAGCAAGCCAAAGCGTCGGCTTACGAAGCTTTTGGCGACTTGTTTGAAAAGAACAAATCGGAGGCGCTCACCGAGCAAGGCAAGGTCATTGGCGCGTTGGCAGAGATCAAGGAACAACTCAAGAACGCCGTCGAAGCCGATCGTACCGACAAAAGCGCTGAAGAGTTGGCCGAAGAAGTCAAAGCACTTGAAGAAACGAAAGAAGCCCTGGAAGAACTGAAAGAGGAACAAGCCGAGGCAACCGAAAAGTCGGAAGAGAAACCCGCCGAAGCCAAGCAAAAGGAAGAAGAGATCGCCACGAAGCTGGAAGATCTCAAAGAAGAAAAAGAACTGCCAGGAGCCGTCGAGTCAAAACTCACCACGGCCAAAGAAGAGGTCGAGGAAGCCAAAGAGGCTTTGGAAGACGAGTCTGATGACGCAGCCGAAGATCGCAAGGAAGCCACCGAGAGTGCTGCCGACGCGATTGATCAGGCTCTGGCCGAAACCGAAGCGCAACTTGCTGACGCACAGCGCAAGCAAAAATCAGTGGAAGTCGGCGAACTAGCTCGTGCCGCCGAAGCGCTCGAACGAGCCGCCGCAGCCGAGAAGAATGTCGCCAAGGAAGCGAAAGAAGCCGCTGAATCCGAAGGTCTCGAATCCGACGAAGCAGAGGCCTTGGTGGAAGAACAGGAGAACGTCGCCGAGGTCGCTGAGAAAATCGCTGAAGGTGTGAAGAACTCGGCTCCTGAAGTCTCCGAACAGTTGGCCGAAGCCAACGAACCCATCAGCGAGGCTGGCGAGCAACTCAAGTCCGCCAAGGACGAACCTGGCGAACCTTCGAAGGAGTCCGCTGCCAAGGCCGCCGAGGCTGCGGAGAAAGCAGCCCAGCAGTTAGAGAAAGCCGCCGAAGCACTTCGCGAGAAAGCAGGCGAAGCTGCTGAACAATTGGCAAAGATGGCCGGCGAGCAACTGGAAAAAGTTGCCGAGGCGCGGGAGTCCGTCGAAGATGCTTTAACGAAAGCAAACGAAAGTGACGCCGATGCATTGGAGCGTCTTGAAAAGGCGCTAAACAAAGTCAACGAAGCTCAGGCCGAGCAAAAACGAGCCGAAGGTCGCAACGAAGCCGCCAAGGCTCAAGAGCAGGCCAACAAAGTGAACGAACTGGCCCAGCAACAAGCCGAGGCCAATCGGGAAGCCGAGCAACTTTCCAAAGGCAAAGCCAACACGCCACTCGAAGCCGTCAACGACCAACAGAAGGTTGCGGACAACGCGGAAGGTCTGGCAGAAGAAACGGAAGGAGACGTTGGCGAAGCGTTGAAGGAAGCCGCCGAAGCCGCGGCCGAAGCCGCCAAGGAAACTCTGGACGGCAATCCCAAGCAGGCGGAAGCTGCCAGACAAAAGGCAACCGAGGCGTTGGCGAAGGCTCAAGAGGCCGCCCAACAGCAAGCCGCTGACGCTGCTGCAAATGATCCTGGTGAGCCGAACGCCGAAGCTCAGGAAGCGGTCGGTGAAAAAGCCGGCGAAGCGGAACAGTTAGCTGGTGACGATGCGCCGGAAGCATCCGATGCCTTGGCCAAAGCTCAAGAGGAATCGGCCGCCGCGGAAAAAGGAATTGCCGCTGAGAATAAAGAGGCCGCTCAGGAAGCTCAGAAGAACACCGGCGAAGCTCTCGCAGAAGCCGCGGAAGCTTTGAAAGAGTCGATCGCGGAGAAGACAAAGCAGCAGGGTGAAGCGCTCGCTCAACAAGCCGATGCAGCGGAGCAACTCGCCGAGCAGGCATCCAAAATTGATTCAGATGCCGCCTCCGCGCTGAACCAGGCTCAAGAAGCGGCTGAACAAGGTGCTCAAGAAGCGTCCGAGAATACCCCTAGCAGCCCATCCGATGCAAAGGCTGCTCAGGACGAAGTGCAACGTGACCTGGAGCGAGCCACCGCTAGTCTCGCCGCTCGTGAGCAGCAAATTCGGCAAGATCGTGACATCGCCAATGCACTGGCCCAGCTCACCGATGATCAACAGCAAGCGCGAGATGAAATCGCCAAACAAGCCCAAGCCTTGTCGGAAATGGCGCAAGCTCAGGCTGAGCAACAGCCTGGTGAAAGTGAACCCGGTGAAAGTGAACCCGGCGAAGGTCAGCCAAATGGCGAACCCCAAGGCCAGCCGCAACCAACTCCGCAGCAGCAATCAGCCGCCCAGGCTTTGCAACAAGCAACGCAGCAATTTGCCCAAGCACAACAAGCGATCGGAGAGGGTGCGGAAGCGATTTCCGGTCAAGAGGAAGTTGCTCAACAACAAATCCGCGAGGGCCTCGAAGCGGCTTCCGAGTTGCAGGCTCCCTTGGAAGACACGCCACTGCCACCGGGTGAAGGCGATGCCGTCGCCCAGGCACCGATGCCAGGCGAAGCACAACCACCGGCCGAAGGACAAACTCCAGCAGAAGGTACGCAGCCAGGAGAAACTCCTGCACCGGGTGAAGGTGAACAGACTCCAGGCGAAGGACAACCCATGCCAGGTGAAGGGCAACCCGGACAAGGCCAGCCGATGCCGGGACAAGGTCAACCCGGACAAGGCCAGCCACAGCAGTTAGGCACGGGGCTTGTTCCAAACGCCCCGGAGGTCACTGCCCAACAGATCGCTGGTTCCGAAGCATTGGCTCAGGCGTCGCAAGCATTGGGGCAGCAGCCTGGTCAACCAGGTCAGCCCGCTCAAGGTCAGCCATCTCAGGGCCAGCCGATGCCTGGACAACCGATGCCCAACAGCCAACCCGGCACACCGATGGCTGGTGGAGCTGCCGTCGATGGCAAATCGCCGGATCCACCGATGGGCGAGCAGCCGTCCGAGTTGACTCCCGTCGGCCAACAAGACAGCCGCACCGCGGACAGCAATCATGATGCGGACATCAAGGCCGTTGATTTCGATGGCGAACCTTGGTTCTCAAAACTTCCCCCGTCCCTGCAAGCCGCCATCAAAGCAAAGTCCCGTCGACGCGCTCCACGCGGATACGAAGAACGCTTGCGGCGTTATTTCGAAAGTATTGATTAACGAAAAAATTCGAATCCGTAGCTGCACTCGCCAGAGTGCGGATGAACGTCCAACAAACCACGTTCTGGCGAACGCAGCTACGGTGGATCTAAACTCGCGGAGATACACATGAACGAAACCAACCAAGACGATGTCGCGGCTGTTCAAAAGTGTGAGCAGGCGTATCATCGAATTCGTGAAGAGCTTTCCAAGGTGATCATTGGTCAGGACGATGTGATTGAGCAAGTGCTGACTGCCATGTTTGCGCGTGGCCATGCGTTGCTCGAGGGCGTTCCTGGCCTTGCCAAGACGCTGTTGATCAGTTCCATCGCCCAGTCGCTGCACCTGAGTTTCAAACGAATTCAGTTTACGCCCGACTTGATGCCCAGTGACGTGACGGGCACCGAGGTGATTCAGGAAGATCCTGAAACACGGGCTCGCGCCTACAAGTTCCTCTCCGGCCCAATCTTCGCCAACATGGTCTTGGCCGACGAAATCAATCGCACGCCGCCCAAAACCCAGGCCGCGATGTTGGAAGCGATGCAGGAGCGGCAAGTCAGCGCCGGTGGCGTGATGCACACTTTGCCGTCGCCGTTTTTCGTGCTCGCGACACAGAACCCGTTGGAACAGGAAGGCACGTATCCGCTGCCCGAAGCCCAACTCGACCGGTTCTTGCTGTACATTCGAGTCGAGTATCCGTCTGGTGCCGAAGAGTGGGAAATCGCTCGTCGAGTGACGACCGGCCAGTTGGGTGACATCGAAGCGTGCATGGCCGCGGAAGAGATTATTGACTTTCAAGGATTGGTGACTCGCATTCCGGTGAGCGACCAGGTGCTTGGATATGCGTGGTCGTTGGTTCGATCCTCGCGTCCGGGAACTCCGGAAGCTCCAGAGTTCGTCAACAAATGGGTCAATTGGGGCGCGGGGCCACGTGGTGTGTTGACCTTGGTGACCTGTGCCAAGTCGCGTGCGATTCTTCACGGTCGGTATCATGCGACGGTGGCGGATATTCAAGCTGTTGCCAAACCGGCGCTTCGTCACCGAATCGCAGGAAACTACAGTGCTCAGGCGAATAACATTGGCAGCGAGCAGTTGATCGAAATGCTGCTGGAAGCGATTCCGGCGGATAAAGAGTATAAGAAGCCGGACGATGTTGTTGCGGCGGCGGTTGCGGGATAATTCATTAGAATAGACGGGTTTGGAAACCCATCCTACACAAAACGATGGCAAAGACTGTTTTATCTCGTTATCTCAACCCCGAAGTGTTGAGTCAAGTCGCGGACCGTTCCGTTGACCCGCAGGGGTTGGTGATCGGGAATCTTGCCGGTGCGCACAAGTCGCCGCTGTCGGGATTCGCGGTCGAATTTGCCGGCCATCGTGAGTACGTGCCTGGCGACGATCCCAAACACTTGGACTGGCGTGTGTACTTCAGCCGCGATAAGTACTTCGTCAAGCAATACGAGCTAGAGACCAACTTCGTCTGTCACTTGTTGCTCGATGTCAGTGCGTCGATGCGATACGGAGAACAGTCGCAACAAAAACTTTTGTACGCTGCCCAGATGGCGACGTCACTGGGATATTCGATTATCAAACAAAGTGACAAAGTGTCTTTGGCGACGTTTGACGATGCGATTCGCGGTATTGTCGCACCCAGCAATTCGCTGGATCAAATCGTGCGCATGACGCACCATTTGGACGACATCGATCCGGTGGAAAAATCGGAGATGGGTGATTGTTTGAATGAATTGGCCGGACGCATGGGGCGTCGCGAGATTGTGATGATCTTCAGTGACTTTTTCGCCCCGGCAGAACAGATTGAATCCGCCGTCCAACGCATGCGATACAACCGGCACGAGGTCGTCCTGTTTCAGATCCTGCACCACGACGAGGTCGATTTCCCTTTCGACGCGATGACAAAATTCGTGGGGCTCGAGATTCCCGAGGAACTGCTTGCCCAACCAGATGATCTGCGAAAGGCGTATCTCAAAGCGCTAAATCGATTCAACGAAGAACTAGAGGACATCGCGCATCGCAATCAATGCGAACGCGTTGTGGTCGACACTTCGCGACCAATGTCGGAAACCTTGCTGGACTATCTCAATCGTCGCAGCATGCTGGCCCAGGCGCGATAGTTACCTGAATGTCCAAATCCCAATGACCAACGGACGGTTGATGGCAGCGAATTTGGCATTGGTCATTGGAGCTTGGTCATTTCTTTAATGGGGCCGAATTTCCCACACGACAGTGGTTATTTGGTTACAATGCGAAACAAACCACTGTTAAGTTCATGAGTGCATTGAGACGTTAAGATGCGTTATTCGTTCCGATTGGCCGAACTTCTGGGGCATGTGCCCGATCCCCGCAAGCGCCCCGGTACAATCAAATCCATTGTGGAGTACACGGGCCTCGACCGGCACCAGGTTGCGGCGTTGCTGAAAAATGAAGTCAAGTACATTCCACTCAAAGCACTCTCACGGCTTTGTGATTATTTGATCGAGCATGGGTTTGCCTCCGCGGATCAACTGCCTGGATCTCTTTTTGCGATCGAGTCCGAGAATTTTTGGGAGCTGTTGGCACGTCGCCGTCGTTTGGAATTGTGCCTGGGCGTTCGTCAAACCGAGCAGACGGATTATCCGGAAGGCGCACTGTTGATGGCTTCGGACAGCGTGTTGCTTGGTGAGTTGCTCAACGGAGTTTCCACGTTGGGAGGAACAAAAATCCACTGGCGCGATGGTGACATCGAGAGCGAATCCACATCGAGCATCGCGCCGCATCCCGAACATCTCAAGCAGGCGCTGGTCTGGAGTCCGGGGCAAGTGTCTGACGCGGAAGTTCGTTCGCGAGCCGATCAGGTCTACAACGAATTCGGGAGGTCAACGAGTGACAAGGCGCTGATTTGCTTGGGCAGCATGAAGAGCAATCCCGTGTTTGAATTGATTCTGGCCGGGGCGTTCGGCGATTCCCCTTTTGCGCAAAACGACATTTCTCATGCACTCGATCGGCGCTGCCCCATTTATTTGCGGTACCGAAACTTCGATCCCTGTCCGCCGTCGTGTTGTGGCGGTTTAAGTCTGGCCAGTGGCCACGAGAGTGAGACGCCTGGGTTGTATTACGAAACGGCCAGCGGCAAATGGAAGCATTGCGCCTGGACCGAGCAGGACTCGGACGTTGCGCTGGTGTTCTATATCCACCGCGAGTCGCAAGGCTGGCTGGAAATGGCGCTGGCGGGGTTTTCCGGCCGGGCAACGCGGCTGTTGGCCAAGACTTTGGCTGCGCGGGCCGAAGATTTCTGGCCGCCAATTTATTCCGCACAGGGCGTTCACGTCGGCGCGTTCGTGGTTCAATACACGATCAATCCCGAGGACGCCAAGAGTCATAATATCTTGAGCACGGATTTGGTGGCGAACACGAATATCATTCGTCTGGATAAAGAAACGATCGAACGGCGCTTGAACACATAGGACCGTTCGTACTCCGCATGCCTACAATAGATCCCAGCCAAGGTCGTCCAACGCCGTCAGGTCGAGCGCCGAAATGAGTTTGCGAGTGCCGGCCAGCAGCGACGGGTCCATCGCGACTTCGTTGCCGCCTTCTGTCAGCCCGTTCAGCCAATGAGCGTTCGCGGGGTCCAGTGGGATGTTGTTGCCTGGTGCGGCGTCGTACTCGGCACGCGCGGTTGCCCCGGTGAATGCATCGCCTCGCCAATCACCAACGATCGGTGTATCGCCCACTGCGCCAAAAATGAACAACGTGTCAGTCGACACTCCATCCCACGCGCCGTTTCCGTCGAAGTCGCGATAAAACTGGCTGGTGGTTGAGCGAAAGACTCCGATCTCGTCCACGCCGTCATTGTCCCAATCTCCGATGATCGGTGTGTCGTTCGCTGCGCCAAATGCGTTCACACCATCCACGCCAACCGTAAAGCTGCCGTCGCCATTGGTGTCGCGATAAAAGGACGAGGTCGAAGGTCGATAGACGCCGATCTGGTCAACGCCATCCCCATTCCAATCGCCCGCGATCGGCAAATCGGTCGACGCGCCGAATCCATACATGGCATCGACCGTCCCGTTATTTCCGACGTCCTGATAGTGGGTCGCATTCGAAGGACGAAAGACGCCGATGTCGTCTCCGCCCATTCCGTCCCAATTTCCGATGATTGGAATGTCACTGGCCGCACCAAACGCTACGCGAACATCCGTCGCGGGACCATCCCATGCGCCGTTCCCGTTTGCGTCGAGGTAGAACAATCCGTCGCGCCACACGCCGATCTCGTCAAAACCGTCGTTGTTCCAGTCGCCAATAATCGGTGTATCCGTGGCCAGACCAAACGTTACCTCCTCGTCCGCCGCACTGTTCCATGCACTGTTGCCACTCAGATCTCGAAAATAAACGCCACCACGCCAGACGCCGATTTCATCTCCCACGGCACCAAACAGCAAATTGTCGAACGAATCCGCCGTGCCGAATCCCAAGACGTGCGCCAATTCGTGGAGAGCGACGGAGTAGAAATCGGCTTCCCCAGCGCTCGGCAATGTTGTGTGATCGAAATGCCAGTTCGGTCCATTGTTGTCAAACGTCACCGCGCCGCCCCAGGGCGCGAATTCGTTTGCGGTTTCTTGGCTGGGCGTTGGGTTGTCAACATCGTCGCGTGTGCCGCCACCCTCGCCGCGCGAATACAACAGATCAATCCATGCCATGCCTGCAATGTCACCGCTCGCCGTCCAGGACCGTCCACCCGGACCACCCTGTCCCAAGCTAGAGATGTTTCTTCCACCCGCATAGACGATCACTTGTCCTTGCGGCACGACCATGTCCTCTGTCAGACTCACTGTTTGGCCCGTGCCAGGATGAGTCACCCTGGGAGTCCAAGTGTTTTGTCCATCGCCCGGCGCGATGATGGCGTCGAGATCGTCCGTCAAATTGGTGCTGAAATACACCGCCGCGGCTTCGATCGCCGCGCGAGCCGCGACTCCGTCAGGCGACCCAGTGTCGAAAAAGTTGTTCGTGTCCAGCGAATAGTCGATCACGATGGTCGTCAACAGGGTGCGGTCTTCCAGCGGTTCAACGCAAAAGAGGCGACGTCTTGGTCGTGCTGGCAACTGTTGGCCGCTGAATGTGCGACTGATTGCTTGAAGAATCCTGGAGAGCATGACGTTCGCTTTAAGACCCAAACAGCGAATTGAATGAGTAGCTGGAGTTCAGCGGAATGACGCGATACAGGCCCTTTGTAAAGAACAGGTCTAGGAAGTCGCTGCGGAGCAGACTCTTGCCCTTCGGAATGTAGACAATGTCCGAATCCCGCAGAAAGATGTTGCCATCAGGACATGCGGCGCGGCCGAGCAACGCGTCGTGCAAGTCGATCTTGGTGGCGATCAACCGCCAATCTTCCGCCCGTCGCAGCACAACGATTTCGCGCAGGTTTGCGCCAAAGTTCCATCCGCCCGCCATTGTGACCGCCATGATCGCGGTCGTCGGAGTGTTGATCTCATATCGGTTGGGCGTGCGCACTTCGCCGCCCACGTAGATGAAGTGCGGTGCCAGTGCGGTCAAACGTGGATCGACGCCGATTCCCAACACGATGTTTGCATAACGCTGCTCGACTTCGTGGCGAGTTTCGTCCAGCGACAATCCATTCACGTGCACGTTTCCAATCCCTGGCAATTGAATCGTGCCTTCTGGTGTAACCGTCGTCTGTTGGTTCAATCCGCCACTGCCGAATCGGCTGTCGACCGAAAATAACAGATCCTGAAGTCGACGCTCGGTGTCGATCGGCGTCACGGTGATTGCGGGAGTACGAAAGAGGGTTTTATACCGTTCTTCGATGATGGCCGTCAGCTCATCAACAGTGCGGCCCGCTGCTTGAACCTGGAATGACGGCGGCAGCGTGATTTTGCCATCAATGCGGATCTCCAACTCACGCCGGATTGTTTCGTCGGTCATCGATTCAACCAGGATCTTGTCACCGACATTAAACCGATATGGTGTCGAAATCATTTCCCGCGTCCGCCGATAGATAAACTCCAATTGGTCGCCGGCGCGGACGCGGTATTCTGGGACGTGAGCCGAGCGTGCCGGTCCGACATACTCGCCCTGTGTCAGTGCCTGCCAGGGGATGGGCTGAGTCCGTGACCAATCGCGGTCTTGGCAAGAGCAACCGTTGCCGCAATCAACGCCGCACCGGATGTATGGTTCAGCCGCCTGGCAGAGCGTGATGGTTGGCGAAGACCGCCGATTGGGCGATACTTCGAAGTGAGCACTGCCTGGATACGCAGCGATATCGTCCAGCACATTGTCTTCCGTCTCGGCATGGACCGACGCTTCACTCGCCTGATCATCCGACATCTCTTGGGGAGACTGCGACGGACTCAACGCGAAAACGATCGTGCATCCGATCGCGCACCCGATCACTAGCACGCGTCGGAGGCTCTTTGGGTTCAAAACGAATTTCATGGCTCGTGGCTCCGTCCGGGAGAAAACGGTGTAGTTGCCGGTCGTTTAGTTTCGATTATGTCGTCTGTTTGCCGCACGTGGCGGTGTCGCCGTGGTCGGATTGGGCGAAGACGAGAACGTTTTCGGATCGACCCAGCGAATGATCTGGTCCATGGAAGAGGCCGGTCCTTTCGCACCTCTGGACGTCAACTGATATTCATACTCGGCACGTTTGGCGAGGTCTGCTTCGCCAAGTTGCCGATGGACGACCGACAGGTTGTACCAAGCCTCCGGCATGCGATGGACGGCCAGGCAGTGCAACAACAGTCCGCGGGCCGTTTCATATTCACCGTAGCGTCCCATCAGCACGGCCAACTCATTGGCTGCCTTGTAATTTTTGGGATCAACAATCATCGCAGCGCGGTGGAAAACGATCGCTTTGGCACCGTTGACCATCGATCCATCGTTCGCCTGGAATGAATCAATCGAAAACAGTTTTCCCAGTCCATACAGCGCTCGGGCACCCGCCGCCACGGACCCACAACTTTCGGCGAGTTTCGTCTGAGCGTAGGTGTAA
>CAYFJO010000298.1:0-13325 GCA_964343305.1 uncultured Pirellulaceae bacterium | reverse complement strand
ATTAGTGCGCGCCGCTCAGGTGATCGAAATGCGCGCGAATCCGCCGTCGGTCCCAAACCCTTGCTGTTTCAATATTTTTCGGACTAGTTCATTCATGGCAAACGGTTTGACGATCGACGCAACGAAGATAGAACGGTCGCTTTTATTCTGACCGGTGATAACAGCCTTGCAAGATGGTGGCTGGTAGTGTCCACCAATGAAAAAAGCCGTGGTCACTCAGGTGACCACGGCTTTGCCAGATCGAATTCTATATCCTCAGAACTTAATCGAAGACTTCTTCCAAAAAGGCACCAACTGCTCCGAGTGCGAGGAAAATGGTGACGCCACCCACTATGTTCCAAAACCAACTTCCTTTTTCGGAATCGTCGTCCTGATCGTCTTCGGCTGGTACGATCACGCTGGAAGACTGTGAGTCGTCGCCACCACCACTTGGCGATGAGTGCGAATTCGAGGAATTGCTAGGACGATACGAGACATCATTGTCGTCATCATCGTCGTCGTTATTACTGGAGTCGGAATTGTTTGAATTCCAAACGTCGTTGTTGGAGTCGTTCCCACTGGAATCATCGTTGACCGAACCGCCGTTTGAGCCAAAGTCAGGGGTTGAGCCAAAGTCAGGGGTTGAGCCAAAGTCAGGGGTTGAGCCAAAGTCAAGGGTTGAGCCAAAGTCAAGGGTTGAGCCAAAGTCAAGGGTTGGGCCAAAATCAGGCAACGGTGTAACCACCGGGATCGGCCGAATAACGGGGCGCGGTGCAAAGCGGAATTGGCCGAATGAGGATTGCAGTGAAAGCAGTGTGAAAAGGCAAGCCAACGCGAGTGAAAAGTGGCGAATGCTCATATTGAACCTCGTTTTTTGTGAAGGGGTAAGGCTGGTGAGTGTGGTTGTGTTTTGACTCTTCATGGTAATTCTCCTATTGGCGGGTGAAGGTGTGCGAAGGGAAGTTCCAAAGGCCATACTCAAGACGACGATGCAGAATTGTGTTGCGCGATTGGCATGATTTTTTTTGCTCGTTGTCTCATGTCGTTGTTTCCTCTATCTCTCTACCTGGTGACCCGGCGACAATCCTTACGGTTGTTTTCAAAAAATCTGTCACTCAAGAATTGAAGAATTAAGAAGAGGCGTCAGACACTCATTTGGAAAGAATCCAATGATTGACAAAGAAACCGGGCAATCGCTTCGATTCCCGTATTGGAGCAAAGACTTTGCTCTTAGTTAGAATCTGTCAAGAAATTCGGCGACACATCCAAAGGCAAACACAACGCCCACGATCGACAGAGCAATCACCCACCAAGGTTGACTCCAGAAAGTCTGCCACCAACTCATCTCGTTGGCGTCAGCATCGCCAACGGACGCGACAGCTTCGTCTTCAACAGGTTCCTCATCCTCTTGGTCTCCCGGGAAATACTGGTTCGAATCAGTTCCACCACCCGATCCAGAACCGCCACTCGACAACCCACTCTCAGCCCTTTTGGTATCCAAGCGCCCATCGTAGGTATCCTCATCGTCGGTATCCTCATCGTCGGTATCTTCATCGCTGGACCTATTGTGCCTGTAACTTGAACCTGAATTGCTGGAACTTGAGTTCGATGAAGCGCGGGGGGAATATCTGGTTGAGCTGCTCGGATAAGCTGGCGCATACGCCTCGATTGCTTCAACTTTTGGGGCGTAAACTTCAACCGATGGTGTAAGTTCCACATCGGGAAGCGAGAGATCGAGATCAGGAAATGAGGGATTGAGATCGAGACCTGAACCCAGAGGCGCAACAGGTGCAACTGGTGGTGTGTAGGGACGAGGTGCAAACCGAATTTGACCCAACCCAGTTGCGGCGAAACTCGCCGAGAGAAACAACGCCAAAGCAGTTTGAAAATGCTTGAATTTGTTGGTTTTGTTTGCCATCTTTTTGTCTCTTCATTTTCAACTGGTGAAAAGTGGGGTTTGGTATTTGTTTAACTGGCGATTGCCGAGGAATTCTTACGGTCTAAATAGGAAAAAAGGCGAAAAAATTATGACGACCGTGTTGTTCAAGTCGCAAATCAATAAATATTCTTCACTTGCGACGATTATCCAATTCAGTGTTTTCCAAATTCCACAACTGTGACTTGGCAACGTTAGCCGCATCTGCACCCGTGTTGACTAGTAAAAGACTTCCATCCTTGGAAAAGGCGATCGACTTGAAGCCGTCGGGAGAGAATTCAGGCAGCTTTGTTTTTGCCACCCTAATTGGATTTTGCTCAGGGAGTTGCAGCAACTCCTCACCACGATCAACGTTCCAAATCCGTGTCACACGAAGTCCGGCCGAAGCCAAAAGCGATCCATCTTGGTTAAATGCCATCGCAAAGACACCTTGTTGGGAACTCTCGAGAGTCGATCTGGGAGTTTGTTCAACGAAGTCCCAAATGGTGACGACTCCTTTTTCGTCACCAACGGCTAGAAGCGATCGAGGATCCTCGTCATCGGAAGATTCAGATTGTTTCGAGTCCGTCCAGAACGCCAGGCTGATCGTTCGTTCACGCAAACGAAGGTTAAATCTAGTCAACTCATTTTTCCCTAACCCTTCGATATCAAGGACGACTACGTTTTGCTTGTTGCCGTCGTAGGCGATGTACTTTCCGTTGTTAGAAATCGCCAATGACGAGAGAATGCCGTCCTCGATCGAAATCTTTCCCGAGTTGTTGCCACGAATTAAATCCCACACAAAAATTCGGCCATCGTCGTTTTTTTCCTTTTCGATGGTTGCCCCGATCGCAAACCGACCATTTGCCGAAAGAGCCAAGGACGCGATCGTTTCCGATGGGACATTTCCGATTGCTTCCAAGTCGATATTCTTGCCATTTGCTCCGATCAACCGCAGTTTCTTGGATGACGACGTCAACTGAAAAACGTCATTCTTGGAGTCAAATGACACGGGCCCTTTGGTTGTCAGTGGCGAATCGTCGAGGCGATGGGCATCGAGACCATGAAGCAAAGAGGAATATTCTCCTGCCATGGGATCTTCGAGCGGATTCGATTGACGAATTAGCTTGATGGCACGATCGCGCCAGCCAGCGGATCGTGGACGTTGAATCCTCAAGTGCACTTCCCGATTCAATAGTCTGCGGGACTGCTGATTGAGTTCGCGGCTCAGTTGCAATCGTTCGTGCTTGTGTCGATTCAATTCTTGATTCAGTCGATTGACTTCGCGCGTCGTACCACTGCCTACAATCGCCGCTGTAAAGGAAACGATGGAAATCAATGCACAGACGAGCGCCGTTACCAATGCTTTGTTTCGGCCGACCCATAACCAAATCGCGCGGAAAATACCGGGTTCTGCCGACGTTGGCTCGTTGTTCAGCCAACGACGCAAGTCATTGGCAAGTTCTAACGCTGAGGGATATCGATCGTCGGGTGATTTTGCCGTCGCTTTTTCGACGATGGCCCTCAAGGGCCGAGGCGTGTTGCCCACATGTTTATTTGGTGGATCGATCGGCTCCTCGACGATCATTCGTTTGAGTTGGTCTGGTTTCGCCGCTGGTTCCTTCACATCAAATGCGCGTCGCAACGTCAACAGTTCGTACAACGTCACGCCTAGTCCCCAGACATCGGAGCGTTGATCGATGGACTCCGAATCTTGCCATTGTTCCGGCGACATATATTGAGGCGTTCCAATTAGTCCCGTCATGGTGACCGACCGCAAAGTTCGATCCACATCGTTTCTTGATCCATGTTCTATTTGCCCAACGAAGGCAGCCAAACCAAAGTCAATGATCCAACATTGTCCGTCTCGGTCGAGCATCAGATTCGACGGTTTGACATCCCGATGCAAGACATCGACTTGATGTGCGTGATGCAATGCTTCTGCGGCATCGATAATGGCCCGCGCGACCGAAGCAAAATATCGCGGCGAAAGCCGCAACGGCTTGGCATCGGCGGGGTGGGGCTGTTCGTCGATCTCACTTTCTTTGGACGTATCGGTCGTGTGAAAGGAATAGGTCGTTGCCCCCGCAACGCTGCGAACGTCCGCTTGATTCGACAAGGTTGTCGAAACAACTTCCGTCAACGTTTGCACGTCGTCATTTGAGTCAGGACTTTGTGCCTTGCGCATTTGGTCGACGACTTGATCCAAGGTCAAACCGTCGATAAAAGGCATGGCAAAGAATTGCAAGTCGCTTTCTTCGCCGGCCGTGTGTATTGGAACGATGTTGGTATGATGCAACTTGGCAAGGATCGCCTGTTCCCGAACAAAGCGTTCACGAATCGTCAACGAGACACGCGTTCGATCGCGGCGGATCGTTTTGACAACCACTTTGCGATCCAGCGGCTTTTGAACCGCTTGATAAACTTCGCCCATGCCACCGATGGCAATACGTCGCAGTTCGTGAAACTCGCCAAGTTGTTGCGGTTGGTCGGGCAGTGCATTGCCGCGCGACCGTTGCACGGTGTCCGCGGCATTTGCGACGCCTTTGAAACGATCCGCTAAATCAGGATAGCGATTACAAAAATCCTTCAACACGCTCACAGCATC
The DNA here is from genome assembly GCA_964343305.1 of uncultured Pirellulaceae bacterium. Lineage (GTDB taxonomy): Bacteria > Planctomycetota > Planctomycetia > Pirellulales > Pirellulaceae > CAYFJO01. Next base: position 8,823 of record CAYFJO010000298.1, on the reverse strand, counting down.
GTCGGCCGCTTCAAATGCCTGCAGAAACTCGGTGAGAAATTGATCGTCGCTCTCGGACGACTGGTCGTCACTCATTGGCTCATCTTACGAAAGGCTTTCGTCCGTCAACTGCTTAAATACTCTTTGCAATTTCTCCAGCGCTCTCACACAGCGCAGTGTGGCGGCTCCCTCGGAGATGTCTAGGACTTTCCCAATTTCGCAATACGATAGTTCCTCATAATAACGCATGTGGATCACATCTGACTGGCCTTCGCCTAACGCGTCCATCGCCGCGCGAACTCGTTGCGTCAGGTCCACCTGGGCAAGATGTTGCGTAGGTGTTGTGCCTGGACTTGCCAACCGCGAACCCAAATCGGCGTACGAATTATCCGGCCACGGCAATTCCTTGCGCACGTCTCGCATTCCACGTGTCTCGGTGCGCCACGCTTCTCGCAAACAATCGATCGCGATCATGTACAAGGTAGAGAAGTTTTGCTTGTCCGGGTTCTCGTTCAACTTTGGCCAGCGACGTTGAACGACGATAAAAGCATCTTGTAAAATGTCTTCGGGCAGCTTTCGTGTCCGCAAGCGTGGGTTGATACGTCGTTCGACGATTCCCAGCAGCCGAGCGTAATGCTCGTTAAAAAACGACTCTAAATCTCCCATCGCCAGCCCTTTGTATTGATTGATCGCGATGCGGGTGAACGGTATATAGTATACGTAGTTGTTAAAGGGAATGAATATGAGACGTAGCAACCCGCACCGCGTTGCGCCAGAAACGGTTGCCGCGTTTGCTGATCCCGAGCATACCACGGTCTACTCGTCGGACGTGCCGGTGCGATTGGAAAAGGGCAACTGCTATCTAGGTGTGTACGAAGTAGTGCACGAACACGACGAAGGCGGTATGGCCTACGTTTATCAAGTCCGGCATCTTGGCTGGAATATGGATCTTGCCGTCAAGACGCCGCACAAAAAGTGTTTGGACAACGAAATAAAGCGAGCCGAGTTCGAACGCGAAATCTGGAATTGGGCAGACTTGGGGCTGCATCCCAACATTGTTCAGTGTTTTTACGCGAGACGACTGGGCGGCATTCCACGTGTTTTTTCGGAGTATATCCACGGCGGCACGCTGGGACGCTGGATGACTGAGAGGAAACTGTTCCAAGGCGGCAACCCTCGGGCCTTGGAAAGAATCTTGGACGTTGCAATCCAAATGGCATGGGGCCTGAACTACGCCCATCAACAACGCCTCATCCATCGTGACGTCAAACCTAGTAACGTGCTGCTGACGCCTGATGGGATCACGAAAGTCAGTGATTTTGGAATTGCCCGCGTTTGGGAAATTACCAGCATGCAGGAACGTGCGGTCGTACGAGACCTGAACCTCGCTTGCACGAAACCCTATCGATCGCCCGAACAGGCCGAGAATTTCCAACGCGCAAAGAACGGTCAAGCATTGCTTCCTTTGTCGTTGCAAACCGATGTGTGGAGTTGGGCGATTACAGTTTTCGAAATGTTCGCACCCGCGACGACCTACGACTTGCCCGGAGAACATGCTCCCAAACGACTAGAAAACTATTTGAAGACGCCGAGCGATCCAGACATTCCGCGGATGCCTGAATCGGTGGCCCAGTTGCTCGGTCATTGCTTCCAAGCCGATCCGAAACGACGGCCGCGAACGATGATCGAAATCGTGACCACGCTGAAGAACATCTACGAACACGAGGTAAGAAAACCGTACCCGCGTTCCGAGCCGCGCGTCAAACCAGGCGACGCTCGTCACCTGAATAACATGGCCGTTTCGCGGCTGGACCTTGGCGAGCGTGAGCGTGCTCAAGAGCTGTGGAACGAAGCATTGCGACTCGATCCATTACATTTAGAAGCCAATTGTAACTTAGCCTTGTTCCGTTGCCGAAGCCAACAAATCAACGAACAGGAGTTAATCAACAAGATTCAACGGATTGGCTCCTCGCATCCTGGAAACTGGTTGTGTACTTATTTGATGTCGATCGTCCATCTTGAAAATGGCAACTATCAGCGGACGATCGAATTGCTAAGTTCACTGGCGGATCAAAGCCGCCCGGAAGTTTCTGTGACGTTGGATTACGCAACTCGGATGCGAGATGGATTTGCTCACGTTTTTGAATCCGGCCCATCCACGATCACGTGCGTGGCACTCAGTGGTGATGGGTCGATTGCCGCAGCCGGCTCGGATGATGGGACGGTTACGTTGTGGGACATCGCGTCGGGACGAGTTGCAGGCGTGCTGGAAGGATCGCCATCTCGCGTCAACGACGTTTCTCTGGCCCACGATGCCTCACAAATCGTCACTGGAACGCAAGACAAACAGACTTTGGTTTGGAACACGGCAACCAAAGCAGTCTTTTGTCGTTTCGGTGGGCACGCGCATCCCGTTCGCGCGGTCTTTTGCGCGGACAGTCCCGACGGAAAGCGTTACGCCGTTTCCCACGATGGACAGCAATTCTGTATCTGGGATCTGACCGAGCGCCGCCGACAAGAATCAGATGCCCAAAGAGAGAAATCAGAAGGTCGGCGACGAATTTACTGTCATGACGCGTTCGGACAATTTATGCTTCGCGATGACGAACTAGGATCGGAGCTAGAACTCTTTGACTTGTCGAAATTCGGCTCAACCGCCGTCAAGAGAAACTCCTTTTTTGAACGAGCCCATTGTTTGACTTTTGACGGTAAGTACGCAATGGGAACGAGCGAGGAAAGCAATCAAGTGATGCTCTGGGAATTGGAAGCGGGCGGACCGGCTCAGATATGGGAAGGTCACTCGGACCAGATTGTTACAATTCGCCAAACGATGGATGGCTACAGCGCGATCTCCAGCAGTGCCGACGGGACCATTAAACTGTGGCGATTGGACGAAGGACAGCGAATGTTGACGTTTCGCAGTTCCGAGTTGGGGCGAGATTTTCTTTGTCTCTCTCAGGATGGGCGGCATTTGTTGACCGCAAGCCGTTCCGGAAAAGTCGCCTATTTGGATCTTGGCGCGAGCGAAACGCAAGCCCGTTCTCATTATGTCATTTGCCAGCCCTCAGCGCAATTTCAACACTGACCGCCGATATTCATTTTTTCAGCAGCCCGGACAACACGATTGCACTGGGAATTGGAATCTGCGTAACAAGGAATAAAATGTTGTATCATTCTTAAATCGTCTGCTGGAACTTGAAATGCCTGGTTATTCCGAAGCCGTCACTTTTTCCTGGAACATCGCCGAGCACGAAGCGCGCGGCGTTGGGGATGAGCGGATTGAGCCCGCACATCTTTTGATGGCACTGACGAAACTTGTCGAGTTGCCGCTCTCGTTCATGGGCGATGCAACGCTGCTGTTGGCCGAACGGGACCGCTTGCGCGCCGTGTTCGACGTGGCGCAAGTCAACACGGCTGGACTACGTCATGGGATTCGCAAACAACTGACCGTGCGATATCAGGTCTCGGCCGTTCCGTTGGTTCGAAGCCCGGCGACCGAGCGTGTCTTGGAAGCGTCGGAAGCAATCGCGCAACAAAACGCCTGCGACCATATTCAAACGTTACACTTATTGTTTGCGTTGCTACAGGGCGATTGGTTTGCCGCACTTGAACTTTCGGAACTGTTTGATCAAAACAGTCTGTTGAATGCAACCAGGCACGAAGTGTCGCGCGGGCAACAGATGGTCGTTGGAGCGCCACGAGCCGCAGAACAACCGTCCGCGACACCCTATCTCGATCGATACGGCCGCGATCTGACTCGGATGGCCATTGATGGCGAGTTGACGCCGATCATCGGGCGACACGACGAGATCAAATCGGTTTGCCGCCAATTGCTACACATTGAAAAACCCAACCCGATTCTGGTCGGCGAAGCGGGCGTTGGCAAAACTCAAATTGTCGAAGGTGTGGCCCAGCGAATCGTCGCTCCTAATCCGCCTGCCGGTTTAGACGGGCGACGCCTCGTCGAGGTATTCATGTGGGGCGTGATGGCGGGCACGGAATTTCGCGGCCAATTTGAAGAACGATTTCACGCAATTCTATTCGAAGCGGCCGCCGCGGATGTTATTCTGTTTATCGATGAAATTCACACCATCATGGAAGCTGGCGGGCAGGGTGCCAGCGACGCTTCGAACATCTTGAAGCCGTTCCTCGCTCGAGGCGACATTCGTTTGATCGGTGCCACGACCTGGAAGGAGTATCGCAAGTACATCGAGAAGGACGATGCAATCAAGCGGCGGTTGCCCATGATTCACGTCAAGGAACCGTCGCGCGACGACACCCTCGCAATTGTTTGCGGACGAAAATCAAAATTCGAAAGCCACTATGGCCTGAAAATCCAAGACGAGGCACTTGCCAGTGCTGTTCAGCTTGCCGAGCGCTATCTTACTGGGTGCTTTCCTGACAAAGCCATCAATCTGGTCGAAGATGCGTGCGCTGCGGCACTCGTCCGTACTGACACGGACTTGGAATCAGCTCAGACCCTGGAATCCGACCAGGTCATCAAAGTTGTTGCCAAAATGACGGGTCTTCCCGCGCAACTGTTGGGTCGTGACGATAAGGATCACCTATCACAAATGCGGACGGATCTATCACGGCGCGTCATCGGTCAAGACGAGGCGGTTGAAAAAGTCTGCCGAACGATTCGCATGGCCCAAGCTGGACTCAAGGATCCGCAACGACCAACGGCGGTATTCTTGTTCGTCGGCAGCACGGGCACTGGAAAAACCGAGTTAGCCAAAGCGCTCACTGATTGGCTTTATCACGATGAACGACGATTATTGCGATTCGATATGTCGGAATACTCGGACAAGCTGTCCAAAAATCGACTCGTTGGCGCGCCTGCTGGCTACGTTGGCTACGACGACGACGGACAGCTTGTCGCACCCATGCGCGAAGATCCGCATCGAGTTGTCTTGTTTGACGAAATTGAAAAGGCACACGCGGACGTCCTCGATTTGTTTTTGCAAATCTTCGACGAAGGCCGACTGACGGACACGCAAGGGCGCGAAGCTTCGTTTCATGAGGCGACAATTATTCTGACGTCGAACTTAGGGAGTGAATCACGAGCGCGAAATCCAATTGGATTCGGCAAAGGGTCGCTTTTGAAGCCAGACGACTATCGCGAACAAATTGAAACCGCCTTGAGTGCGGCCCTGAGACCAGAGATTCTAAACCGGATTAGCGAGGTTGCGTTCTTTTATCCGCTTGATGAAGATTCCCAGCGGCAGATAATCGACAAACTGGTTGATCAATTGCATGTGGATTCGTTGAACGAAATGCAAATTCAATTGACTCTGTCTCCCGAGTGCTACGAATATCTTGTCCAAGCCAACGATCAACCGCAATTTGGCGCGCGCGAAATGGACCGCATTTTTCAGCGGCTTGTCAAGCAACCATTGGCTGACGCGATGCTTGAGTCGCGAGTATCGAATGGGGACGAACTCCGGGTCGTGTTGGGTGAAGGTGGTATCGTCTTTGAGAAGACAATCCAATCCACGTAATCGTTTGAGAGGAGCGGCACCATGCCAGGCAAAGTGACGTTGACCATCGAACCGCCGTGTGACGAACCCATCGATCCGTGGGAGTTTGCGGATTACGACACGGTTGTCTTTGGTCGAACGGCCAAGGGCAAGTTGCCGGATTCGGACACGCAAATCTCTCGCCACCATTTCTTTTTGGAAGTTCAACCGCCGACGGCTGTGGTTCGCGACTTGGGCAGCTTGAACAAAACTTACGTCAACGAAGTACCCTACGGCGGCCGAGAAAAAGGCGAAACGCCCGAACAGGGCCGCCAACGCACTTACCCGCAAGTCGAACTTCAAGACGGAGACATCGTTCGCGCCGGCCAAACGAAATTGAAAATCCATATTGAAGCACCGGCCGTATGCTGCCAATGCGAAACGAACATCCCCGAAAGTATGCGCGGGCAATGGAAGCTGGGTGAAAACAATTATCTTTGCGCGAGGTGTCGCGGAAAACTCCTCGAAAGCGAAGGCAGTTCCGCGAACGAGCCACTTTCTTGTAAGGTCTGCAAGCGAGACGTGGCGGATGAAGTGGGTGGGCAGCGACCGAAACACTATGTATGTCAGAGTTGCCGCGCGCAACCGGAAGCTTGTCCCGACGACGAGCTTGCCGAAATGGTAAGCGAAGCATTGGAAAGGAATGACGAGCAATTGCATCTCCTTCGTCCGCTCGCAGCCGGTGGTCAGGGAGCCGTTTACTTGGCACGAGACATGAACGGCGAACAAGTGGCGGTGAAAGTGCTGCTGGCCGATTGTGCCGTTCACGAAGCGGCGCGAAGGCGATTTCAACTTGAAATCGAATTACTTGACAAACTAGAGCACGCCCACATGACACGATTGATCAGCTACGGGTCATACCACACAACGTTCTACTTTGTGATGGAATTCTGCGAGGGCGGAAGTTTGGAAGATCTTCTGCTGCGAAAACGAAACCGCCAGCCACTTCAATGGGAAGATGTCTCCACCTACTTCATTCAAACGCTCGACGGCATGGCACACGCGCACCAGCAAGGTTTTGTCCATCGCGACATCAAGCCCGCGAACATCTTGCTTTCGGGCACACCAGGTGACTATCAGGCCAAAGTGTCCGACTTTGGGTTGGCGAAGAACTTTCAAGGCGCTGGATTTACTGGTAAGAGTATCACTGGACCAAACGCTCGAGCCGGAACGCTGTATTTCATGCCGCGCGAACAATTCTTCGACTTCCGGAACGTCAAGCCCGCGACAGATGTATGGGCACTTGGTACGACGCTGTATTATCTTCTCACAAAGCAGTTTCCATTCGATTTCGACAACCACGATCCTATCGATGTGATCATGAATAGCTCGGCAATTTCCATACGACATCGAGATCCTACGATTGATCCAAAACTAGCGGAAGCGATCGATCGAACCTTGGAAGATGAACCCGACCACAGGTATCAAAACGCCAGTGAATTTCGACAAGCGATCCGGAGAGTCGTCGAGGTGAATTCTTAGAGGGTGTCCGGAATGTGAATCAGCTAGATTCTAGCCTGGATTTGTGGCGGCGCTATGATTCTTGCGTAATCAACGCAAGGAGTTTCTCATGGTTTCGACTTTCCAGCAACGATATCCAACAGATTTGACAGACGCACAGTGGAATCTTATCGGGCCTTTGATTCCGCCAGCAAAGCCAGGTGGAAATGATCGTACGACGAATATTCGTGAAGTCATCAACGCCATCCTGTATCTATTACGAACTGGTTGCGCATGGCGGACGTTGCCCAAGGATTTTCACCCAAGAGTACCGTGTATTCAGCTTGTGGAAAAAGACAGGCATCTCAGCACGGATTCATGACACATTTCGAGAACGTGTGGGGGTCCTGCCTGGACGCCCACCCATCGACAGTCAATCGGTCAAGACGACCGAAAAAAAGGGGGCGCGCGGATACAATGCTGGCGAGAAGGTCAAGGGACGCAAGCGTCATCTTTTGGTAGATACGAAGGGATTGTTGCTGTCCGTGGTTGTGCATACGGCCAACATTCAAGATCGTGACGGGGCAAAGCTTGTTGCGAAAAAAGCCAAAGCCACCTTCCCGACGTTGAAACACACGTACATCTGGAAGGGAAAATCCCGCCCCGCCGACGTCCTGAGCGGCGACGCTGGCAACGACTTGATGTACGGCGACACGGAATCAACCGCCGAGAGTTGTACAACGATGTCGGACTAGGCGAATTCCACGGCAAAGAACTGCGAGGAAGAAGCAGTCCGACCGCCTTGACTTCGATGTGGGACCGGCAAGCTTCTCTCGATCGCTCAACCCAAGATCTCACGTGAAAATCTGGAGGAAGAAAACAAAGAAAATTAATGCATCAGACGCCACTCCTCTTCGGACATCTTCGGAACGCCCCACGTCCGAGATGACCAAGGCGTTGTCGTCCTTGGTCACGAACGGACTTAGCCTTGACGACACATGCCACGCCCTCATGTGTCGCGAAGGGCGTAATCGCAGTGGGAGTTCGAGACTAAGTTTATGTTGTCGTCGATTCGATTTCGCAACTGCGGCGGTCTCCGTCACCGAGGCGAGTTGCCAAAGGCGCTTCGACGCATCGGGTTGTCCAACTTCAGCAAGTTGGGGATCAGGCCAGTTGCGGTCGGTGTAGCCGACCGAACGCATTTCGGTCGCGGACCAGTCAGGCCAGATAGCCGGCACCTGGAGTCAGCCTTGCAAGGGCCACGTAGGTGTTGAAGCGATTAGCGGAATACGATTGCGAGAACCGTACAGGCCATGTCCGTCAGGTGGCGGCACTGATTGCCGACTTGACGGACTGCTGAGGATCTCGCAGGCGATTACTCTCTTGCTTTGTAGAACTCTTCCACCGCGGAGGCTGCTATCTTCCCGAGCTTGATCTGGCCCTCGGCGTTGATGTGGTTGTTGCCGCCGCCGATACGGGGCAACTCGCCGGGATAGATGGTGCTAACGTTGGGGAGCTCTCGACCCGCACGGTTCTGCGCCGCAATGACGGTTGCGACGTATGGACGTTTGCCTGCCGCCTTTCTGAATTTGGGTGAGTTCGTGTCATACAGATAGGTGAGAACCGCTTCGAGCAGGTCCGCGTCCTTCACCGAAGGTTTCCCCGCCGGGTTCCTGATTTTGCGCAACTCCTCGTCGCTCAGGAGGGGCAATACCGCTTTGAGCAACTCCTCGTCATTCATGTAGGACAGAACAAATACCGGCAGCTTCGGGGCGCCCAGATCTGTGCGCAGGTCCGAAATCAGCAGTTTCAACGTGTCGTAGTATTCTTCCGCGAGATCTTTCTTTGTTCCATCGGCGGCTCCCTGCTTCCAGACAAAGCCGGA
>CAYFJO010000297.1:0-13380 GCA_964343305.1 uncultured Pirellulaceae bacterium | reverse complement strand
CTTCACCTATCCTCACACGTGGCCCTATCGCAACTACGTCATCGACTCGCTGAATCAAGACAAACCTTACGACGTGTTTCTCCGCGAGCAGATTGCTGGCGATTTGCTGCCAGCCGATGAGAGTGAATCACCGGAGGCCATCGAAGCTCGCCGCATCGCTCCCAGCCTGTTGGCGTTTGGCCCCAAGCGACACAACTCGGGCGGCACCGAATTCCAGATGGATATCGTAGACGATCAGATCAACACCGTGTTCCGCGCGACGCTAGCGTTGACGGTGGCTTGTGCTCGCTGTCACGATCATAAGTTCGATCCGATTCCAACCAAGGACTATTACGCCTTGGCTGGCATCTTCCTCAGCACCGCACCGCAGTACGGCACGATCAAGCAGAAGTACAGCAACAATCCAACGGACTTGCTTCCAATCGGTCCGAACGCAGCGGCCATGCACGCCGCCGCGGAAGATCATGAAGAGAAGATCCCGATTGTCGAAAAACAATTGGGTACTAAACGCGCAGAATTGAAGAAGGCGACCGAAGCTGAGAAGCAAGCGATCAAGGCTAAGGCCGAATTGCAGAAGCGAGTCCTGGCTGTCGCTGAGGCCGCAAGGCAATCGGTTGAACAAGAGCTGGCAAATGCGTCGGTGGAGTTGGCGGCCGCCGCCCAGCAAGTCACGACATTGAAGGACGAGGTTGCTTCGATCGAAAAACAAGTGGCCGAATTGAAAAAGAACAAACCGCCGCGGCCGCAATATGCCATGACCGTTAAAGACCGGGCGAAACCGGCTAACACGACGGTCGCCATTCGTGGCAATTTTCGTGAGCGCGGTGATATCGTGCCTCGTGGGTTCCTGAGCGCCGTGCATGTGACCGATCTGCCCAAGATCGATCCGAAAGGCAGTGGTCGGCTGGAACTAGCCCAATGGATCACGAGGCCCGACAATCCGCTCACGGCACGCGTGATGGTCAACCGGATTTGGCACCATCTGCTTGGCCGAGGGCTGGTCGAAAGCGTCGACAATTTCGGCATGATCGGAAAACAGCCCAGCCATCCGCAGTTGCTCGATTCGCTGGCATTACGGTTCATCCAGGAAGGCTGGTCGGTCAAACGAATGATTCGCACGATCATGCTCAGCCGGTCGTACCAACTCAGCAGCCTTCCCAACGCGGAAAACACAAAGCTCGATCCCGACAACCGGCTCTATTGGCGATCAACTCCGCGGCGACTCGAAGCCGAAGCAATTCGTGACGCGATCCTGGCCGTCAGCAAGCAACTCGACTTGGAACGTCCCATCGGTTCAACTGTCACGCCGCTTGGCGATCAACTCGTGCGCGGCATTCCCACCGCCAAGATTCAGCCGCCGAGCAACCGTCGCAGTGTCTACTTGCCCGTCGTGCGCGACTACTTGCCCGAGCTGTTTGACTTGTTCGACTTTCCGTCGCCCAGTTTGGTGAGCGGACGTCGATCGGTGACAAACGTACCCTCGCAAGCGCTGTATCTGCGCAATTCGACTTTCGTTGCCGAGCAATCGAAGCACGCCGCCGAGCGATTGTTGGCCACGAAGGAAGCCACTGATGACGCCGCGCGAGCCGACCTCGCGATGCAATGGGCATTGGCTCGAAACATCACCGATGCCGAGCGAGACGGCGCCTTGCAACTGGTTCAACAAATTCGCAACGCCGAGCCGAAGGACACCAACCGCGAAGTCGATGCCTGGGCTGCGTGGTTCCACACCCTGTTTACTACCGCCGAATTTCGATTCTTGGTCGATTCGTAATGCACGCTGCCAGCGTGTAAAGACCGATCGCAGTAACACGCTGGCAGCATGTAGTACAACTTACGGAGCATCATGCCATGACCAGCAACTCATCACAACCGACCGTCTCGCGACGTGAATGGCTCAAGGTTGGAGCGTGCGGGCTCGGATCGTTGACCTTGACCGGCTTGGTTCCCAATCGCAGCGACGCCGGATTACTTTCACCCAAACTGCCGCACTTTGCTCCCCAGGCAAAACGCGTCATCTTCATGTTCATCAACGGCGGCCCGTCGCAGTTCGAATCATTTGATTACAAACCAGAACTCAAAGCCCTCTCTGGTAAGAAGGGACTGAAGAACGGCAAGCTGCTGGGCCCGCTTTGGAAGTTCGCTCAACACGGTGAGAGTGGGATATGGATGTCTGAGGTCTTTCCGCATCTGGCCAAACAGGCGGACGATCTGTGTATGCTCAACGGCATGCAGACATCCAGCCGGGCCCACCCGATTGCGATTCCCATTCTGCATACAGGCGATTTTCAATTCGTGCGTCCGTCGCTCGGTTCGTGGGTGTTGTACGGCTTGGGCACCGAGAACCAGGACCTGCCAGGCTTTTTCACCATCAAGCCAACGCGAACTTTCGGCGGACCGGCCAACTATGGCAGCGCGTTTTTGCCCAGTACATTTCAAGCCACGCGACTCGGTTGGGACGGACAGTCGGTCAAGACCGCGAAGATCCGCAACCTGACTCCCGCTCATGGCCGATCGCCCGAAGCGGCTCGTGCATCACTCGATTTGGCGCAATCGTTGAATCGAAAACTTCTCGACCAAACCGAGGACGTTCGCGGCGTGATCGACTCGCTCGAACTGAGCCAGCGAATGCAAGAGGCCGTACCAGCGGTGATTGATCTGAATCGCGAGACGAAAGAGACACTGGACATGTACGGCATTGATGCCGGAGCGACCGACGATTTTGGGCGGCAATGTTTGTTGGCTCGGCGGCTGGTCGAATCGGGCGTGCGGTTTGTCGAGATCAGTTCCAGCGGCTGGGATCATCACGGCAACATCGACAAATTCAACACCAAAGCCCAGCAAATCGACAAACCGATCGCGGCGTTGTTGGCCGATTTGAAACAACGCGGCTTGCTGGACGACACGCTCGTGCTGTGGACTGGCGAGTTTGGCCGCACTCCCGAGACTCAGATTCTAAGCGGCAAGGAAGCGATGGGACGCGACCACAACGCCGAGGGCTACACAGCGTGGCTTGCGGGCGGCGGAGTTCGGGGCGGACTGACCCACGGCGCGACCGACGAACTTGGTTACACAGCAGTCGAAGGAAAGGTGCATCTCCACGACTTGCACGCCACGATGCTGCACCTGCTCGGCCTGGACCACACACGACTGGTCTATCGCTACGGCGGCCGCGACTTCCGGCTCACCAACATCCACGGCAACGTGGTTCACGACATCATGGCGTGAAGTAACGACGACTTCACGGTCAGTATACGGTCTTGTGATTCGACTTTCGACATCGCGTCAAATCGAGCAGAGCTGCAATGACGTGCTGCTGTCGAACGAACTTCGCGGCATCGTCCGGCGTTTCGAAGGAATAAAGACGAATTCACCCTAGGGAAAATCCCGACGACGATAGTTGGCCGCACGCGCCGATGAAATGTAAAGAATGTTTCAACAGACAACCATTCACCGACGATCGCCGGACTCACAGAGTCCAAAAACTTGGTCCAAATGCAGGCACACAAAAAACTTCAAAAAAAGATTTGACAAGGCGATTGCTTGACGACTATCATCCGCATGTGGAACACTCGTCCTACAATCCTTTTTTGCCGTAGTTTTCCTCTTTGACGGAGGGCATTCATGCAAGAACCACCATGCATCTTTCGATGAGGAGTCGCGTTGTGACTCCTCAAAGGTTGCCATAAGATTTTTGGGGAGATGCGAGCGGTTGGTCGACAACCATTTGAGTTCGGTTTGGTCCTGCGAGTTCCTTTGCATCCCACTCGACTACTTACAGCGACTGTGGTGCGGGAACTGTCCGAGAAGGGCGCTGCTTGATTGAACCGAAAGGCGAATCGCGTTGGCGAACAGTTCGGATTTCTCGATAAGTACATGGCCCTCGCCCTCTCTATGTGGCGAGGGCTTTTTTGTCGCGGTCCAATGCCGACATCCGCGCCGCACCGACACCCTTCCAACTCAGCCAGTCGTTGTCCCTAGCGCGGAAATTCACTAACCCGACGCTCAAAGCGAGGGGTCTTGGACGTCGCCCCTCGCTTGCACGTCGGGTTAGTGTGGATTCGAATTTGCGCGGTGTTTTAGGCAAGATAGCCGCAACTCCTTTTCACAGAGAACATTACGTCGTTTGGACGGCGGTTCATGAATAATCCGGGCTAGATGCCGAGGCCACCGTCAAGAATTAGCGGTCGAATAATCTCTTCCACGCGCTGCCGCGGCAAGCACCAAAACAAAACCAACCGCCATCAATCCGGCCGCCACATAGTAGGGAATCCCGTGGCCTTGTTTCAGCAACGGGATGCCGAGTCCCGAACCGACAATGCGCGCCAGCGAACTGACGCTCTGGCCAACTCCCAACACCATCCCCTGTCGTTCGGGGTCGCTTCGCCGCGACAACAGCGAGTTCAAATTCGGTTGCATGAACGAGAACCCCGCAACCACGACCACCAGCGCGACGTACAGCCACGTTGACGATTGCTGATAAATCGCCAACAGCACCAAACTGAAACCGATCACTTCGATCAACGCGCCTGTCGCTACCATCGTTCCTTCGGGAACCTTGCCTGACATTCGTCGAACGATCCCACCCTGGACAAGCGCCAAAGTAAAGCCGATGAAGGCGTACGTCAGGCAAACTTGTCCCCAAGTAAAGTTGAAGGGACTGCCTTCCACATGTTTGACGTCGGGAAAGATCAGTAGCGACAACGTCGTTTCAAAATTGGCAAACGAAAACAAGCAAACAAAGATCGCCAGCAGGATGAAGCTGATCGACGGAATGGAAATCGCGTTTCGTAGTGCTGCAAAATCGAAGATCTTTCGACCCGCTTTTTCGCTTTCCACGGTCTTAGATTCGGGCAACATAAACACCGCCATCAACAGCGCGACCAAGGAGAGTCCTGCGGCGACGAAGCCAGGTGTCGCTGTTGGAGGAGCGTTTTTGTCCGGCACCGCCAGCAAACCCAGCAACGGACCAAACGTAAGACCAAGGCCAAACGCCATGCCGATGAGTGCCATTCCCTTGGGACGTTTTTCCAGCGATGTCGAGTCGGCGATATATGCTTGTGCGGTGGAGATCGTTGCGCCTGCAATTCCGGCACCAATGCGCGAGAGGAACAGCAACGCCAAACTCATTCTTATCGTCGCAAAAGCAAACAGCGAATAAAACACGACGCTGCCCGCGAGTCCGATCATCAAGACAGGACGCCGCCCGATCCGATCGGAGAGTCGTCCCCACAAGGGCGCAAAGATAAACTGCATCACCGAGAAACTGGCCATCAGCAGTCCAAGAACCCAACCTTGTTCGTCGGTCGTAAAATGTTCGCCATAGATGGGCAGCAACGGCAACACCATGCCGAATCCCAACAGGTCGATGAACACCGTCAGAAAGACGACAAACAAAGAGCCTTTGCGCGGCGAGCCAGAGGTGTGGGATTCAGGTGCTTCAGACATGCGTCACATCTTAGTGGGGTCGCTAGGTCGCGTACAGTGCGTACTTTCAACCGCATCGTTGGCAACGTATCATGCAGATTATGTTGCGAACGAGCTACGAAAAACGGCGCCGACTTGAAAGCCTCGATGCAGACGCGTTGGCTCAACATCAGTTGAGTCGACTCAATTCGTTGTTGCAGAGGGTCCTGCCCCAGAACCATTTCTATGCGGAAAAGTTGGCGGACGTAACCTTGCCGTTGGAATCACTCGAGTCTCTCAGCCTGATTCCGTTTACCTTCAAAGACGAACTGGTGTCAACTCCTGAAGATGGCGACATCGCGGCGAATCGAACTTTTGCGGTCGAGAACTATGTGCGCTTCCATCGCACGTCGGGCACGCGTGGCCGGCCAATGGTGGTGCTGGATACGGAAGAAGATTGGCAGTGGTGGATTGACGCCTGGCAATTCGTACTCGACGCGGCCGAACTGGACGAACGCGATCGAGTATTCATGGCTTTTTCGTTTGGACCATTCATTGGGTTTTGGACTGCGAACGATGCGGTCACCGCGCGCGGATCGCTCGTGATTCCAGGTGGCGGACTCGGCACGTTGTCACGCCTTGAACTAATCCGCTCGACCCGTACGACGGCGTTGTTTTGTACGCCGACCTATGCGCTGCACATGGCCGAAGTCGCCGCCGAAAATCAAATCGACGTCGCCTCGACTGATGTGCGACGGATCGTCGTAGCTGGCGAGCCGGGCGGATCGGTTCCGGCAATTCGCGAGCGTCTCGAAACGGTTTGGAATGCCAAAGTCATCGACCACAGCGGCGCAACGGAAATCGGGCCGTGGGGTTATGGCGATGCCAATGGCCAAGGACTGGCCGTCAATGAAAGCGAATTCATCGCCGAATTCCTGTCGGTTGAATCTGGCGAATCGGCCAGCGAAGGTGAGTTGTCCGAATTGGTGCTGACCACGCTGGGACGCGTTGGGTGCCCCGTGATTCGCTATCGAACCGGCGACTTGGTCCGGCCGACTTGGAACGCGGAAGGGGCGTGCCGTTTTGTTTTGCTCGAAGGCGGCGTGCTCGGCCGCGCGGACGACATGATGATCATTCGCGGCGTCAATGTGTTCCCCAGCGGGGTCGAACAGATTCTGCGTAGCTTTCCCGAAGTGGTTGAATATCGAATAACCGCATCCAAATCGGGCGAAATGGACGCATTGCGAGTCGAGATAGAAGACCGTTTGGAAGATCCAGAACGAGTGACGAAAGAGTTTCAATTGCGGTTGGGCTTGAAGGTCGACGTTGAAACGGTGCCGCTGGGTTCGCTACCCCGGTTTGAAGGCAAGGGCAAGCGGTTTGTAGATGAACGCTAACTTGCTGATTGACTTGGAGGAGTTCTACAACATGATTCGCTCACTGCTGCTAAGTACCATTGTTTTTGCGTTCTGCTTGTTCGCCGACGTGTCTGCGACCGAACCGATTGTGCCGCCGGGTGCCGAACTGGAAGAACTGTTCGAAGGCATCCTGTTGACCGAAGGCGTGGCGGTCGCTCCGGATGGGATGGTTTACTTCAGTGACATTACGTTTTCGCACAAATCGGTGACGGAAGATGGCGCCATCCATGCCGGTCACATTTGGAAATACAATCCGGAGACTGGCAAGACGACGATCTTCCGTTCGCCCAGCGGCATGTCCAACGGCATCAAGTTCGATGCCAGCGGAAACATGATCATCTGCGAAGGTGCCGATTACGGCGGGCAGCGAGTGATCCGCACGGACATGAAGACCGGCATGAGCTACATCATTGCCGGCCAGTTCGAAGGGCGTCCGTTCAACTCGCCGAACGATGTGACGATCGATCTCAAAGGACGCATGTACTTTAGCGATCCGCGATACCTCGGTCACGAACCGATCGGCCAGCCAGTCATGGCGGTTTATCGGATCGACAAACCTGGCTCGATCGAACGGATCATTACCGACGCCGGAAAACCAAATGGCGTTTGCATCTCGCCGGACCAGAAAACGTTGTACGTGGTCAGCAACGACAACGGCGCGACGGGCTTTGAGCGGCTGCCCGAGAACACCCCGCTGCGCAAAGGCACGATGGCCCTCCACGCCTATGATTTGAGTCCCGAAGGCACCGCGACCTTCCGCAAGACCCTCGTCGATTATTCGCCGGAAGACGGTCCCGACGGTTTGGTCTGCGACGCCAAGGGAAACCTGTACGTCGCAGTTCGGGCCGAAAACCGACCAGGGATTGGAATCTATTCTCCCGAAGGCGAAGAACTGGGCTACATCAAGACCGAAGTGCCAACGAATGTCGGATTCGGCCGTGGCAGGGACAGCAACCAGTTGTACATCACCGCCGGCAGCAGCCTCTACAGAATTCGACTGAATACGAAAGGTTATCATTTGCCACAGAACTAGATTTGCAGATGAAATTGTGATCTGCGAGAATTCACTTATCTCATTTGTAACTGCTGATAGCGCCAATTTGATCCACGGAGCTTATTCAACAATGAAATGTGTCAGTTTCTTCCGCAACCTCGCCTTTTTGTTTTCGGCAATCATTGTTCTCTTACCTAGTCGTGGCGACGGACAGCAGTTCAAACCGGCAAAGATTGCTGGGCTTCACGGTGGCCTTGTCGTTCAGCTTGGTGCCAGCGACACGGATGTGGCCGCGCAGTTCAGTAAGACCGGTCGATATTTGATTCATGTTTTGGATACCGATGCCGAAACCGTCGCGTCCGCTCAATCACGTTTGCGCGAAGAAGGACATTACGGCCTGGCGTGGGTCGAGGAGTTGCGTGGTGCGACGCGTTTGCCTTACGCCGAAAACATGGTCAACCTGATCGTCGTTCGCGACTTTGTGTTGCCGCTCGAAGAGCTTTTGCGTGTTCTCACTCCCGGGGGAACGCTTGCAGTTGCCAACCCGGAACTCATATCGAAGTCGATGGTGGAGACAACCGGCCTGCAAAAAATTTCCGACGCCGATTCGACCCTGATTTTGAGGAAGCCTTGGCCCAAGGCGATGGACGACTGGTCGCACCCTCGACACGCGGCTGATGGGAACGCAGTTTCGAGTGACACGTTGGTTGGCCCGCCGCAGCGAGTGCGCTGGGTCGCGGCGGCAACTTCCGAAGTCGAAGGAATGGTCACGGCGGGCGGGCGCAATTTCTATGGCGGAATCCTCGCGCGAGATAGCTTCAACGGTTTGCGGCTCTGGCATCGCGACTTGCGAAAGGACGAAAACAATCCAACGCAGTTCAATCTGCCAAGGTTGTCGCGCGACGGTGCGCGGCCGGTTGCAACGGAGCAGTTCTTGTTTGCGGTCTTGCAGAATCAGCCGGTGGCATTGGATGCCGCGACCGGCAAAGTTGTCGTCAAGTTCGAGGACATGGTAAACCCTTCGATTGTCATCCACGACGGCCATCGCATCGTTGCCGCGGACGAAAACTCAATCAGCGCGTTTAGCACCGAGACCGGCAAAAAGATCTGGGGCGTCACGTTTTCCGATCCTCGAAATGTTGTCGCCGATGGGAAAGCGGTGGCTTTGATTCATGGTCAGCTTCGCCGCGGAGAGAAAGTCGAGGCCGTAGTACTCGACGCAGCGACCGGGTCGGTGAAGTGGCAGCGGGACGACTATTCGTGGCTGGCCCGCACGACTCGCACCGTGCTCGCGAGAGGCCAGTTGGTGTTCGAAGTGTCGACGATGAACGACGACGATGCGGACAATGGCATCCACGTCGTCGCGGTCGAAACCGGAAAACACGGCTGGTCGAAGAACTTCCCGCCGGGCATGAACCACCGACGCCAAGCGAGGGCGATGTTTTTGGAAGACGATCTATGGATTTTGCATGGCGGCAAGATCAACACCAGTGACACCGAGAAGCGGACGCGGCAGCCGGTTCAAGTTTCGGCGCTCGACCCGCTGACGGGCAAAACTCGCCTTTCGTACCCTGCCGGCATGACGCATTGCTTTCCGCCAGTTGCCACGCCAAACTTCATGTTCGCTGGCGAGTTGGATTTGACGAACCTGAAGACGGGCGATGTGGTCGCGAACCGGATTACCAAGGCGAATTGCTCGCAGGAAAACGGCTGGGTGCCGGCAAACGGCCTCGTCTACACCACGCCCAAACATTGCACGTGCTGGCCGATGTTGCGCGGCTTCGTTGCGATGGCGCCGGCGAAGGCCGATGAATCTCCAGCAACGCGGCCTCTGGACGAGATCGAATTCCTGCTGGAAAAAGGACCGGCTCAAGCAGATCCCAACGCAGCGAATCCTCAAGCACACGACTGGCCTTTCTATCGCCATGACCGTTGGCGCAGCGGCAGCACCAGGTCGTCCGGACCCAAGCATTTAAAAAAGCTGTGGAGCATCCAATTGACCGGTGCAGCCCCGGATCCAACTGGTCCGATTGTGCACGACTGGATTGACAATCCCGTCATCAAAGGCCCACTCAGCGCGCCGACGATTGCCAACGGCGTGGCCTATGTCACACGTCCTGACGCACACGAATTGATCGCAATCAACACGTCGACGGGCAAGGTTCGTTGGAGATTCATCGCCAACGGCCGCCTCGACACGCCGCCCGCAATCCATCGCGGCCTCTGCTTGTTTGGCTCGGCCGCCGGTTGGGTCTACGCGCTTCGCGCCGACACGGGCGAAGTTGTCTGGCGGCTTCGCGCCGCGCCGAACGAAGATCGGATCGTCGCGTACGGCCAAGTTGAATCGCCTTGGCCAGTTCCAGGCGCAGTGCTCGTGATGGACGACATCGCATACTTCGCCGCGGGGCGTCAGCCGCTGGCCGATGGCGGTATCCTCGTGTTCGCGGTCAATCCGATGACCGGCGACCGCCATTGGGTGCGTCGAATCGACACCGTGCCCCAAAAAGGTTTTTATGAAAACTCAGGACTGGAGTTCGACCCGTTCGACATCCTTCATGCCGAAGGCGACGGGCTGGCGATGTCGCGCTGGGTCATGTCGCTCGACGGCAAAGACGTCGCCGTCGACAAATGGAATGCATTCGCCAAGCTCAATACCGGCGAGGGCGAAACGTGGATCCCCCGCGGCTCGTGGACCTATGGCGCACGTCACCAACATCGATTCGCGGGCGAAGCGCCGCGACGACCGCTCGTCGTGTTTCGCAATGACAACGTCTACAGTTCGTTAAACGGCACGACGGTTGTCTTTCGCCGCGACTTTGACCTCGACAAGGGCGAGGAGTTTGACAGCAAGTGGATCACCGGCTGGAAGGCGTCGCAGATGTCGCGCGAAGATGGCAAACCGTATCGAACTTACCGAATCGCCAAAGGAGCCAAGTGGTCCAACGATCCGTTTGCCGATCCGAACGTCGAACCATTGCAGCCCAAACGAGGCACGCAGCTTTTCAATCGGATCCACGCGATGGCGCTGTCTGGTGATGGCAATCTCTTTGTCGTTCATCAAGACGGCCGACTCAAGGCAATCTCCACGAACAACGGCGAAGTCTTTAGTGAAATCGAAGTTCCGACACCCGCTTGGGACGGACTCGCGATCGCCGAGGAACGCCTTTACTTAACAACACAAAGCGGCGAATTGCTGTGCCTCGGCGAAAAATAAGTGTTGGCGTCGCAAACGTCGGCCGATGCCCTTGATTTTGGCGGTAGCGAAAGTCGGCAATTCCGGGGCACGATGAACAGTGGCTAAGACACCAAAACCGCGATTCTTCAAAAACGCCGCCGCGTTTCGCGCGTGGCTTGAGAAGAATCATGAAACCACATCGGAGTTGTTTGTCGGTTACTACAAAAAGCACACCGACAAATATAACTACTCCTGGGCAGAAACCGTTGACGAAGCGTTGTGTTTCGGCTGGATCGATGGCATCCGCCGGCGCATCGACGACGATCGCTACATGATTCGCTTCACCCCGCGCAAGCCTCGCAGCGACTGGAGCGAAGTGAACATCGCGCGCGTTGCCGAGCTGAAAAAACTAGGTCTGATGCAGCCCGCTGGCCTCGCCGCATTTGAGGCGCGGGATGTCGAAAAGTCAGAGCAACAGGCAAAAGAACTCAAGGCTCCGAAGCTTGATGCGGACTACGAAAAGGCGTTTAAGAAGAACAAAAAGGCGTGGGAGTTCTTTCAATCGCAGCCGCCCGGTTACCGCCGCACGGCCATCTTTTGGATCATGAGCGCGAAGAAACCCGAAACGCGCGAGAAGCGACTGCACACACTCATCGAAGACTCCAAGAGCGGCCGCCGCCTGCCGTCCACCATGTAACGCCGCACTTCGCGTGAATTCCGTTTATCACCTGTGGATTCGCAGCATTCAAATCATCTTCATGAGCAAAATCGAGTAACCCGTTCGATCCCAACAACTTGTGTTGTAGTACTACCAGGCCCAACACAGGCTTCACGACTAGGTTCAAAGCCTCTGCCATGGTATAATATTCGCTGTAAATTCCCTCCGGTGGACGCCCGTTCCGCCACAAATCATGCCGATAGGATCCCGTCATGCGATCCAAACACGCACTTATTGTGGCCGTCTTGTTTGGCTGTTCCCATACAGCTTTTGCGGAGTCGGGTGACGATGCGGCTTCCGTTGAAGTCTCGTTCGAGAAACACGTGCGCCCAATTCTCAAGGCCCATTGTCTGCAATGTCACGGCGAAGGAGAAGAGATCGAAGGCGACCTCGACCTGCGTTTGCGGAGGTTCATTCTTAAGGGCGGCGAGAGCGGCCCGTCGCTGGTTGAAGGCAAGCCGGACGAAAGCCCGCTGTTCGAACTCACGTCGGCTGAAGATATGCCGCCGGGCGACACGAAGCTCACGCCCGATGAACTTGCGACGATTCGCAAGTGGATCGAATCCGGCGGGAAGACACTTCGCGTCGAACCCGTATCGATTCCCGACGGCGTGTACGTCCCTGAGGAAGATCGCAACTTCTGGTCGTTCGTGCCGATTCGCAACCCCGCAGTGCCCGAGGTCAAACATCAAGACCGCGTGCGTACTCCGGTAGACGCGTTTCTGCTGCGGCGACTCGAACAGGAAAAGCTCAGCTTCTCGCCGGACGCCGATCGCCGGACGTTTATCCGTCGAGCCACGTTTGATCTGACTGGCCTGCCGCCTTCGCCCCAAGACGTCAAACGATTCGTCGACGACAAGGATCCGAAAGCGCTGGAAAATCTGACCGATCGATTGCTGGATTCTCCCGAATACGGCGAACGGTGGGGACGGCACTGGCTGGACGTGGTCGGCTACGCCGATTCGGAAGGCTACACAATCGACGATCCCGTGCGGGCGAATGCTTACCACTATCGCGACTATGTGATCCGCGCGTTCAACGAAGATCTGCCGTTCGACAGGTTCATCCGCGAACAGATTGCGGGTGACGAGATGGTCGGCTTTCCGAAAAAGAACCTGACGCCTGACGAGACAGCCAAACTAATCGCGACTGGGTTTCTGCGAATGGTGCCGGACGGAACCGGGTCGAGCGGCGTGGAACAGCCAATCGCCCGCAACCAGGTTATGGCCGACGCGATTCAGGTGGTCGGCAGTTCATTGCTGGGGCTGACGCTCAACTGTGCTCAGTGCCACAACCACCGGTATGACCCGATTCCACAGACCGAGTACTACCAGGTGCGAGCGATCTTCGAGCCGGCATACGACTGGAAGAACTGGCGAAACCCAAAGACGCGCCTCGTGTCGCTGTACACCGACGACGACCGCAAAGCCGCTGCGGAAGTCGAAGACGAAGCGAAAAAAGTCGACGCCCAGTACCAGCAACGGTCTGACGAACTGATCGCCGAAACGCTCGAAGATCAACTCGTCCAGCATGTGCCGGCCGAGCTGCGAGACAAGCTGCGCGAGGCGTTTCAGGCGCCTGCGGCGAAGCGAACGGACGAGCAGAATGCTCATCTGAAGAAGTATCCGAAGATTCTCAAGATCTCGCGAGGTTCGCTGTACCTTTACGA
>CAYFJO010000296.1:0-13429 GCA_964343305.1 uncultured Pirellulaceae bacterium | reverse complement strand
GACGATATCACCGCCGCTGTAGTCGTCATGAGCAACTCCAAAGGCGGCGCCGCGCCGGCCGACGGGCGGGTACTTCGCGGAAGCAACAATCGCCTGCGCCTGATCGGCGCTTTCCACCATCGGCACCATGATCCCCATCGCTCCTACGTCGAGCACACGGGCGATGAAGTCGTATTCCGTGGCTGGGATCCGGACGTAGGGAATTATCTCGGTCGAACGTGTTGTCGCAATCAGCATCCTGATCGACTCGATGCTCCACCCGGTGTGCTCCATATCAAAGATCGCAAACTCAGCCCCGGATTCCGCTGCGATGCGACTGACACCGGTCGTGTTGAATTCAAATATAAACGTCCCAATCGATACACCTCCGCTCTGCACTTTCTGTTTGATGTCGTTTGTTCTCATCGGTTGTTTCCTTGGAGTTGTTAGGCGAGGTAGAGTTCAAAAAGGGGTCGGGAGTCTTTTGTGCAAAGCACCCTTCGGGCCGTTCCGGCAAAAGACTCCCGACCCCTTTTGAACCATGCGTGTCTCTGGACGGGTCGAACCACTATCAATGATCGGTCGCAGCCGAATGAAAAATCCGGTCTTTTCGTGGGTTTGGGAACAATTGGTGCGACGCGTACGTGGTATATTCAGTAGAGTTTCCCAAACCACTGCCAGCTTCGTTTAACAATTCCCTTTACTGGCGAGAGTGCATTTACAGAGAAGACAAAGTGAGGTCAAGACCGATTTAGTTGACGGCCAGTGCCAAGATCCGGATAATTTGATTTTGCGTAGGATGGATGCCTAATCCGTCCGGACGGAGCGGCATTCCGTCCAACACACAAAAAGGTAATCCCATGAAACTTTCACGCCGAAATCTTCTCGCTGCCAGCCCTTTGCTGCTCGCACCCGGGTTGGCGCGCGCCGCCGAACTCGACTCCAGCAGCGACAGCTCCGGCTTCCGCGAATTGACCGAGGCCAGCGAGGCAGCCGTCCGCAAGGGGAACCAGTGGCTGATGAAAACCATGCATCGCGACGGCGGCTGTGGCGTCGACATTGGCCAGCCCAGCGACATTGGTTGTACGGCGATGGTCGGTCTGGCCTTGATGGCGCAAGGCAACACGCCAGTCGAAGGCGAGTACGGCAGCCGCATCCGCCGCATCGTGCGATTCATGCTGCAGACGGTCGAAAATATGCCGACCAATGATATTACGTCGGCCGTGCAAACTCAGTTACAAAACAAAATTGGCCGGCACGCTCATAGTTTTTTCGCGACGTTGTTCATGAGCCAGGTGTTGGGCGAAGGCAATGATCCGGATCTGGTTCGGCCGTCGCTCGAAAAAGTGGTCAACGCGGTCGTCGGTGCACAGTCAGCGGCCGGCAATTGGGCGGGCAACTCTTGGGCTCCCACGCTGGGCACAGTAATGGGCTGGGTGGCTCTTCGCGCGGCGGACCTCGCCGGAATCAAGGTTGGCGGTGCACCGGAAAAGGTCGCCGAATACTTGATTAAGACCATGAACCAACAGCTTGCCCAAGTGCGCGGCAGTTGGATGCACACGCTTTATAAAAACGCGGCCGGCATCCGGGTGCTATATGCCATGGGAAGAGAAAGCGAAGCGATCGCCACGAAGGCGTTCAAAGATGTGGTGAGTCTGATCAAGAAAGATAACACCGCATTCACACAAGCAGGCGGCGAAGAGTACTTGGCCTTCCACTTGATCACCGAAACGATGCTGCAAAAGAACGACAGCTCGCCCAGCGGTTCTCAAGATTGGCAGACTTGGTTTCCCACAATGCGCGACAAGATCGTCAAGGTGCAAAACGGCGATGGCAGTTGGGCCGGTGCACACTGTATCACTAGCCGCACCTTCTGCACCGCAGCGGCGTGTCTCGTGCTGACTTCTCCTTATCGATACCTACCCATTTCGCAGCCCTAATCGTATCGGTGGCTTCTTATGTCCATCGCCGCAAGCTGCCGGCTTGCGAATCGACGAGTTGGCAGCTTGTCGCGACGGACAGTCCACATCCTCAAACTCTTCCCAAATTGACACCGTGAGAGGCAGAGTTTGCCTGATTAATCCCCCTAATCAGGTCAATCCATCGTCTTCCGCCAAACTACTCGGCCAAACTCTTGCGACGACGATGGTAGCCCATTATTCTGAACTTATACTTCATATCCTTTTTTCCCGAGACGTGCGAAGGTGCCGCGACTTCACACGTCACATTTTTCGCTTGGAGACGCGCTCGATGTCCTACGTATTCATTAGTCATTCAGGCGAAGACGTTGCGTTCGTAGAAAAGTATGTGCACAAACCACTTGAGACTTATGGATTCTCGACGTGGTACTCCGGCGTCGATCTGCAAGCAGGAGAAAAATGGCGCGATGCAGTTCAAGAGGCGCTGGACACATGCCGCTGGTTCCTCATCGTGTTGACTCCTCGCTCGGTCATCTCGCCTGAGGTTCGCAAGGAGTTTGAGTGGATTCAAACCCAGCGGCCGGATGTTCGCATACTCCCCATTGTAATGGAGGCATGTCATCTCGAATCGCTCCATCCACAACTGCGTGATCGGCACTATATCGACTATGTCAAACTCGGCCTCCGCAGAGGCGCGAGCACCCTGATCAAGAACTGTGTGCTGGATTTGATGCGACAAGTCGAGGACCGCAAGTCCGAGATCGAAGAGATGGGCAAAACCGTGCTTCAATTGACGCAAACCAACATGGAACTGGAGCGGCACAAGACTCAAGCACAAAAACAGCTTGATCAAGTCATCAAGTTCGACGGGCGATCGTGGGAGCGAGCTGTCAATGGCGCGGCTACCAGTGTGATGGGCAAACAATCGCGACGCGCTCGTGTGATTGCCATTGCCAATATCAAAGGCGGCGTTGGCAAGACCACCATCACGCAAAACCTGGGAGCAGCCCTGTGGAGCCAAGGCAAGCGTGTGTTGCTGATCGATCTCGACCACCAAGGTTCCTTGTCACGTCGTTGTTTGCCGATGGCCCAGTTCAGCGACATGGTGCGGCAACGCAACTTGATTACAGACGTCTTCACGGATGCGGGCAATCCAGCGGACTTGCAAAAGCGAGCCGTTCGGATCGGTGACAGTGAAGGTTTCTTGATTGGTGCCGACGAGTCGCTGTATCTGGCAGAAGAGCGGGCCAAGGTCCGCTGGCTGGCAAATCTTGAGCCAAAAGATCTGCGTTTTCGGTTGTCACACGCGCTGAGTGAATCCGGTATTCTTGATGAGTTCGACTATGTGCTGCTGGATTGCCCGCCGCGCTTGACTACAGCGTATATCAATGGCGTCGTCGCCAGCGATTATCTGTTGTTGCCCGTTGTGGTGGACAAGATGTCGTTGGAAGGACTGCCACGCCAACTTGGTTGGCTACGAAAATTGACGGACCAGGGAATCATCCCGAACACACAGTTGCTCGGCGTACTCGCCAACCGGTCCGGCAATCGCGAAAAACTGGCTCCGCGTGAAACGGAAATGTGGAAGGTCGTTCCGCCATTCTATAACAAAGCTTGGGGCGATGAAGTTTATTGTTTCCGCCGTCACATTTTTCAGGCAGTCGCATTTTTTCACGCTGCGAATCAAGGGAAGTTTCCCGCGCTGATTCGCGATCTGCAGCCGATCTTCAACCAACTGGCCAACGAAGTGGTCGGGCGAATCCAGACGCTCGAAGCCACCTCGGCTTCGGTCGAGTCTTAATCGACGATGAAAGTCTCCGATCTACGAGAGCTGGCCCAGAGTCTGGCGAGCGCGAGCCGCGACGACTCGGCCAAAATCGCCAAGCAATGGGACAAGCTGAACGAAGCCCTGCTACCGTTCGATGAATTGACGTTCGCCGAGTTTGCGCAGCTCTTGTCGAAGGTCGAACCCTCTCTCTCTTCCGCGTCCGCGGAGAAAACATCGACGACCATCGACGGACCACTCGTGGAATCCAGTGTCGAGCAACTCAACGTGTTGTTCGATCGGGCCATCGAAAGCGACACGAGCTACGCCGCGATAACCCAAAACGTCGCTTCCATCATCAACCCACTCAAGAAAAACGAAGCGATTGAAGTAGCCAAGCAGTTTGGTATCGTCGAATCCATTCGATCGAAAAAAGACGCGCACCAAAAGATTGAAAACCGCATCACGGGCCGCAAAGAAGGTCACGACCATCTGATGTCGGTGCGCGACTTGTAAAGAGTCATTTTACTGCTTCGCCCTTTGCTGATTTCTTGCCCACATGTGGTAGCTGAATTCGTAAGAATTCAGACTTGCGAACTGAATTCTCACGAATTCAGCTACGTTGGTTGCGGCTCCGCTGCCCCGGTAAACAAGGGATTCTTTGTCAACAAAAGGTGTCTGTGATAAACTAACTTCTGGCAAGGATTCGAAAGAGCGCTACCCCAGGACCACTTGATGTTCCGGCGATTGATTTTGCTTTCCCTTGCCGCGATTTTGGGCATCGTCTATGCCATCTGGCAAATCGCCTATTTTGGCGTTCATCCCAAACTCATCTTCTCGCCGCCGCCTGCCGAGCCAGCGCTGTTGGCAGTGCTCGACGAAACTACTTCATTCTATTTTCCCGACCTGCCCCTCGTCGAAGCGATCGATCAGATCGAACGCAAACATGGTGTCGAGATTGACATTCGTGATCTTACCAACAGCGGGCGTTTGACTGGCAAAGAGCGAATCTACGCATGGAGTTTGAACGGTGTTTCGCTTCGATCATCGCTTCGTTTGTTGATGCGACCCTACCTTGGCGACGAGGTGGTGGTCGAGCAACAGGGCGATGGAATTCTGATCGCTGACGCCCGCAAATGGCGCAACACGCTGACCAATTATACGACCAAGGTCTATCCGTTGACCGAACTGTTGGCTGGCGGTGAGCAGTTTACCGAACAGCAACTGGTCGATGCGATTCTGTCGATGGGGTTGTTCGAGGACTCGGGTTATCCGGGAGTCATTAACGCAGTTCCGGGTGGCATGTTCGTCCTGCAAACACCGGATGTCCATCGCCAAATACAACGATTGATCGACGGTTTGTCGCAACTCGACGAGCGTCCCGATCCGTGGGCTCCGATCATCCTCGACGACTCATCACTTGAGAACCGCGCCGCGATTCTCGCAGAACTTGACAAACCGACGCAAATCGCATTCGCACACAAGACTCGTCAAGAGATCTGTGCCGAGCTTCAAAAAAAACACGGTATCCCGATCGTTTTTAATCCGAGGAATCATGAAGACTGGATACTTTCTAACGAATTGTTTCGTTACGAATACAGTGCGTTGTCTGACGAAAAAGTCCGAGTCTATTCCGAAGACGACCACAAGTCCATCATTTCAACCAGTTGGAAAAACACCACGTTGCGATCGGCGTTAGAGTTGGTTTGCGACGACGACTATTTCCTCGCGATTCGAGACGGTGTCGTGCTGATCGGGCCAAAAAACGAGGAAAACGACGATGTGAATTTGCGAGTCTATCCTTTGCCAGGGCAAAACGGCTTGGGCGACGGCGACAAATGGATCGACATCATTAAGAATCGAGTCCCAGGGAGTGATCATCTGGATCCGTTCGGTGATGGTTGGTCGGTCACGTACGCCTGTGGGATGCTTTTTCTAAATCAGAGCGACCCTGTGCATCGCCGGGCGGAAGAGTTTTTTCGGCAATACGACCGTTTTCTCCAGCCTTGGTCGAATCGTCGAGGTTTGGTGAGCCTCGAACGATCACCATCGCCACGCGAGCAACGAATTGAGCAAGTGCTGCAGTCGCCGATGAAGTCAATTCCGCGCGAGCCCGTTGAGTTGCTTCGGCAAATTGTCAAGCAGCACGACGTGAACGTTTGGGTCAGTCCATCGGCTGCCCAGCACGTACCAGCGCGATTGTTAAAAGGATACGATGCAACGAGCGATCCCTTTGGAGCTGGCGATGCCGAGTCAGACGATCCATTTGGACCATCGGAACGATTTGCAAAACCAAAACAACTTTGGCACAGCAGTTTGCCCGAGCAAGATGACGGTGTGTCACTGGACATCGCGTTGCGAAAGACGCTGGAGCCCCACGGCTTGACGTACGACGTCGACCACGATTCACTGGTCATCATTACATTGGATGAGGTCGCGGACGCAAGCCACAAGCGCATCTACCCAATCGCCCGGTTTATCAATCACGATCCGATATTGCGGACCGCTGACGAACTTGTCGAGCTGATTCAAAAGACCACCGATCACAACAACTGGGGACACAATTTTACGCGAAAAGGCGTCGAAGTCGCGGGCGATCTTCTGGTCGTCGTTCACACACGCCAGCGGCATCTACAAATTCAAACTCTGCTCGACCAATTGAAGCATCAGTTTGCGCACCCCGAACAAACCGATCCAATCACGGTCGAACTTCATCCCGGCAACTTGAACGCCAAACTCGACAAATTACTTGACCAGCAATGCGAAGTGACAATTCAGAATCAGACCCTGCGGTCGTTTGCTGAGTGGCTCGAAAGTGAGCATCGAATTCCGGTCGAGTTCGACGCAGAAAACCTGCCCGCCGACTATGCCAAAACGCTGCCAGACATCTCGACTCGTGCAACGCTGCGCATTGGAATTAATAAAGCCTTGGCCGAATTCGGCTTGATCGGTGTCGTCAGCGACGGAAGTTTGTGGATCACGCCGTTCGAATGGGTCAACGGCAAGTTGCCCCTGCGCATCTACGGCGTGGCAGATATTGTCGACGCCGCGGGTGAGCAAAACGAAGAGGATCTCGTTCGAATGATCGACGGCTGCTTGGGCGGAATGCACTGGGAACATGAAGCAAAATATGGTTTCGCAATCCCGCTGCCGGGCATGCTGGTTGTCGGCCACACATATGAAACACACGAAGTCATCGAGCGATGTCTGGCGGCTTTGCGCCGCATCTTGATTGAAAAGAAGTCCAGCGATCTGTTAGCGCCACAAGATTTGATTGACGCGAGACTCGACCAAGATGACAGAATCGCGGAAGCTTTCAAGCGCCCCGCCGGTGTGACATTTGACAGAGTACCGCTTGAAACAGCCGTGCAAGTCATTTCGACAAAACACAACTTGCCGATTTCGTTGATCCTCGAAAACGAAGATTACTTCAACATCTACGACAAGATTACTTCAGAGATGTCAAAATGGCCGCTGGGCGACGTGCTGCAGCACATCACCGCGGGCAAACTCTTCTGGCTCTCGATCCAAGATGGCACGGTGTTCATCACTGACCGCAAGATGCTGCGTCCGTTTCCGTTCCTTCGTTTTTATGACGTAAGCGATTTGATCGAAGAGGCTTCGCTCGACGTCCATCTCACCCGGCGATTGCAAGCACCCTTTGCCGACATGTTCCCTAAGGAAGAGTCGTTTGAAACGTTCATCGACGAAAAAGAAATCGGACATGATCCTGAATTTCACAAGCGTGATGAGCAGTTGTTCGAAGTCCTGGCCGGCTGTCTGTTTCGGCGCCAGCCAATACAAGCAAGTTTCGGCTCGTCGTTGGGTGGCAAGTATTCCCTGATCGGCAACGCCCTTGTTGTTTCTGGATCACCGGAAGTGCGACAGGATGTGGAGTGGATGCTTCAACAGTTGCGCAATAAGCCCGCCCCTCCGCCAACAAATTACCAAACACCAACGAGCGAAATCACGATCGAGTTCCCGGCGAGCGGTGGTTTTGGGTCGGCCAAACCTGCCAAACCTCCGCCAATGATCGTCAAGGTTTATGACGTCCAACCATTGCTCAATCGGTTTGATGCCGTGCAACTCACGGACATGATCAGATCCATCGTCGCGCCGTCAACATGGCAACGCCCGCTCAATCCCGCAGGCGTCCCGAATCGGATAATTTGGACGAATCAAGGTGGTTCTGCTGCGATCGAGCCGCATCGGCATAAGGTTGTTATTCGACAGCACTTCGACGCGCATGACGAAGTCGATCTTCTGCTCCAATTGCTCGACCGTCGTTCGAACGAACTTCCCAACCTGGATAAAACAACTGGCAAAGAGATCGTCAAACTGTTTTCTGGGACGGATGACGAACTTCTCCAGCGTTATTGCCTTTGGACATTGGCGCGCCTTCCCGAACGGACACAAGTGGCGGCGGACTTTGTCGTCGCTCAACTCTCGCTCGCCGAGCCCGAGTTGAACGAGTCACACTTCTTGTTATTGCTGCAAGCCGCGGCAATCTACGGACCACTGGCCGAAAAGGCAATTCCGATCGTGGAAGCAGCGATTGATTCCGATCGTCAGCCCAAGCAGCAGCGCGCACTTTTGCGCACGTTGGCTCAACTCGGCCCACGTGGGATGAATGCGTTCAACAATCGATTGGCAACTACGGGATTTAACCTGATCGAATTCCTCGACGTCCTCGACGAGATTGGTGAGGACGCCAAAGAAACGACGGGCACGGTGGTGATGTTGTTCCTAAACACGTCGTCCGATCGTGCAACGTCCGATCGCATCCTCCACTTGTTGCCCATCATGGATCCCGATACCAACCGCACTCGCGCCGCCATCACCAAGCATTTACTCGACATCGAGGAAGTTACCGATTTTGTCCTCGAAGGCGATCCTACCTGGATAAACATCAAGCAGGCCTTGCGACGTTTGCGAAATGCGAACGTAGGACGATGAACGAACTGACACCACAAGAAAAGCCGAAACGATCCTGGCTGCGGCTGCAATTCAGCATGCTGTCACTGCTGATCATGACGTTCATCGTCGCGTTGGGCGTCAACATCTATCTCAATTATTATCTGCCCTACCTCAACCTGACTGAACACAAGTTTGCCGACGGTTTTGCGATTCGATTTCAAATCAGCACTCCCGATGAAATGTCGAACGAACCCGATGACGAGTCGCTGAACGGATTGTACGTCGCAACCGACAAGTACGATCGAATCTTTTGCAAAGGTCGTTTTCACGACAACTATCCGGTTGGCCGCTGGACGATCTATCATCCCAGTGGTCGCAAATCACTCACGGGCAAGTGCTTTGATGGCCAACGCGCAGAGAAGTGGGTCGCATGGCACGTGAATGGTCACAAGGCGTTGGAGATTGAACATGGCAAGCCGATCGACAACCAGTTGGACCCACAAGAGTTCTGGCACCACAACATGACCAGTGACATGTTCGACACCACGATGATTCCCGTTCGCGACGGCCAAGTTCGCTGGTGGTGGAATAATGGTGAACTTCGCGCCGAAGGCCAGTTCAAAAACGACGAGCGGCAAGACGAGTGGACTTTCTACAATCAAAATGGCGAGGTCATCGCCGAAGGTGAATGCGACGGTAGTCGACATGGATGGTGGCAAGTGGCCGGTGAACGCGGCAAATCGCGCGACGTCTATTATGTTTACGGCCAACGCGTCGACGATCTCGAGCAGGTTTTGAAGACACTCAAATCGATGCTCGACTCGTCCAGCACGACGGAAGTCGAACGAGCCTTTGCCGGACTACGCAAATTCGGCGTACATTCTCTGCCGATCTTGATTGAAGCGTTGGCCAGCGACTCGCGCCAGCGACAATTACTCGCACTCGAACAACTTGCCACGTTCGGGGCGGATGCCAAACCGGCGCTTTCCAAGATTTCTTTGCTTGCCAAGCATGACGACATCTTGGTTCGCGCCACGGCAATGCATGCCATCTGCTCAATTGACGAGTCTCAGCAGTCCGCTATGTTCAGGCGTCTTGTTGACTTGATCGAAAGGTCAAATGGCTCACGGCGCGGACAGATTGTTGATCTTGTCGCGTCGCTTGATTCAATCGTCATGCCACACGTCGCGCGACTGCTGAAGAGCGAAAGACAAACGGAGCGCCTTATCGCGCTGACCATGCTCGTGACGATTTACAAGACCGCCGACGGATTTGCCGAGGAAATCACGACGATTCTCGAGAGCGCATCGAACGATCGCGAAGGCAGCCAAGCGTCAGCGATGGCGAAGGATCTTCTGCAACAAATCAGAAAGCTCGAACGGCTCAAGCAAAAGGAATCCGCAAAAAACAACCGTGACATGGGGCCTATTCTTTGACCTGCTTGACCAATTTGTGTACTGTCTTGGCGATCAGGTCTTCCACATTGCCGGCCCATCGAAGCCCATGACGTCCGTATTCATAGAGTCGCGCCCCGCCCTCGTAGCCGCCTTCTTCCCAAACTCGTCGCGAGGGAATGTACGCGATCATGTCATCCGCATAACCGCATACCCAAGTGCTGGGTCCAAACTCTTTTTTGAATCGCAGCGAATAATCGACCACGGTTTCGGCACCCATGCCGATCACCAGCATTTCGTTGCCCAGTTGCCAGGCGTGCACCGGATAAGGATACGTTGGCGAAAACTTCTCGCCGTCGAGCAGCTTCTTCAACATCCGCGCGGCCCAACGTTTCTTGATTCGGTTGCTGTCGTTTGTGTACGCGACGAGTTCTTCGCGCGAAACGACTTTTAAGTAAGGCAGTTCAAGGATTTCAAACGTTGATCGCAGGCCGACGGAGATTGGAGCAAGTTCTTGTTCCAAAACATCCTCGACCGCAATCGCCAACATGTGCCCGTATTTCTGACACAACTCGACGCGCCGTCGAGGCAACGGATTTTGATCACCACCGCAGGTGTTCACGAACATTGCCGTCGCACCGGGATGGTTCTTTTCGATTTCAAATTGCGCGAAGCCCGGATAGTCGCCGCACCAGGTTGTGAAGCTCAGTGTCGTCGGATGACAAGCGTACCCAAACAACACGGCGGCGAGTTTTCCGTCTGGCCGAGCCACGGTCATCACGGGCACGTCGTGATCAACGGCACCTTTCAGCGGAATTCCTTTCGCGATCATCTCCGGTACTTCCGCTTCTCGATTGTCGCGGCGATTGACGGCGAACGTTGTTTTACCTTTGCCTTGTGCCAGCCGAGCGGGTGCGAGATTATCCAGCGCCTCGCCGATCATCTTCACACTCTTTGCGACCATTCGCGACGTGTATTCTTCGACCAATTTGACTTGCTCGTCGTCCACCGGATAGTAATCGACCAAATCGTCACCCAACCGCGGCCCGCAGTGATTGTGCGAAAACGTAAACATGATCTGATGCCGCTCGAGCTTGAACTTCTGCTTGGCCTGGTCAAACACCCGGTCGCTCATCACCTTGGGCACGCCTTGAAAGTCGCTGGTGATCATCACCACGCGGTTGCCGTTTTGATCTTCGAGCGCAAGCGCCTTCATCCACAGATCGTGCAGCTTTCCATCGGGTGCTCGCTTCGTTCCATAACCAGCCAGCCACACCGACGTCTCGGGTGTAATCACCGCCTTGGCAATGCCCGCTTTCCAGGGAAACTCTTCGGCACATGCGAAGTGGTCAACAAACAACAGCGTGAAAACAAACGCGGAAAAAAGCACAAGCGACGCGCGATGATTCGAATTCATGAGTTCTCCAGCGTCCAGCAAGGGGGTGTCAGAAGACCGTAGTCTAACACGGTGGTTTCCTCGATCAACTTATCGAACGGCCAAGCGGGAGATGCGCGTGGGCATTTCTTTTATGATAAAATCACGGGACAGATCCACAACGAAATATTTTCCTACCCACATATTTCTGCCATTTCTTGCCCGCGTTGTATGGCAGGAAGATGGTGGCAGGAATATTCGAAAAGGTTGTTTCTCAGAATCATGACTCGCTTCTCCCGAATGTTTTTTTTCGTGTCGTTAATTCTTGCCAGTGACGCATGGGCTCAGTCCAATCGCAAAGTTACAGCCGAGGATATGCCGCGTATTCCACACACGCCGGCGGACAAGGCTCTTGAAACTTTTCGCATCGCCAAGGGATGTAAATTGGAACTGGTTGCCGCCGAGCCGATGGTGGCGGACCCCGTTGACGCGTGCTTCGATGAGTTCGGCAGAATGTTTGTGGCCGAGATGCATGGCTACCCGTTTTCCCAGGAACCGACTCGTCTGAACCCTAAAGGCGGCGGCAAGGAAGACGCGGGCATCATTCGTCTGCTCGAAGACACCGATGGTGACGGGCGGATGGACAAGAGCACGGTGTTTGCCGACAAGATCAGTTGGCCGACCTCGGTCTGTTGTTTTGACGGCGGCGTGTTTGCACTTGCTCCGCAGTATCTTTACTACTTCAAAGACACCGACGGCGACGACAAGGCTGACGTGCGCGAAGTCGTTCTGGATGGCTTTGGCCGCGACAACGTGCAGTCGTTGGCCAACAACTTGAAATGGGGGCTGGACAACAAGATCTACTTCGCGGCCGGCCGCAATCCAAGGAAGTTGTTGCATCGTGGCAATCCCTTGTTTCCGATGCCTGCGGCCGATTTGCGGTTTGATCCAAAGACGGAGAAGTTTGAAATCGTCACGGGCGGCGTACAGTTCGGTCGGTCGATGGACGACTGGGGAAACTGGTTTGTGTGCAGCAACAGCAACCACATTCAACAGGTGATCTTTCCGCGGCGTTACCTTTCGCGAAATCTGTACCTGGCCGCGAGCGGTTCGATCCGCAGCATTGCGGCCGATGGCAGTGCCGCTCGTGTGTTTCGAACTAGCCCACCCGAACCGTGGCGAATCATTCGGCAAAAGTGGCGAGCCGAAGCGAAAGGCTACAAACTGGTGATTAACGACGACGGCGCGTGGGAGTTTCTGCCGCTCGATCCGTCGAAAAAGAAAGGTGCCGTGCCGACCGAGTATCCCGTTGGATATTTTACTTCGGCCACAGGCGTGACAATCTATCGCGGCGGCGCTTATCCCGCGGAATTCCAAGGCAATGCGTTCATGGGTGACGTCGGCGGCAACCTTGTTCATCGCAAGACACTCAAGCAAAACGGCGTTGCTTTCACCGCAAGCCGTGCGGACGAAGGCGAAGAGTTTATCGCGTCGAGCGACAACTGGTTTCGCCCGGTGAACTTTATCAACGCGCCCGACGGCACGCTTTATGTGCTCGACATGTATCGCGAAACGGTCGAGCATCCCTATTCGATTCCGGAAGAGATCAAGAAGTTCTTGCACTTGCAAAGCGGCAGCGATCGCGGGCGGATTTATCGGATCGTGACGCCGGCCATGAAACGTATTCGACCGCCGCGACTGGGCGACCTGCCTACTCAGGAACTTGTCCGTCAGCTTGAATCCGAAAACGCTTGGAATCGAGAGACAGCTCAGCGGTTGCTTTGGCAGCGAGGCGACAAACGAGCGGTTGTTCCTTTGACGAAACTCGCGCGCGAATCGAGTCAGCCGCAAGGTCGAATTCATGCACTTTATACGCTCGATGGCCTCGGGACGTTGTTTCTTTCGCACGTAGCCCACTCAGTGAAGGATTCACATCCTCGCGTTCGAGAACATGCCGCGCGATTGTCCGAACGGTTGTCTGGTGAGGTCAACGGAGTCTTCGGGCCGCTGTCGCAACTTT
The DNA here is from genome assembly GCA_964343305.1 of uncultured Pirellulaceae bacterium. Taxonomy (GTDB): domain Bacteria; phylum Planctomycetota; class Planctomycetia; order Pirellulales; family Pirellulaceae; genus CAYFJO01. The sequence goes on along the minus strand of CAYFJO010000296.1, from coordinate 60 downwards.
GTGATGACGAAGACGACCGTGTGCGATTTCAATTGGCGTTTTCGCTTGGCGAAATGCGCG
>CAYFJO010000295.1:0-13432 GCA_964343305.1 uncultured Pirellulaceae bacterium | reverse complement strand
GCGACGGCACACGAATAGCCGTCGCCTGCCGGCTCGGCGTTAAACGAGGACATTTCTACTGGCCGCGGCATATTGGTAAGTGTCGGTTCGTTTGGCCGCGATTCGCTCTGTTTCCCCGGACCGTCGTCAAAAACTACGTCAGTTCACCGCTTTGATATCTGTAACTTGTCAACGTTAGAATGTTAAAAACAAAAAGCGTCTGTTATTCTCCCATTTGGATACCAAGACATGTCGTGGCACAGCGTATCGGACCTCGCAAGACTCAGCGACGGCCCCATTTTGTTCAAGAAATCGCCCAAACAAATCGCGGTTTTCAAATCTGCTGACTCCATTTACGCCGTGGACAACCGTTGCCATCACGAAGGCTACCCGCTGATCGAGGGATCAGTCGACGATGCTTGCCTGTTGACGTGCAATTGGCACAACTGGAAGTTTCAACCTTCCGATGGCAAATGCGTCTTGGGCGGCGACAACGTCAAAACCTATCCCACCAAAATCGAAGACGGCCAAGTATGGGTCGACCTGACCGATCCACCACCGGAAGTTCTCGAAGAGGAGATTCTCGGCGGATTGCATGCTGCGTTTCAAAAGCGCGAATTCGATCGCATTTGTCGCGAGATCACGCGTTTGAAATTCAGCGGGATCGATCCAACCGCCGCGCTTCGTTGGCACGACGCACGCTTTTGCCGCCACCGCCGATTGGTTAGCGCTGGCCGGCTGTTTTGAGGACGACTGGGAGGCGCAGTTGATATGCTATTCCGAAACCACATTGGCCATATGGCCTTCGATGCCCTGCGACATCCCGTTTATGCGTACGCACACGAGGATGAACAGTTCGATCGCGAAGCATTTGTCGCCGCCGTCGAAGCCGAGCAGTACGAGCGTGCCGAAGGAATGGTCGCCCGCGCTTTGGAAGATGGTCTTCATTGGAACGATTTAGAGCAAGCATTTGTCGAAGCATCCTTGCTGCATTACAACGACTTCGGACACTGCCAGTGTTCTGTATGAATGGCTCTTGAACGCGCTGGCTCGGAACATGCTGCACTACGACACCAAATTCAATTCTGCGTACGATCGCCCCGTAAACCAAAACGTCAATTGGTTGGGTTTCACGCACGGCCTCACTTTTGCCAACGCGGTGCGCGTGCTGTGCACAAAATACCCTCACCTGTGGCCTCAAGCACTTCTTCAAATGGCATGCTTTGTCGGCCGAAACCGTAGTTTCCTCGACATGGACGTGAACGAGGGCGAATGGATGGTGACCGATCGCGAAGCATTCTTCCAACTCATTTTCGACACAGCGCTCAACCACGGATTCCGCGCCCCGATTTGTTCCGCGCACGTTTTGAAAACACCGATTGCAATCGAAGAGGAACTGGATTTCGCTTCGCCATCCACTCAAAAATATCTACTTGCCGCATTCAATCGCTTCCTTAATTCGCCGCTCCAACAAAAACACGTACGGCGGCTGGCACGACAAGCGATTGCACTGGTCAAACGTGACTTTTGACGCGTCGAGTTGAAAAACTACGATCGAAGCTACCGGCCTTCGCTAAAGATCCCATTGGGTCCCATGCCGGCAAAACGATCGGCTCCTGGTCGATTGCGTCTTGCAACTCGCGCGGCAAGCAGCTCTTTCGCGCCGCGATTTCGAACATGTACTCGTCAAACCACGAGTCGTTCATCACATAAAACCCCTTCTTGCCGCCCTCTTCGCCCCAACTGTTTTCGACGCGCCATCGCCGAGGCCGGGAATCGACGACATCGACACCGGTGAACAACATCGCGTGTGTCATCAGCGTCTCATGGAACGTGAGCCGCTGAGCCTTATCGAGCGAAAACTCGGTGTCGTACACGTTGTCGTATTCAAATAAATTTGCATCCCACAAGCCGAGGTCGCGCCGCATCATCTTGCCGACATCGCAACCCATCCACACCGGCTCGCCGTCCATGATCGTTCGCATCGCGACGTCCTTCATCACGTCGATCTCGACATTCAAGTATTTGACGATCCCACCGCCAACGACGTTGCCCAATTTGTCGACGGTGTATGTTCTGCCGTAGGGATGTTCTTCGCGCGGGTCGTGTACCAAACAAACGTACTCATCCAGCGGCACTGTGATGTACTTGTCGGCGAATTCGCGCGGCGTCATCTCGCCATCGCGCGAGAACTCTTTGTCCTTGTCGTTCCACTGCCAATCGAATCGCGACGGCGGCGTGCCGAGATGGATACACAGGATACGATGCACCGTCTGCAAAATCTCTTCCTTGGCTTGACGGACTGGCGTGCCGTTCGTTTGGCCGCTTGCCAGATCGCGGAGCGTCCTGGCACCATCGCGCAGCTTGGCCAGCAAGATGTCGTTCATTCGCATCGTGTTCGATGAACTTTGGGTCTCGGGCATGACCGCCTTTGGGACGAGCCCGTGCTTTTTGATGATGTTGACGAACATGTTCCACTGGCCGCCGTCGTCCAGCGGCCGGTCAAGCAACCACGCCACGGTGCGTTCGTCCACCGGCCGGTCCGCCGTCTCGATGATCGCCTCAAGAAAATAATTCGCCCGTTCGAGCTTGTCCCAAAACATCGTGTAATTCTGACTGAACTCGAATTCCTTCAAATTCATCTGCTTCATCGCACCGACGCGAAACAGGTTCAACCCGGCAAACATCCAGCAGCGGCCCGATTTCTTTTGATTCGTCACCGACCAATCGTCGAGCAGGTGCGAGAACGTGTGATCGATCGATGTGACAACGCTGCGGTTGAGCGCGACGTCCGTGACCGTCGTTTGCGTCACCGCGTTTTGCATCAGGCGATACGAGCCGTTGCTCTGGAAGTTGGTTTGAAACTGGTCGAGCAAATCGGGCGTCAATTCGCTCACAGATTCGGTGGATTCGTGAACTTCGTTTTCCGTTGTGATCGATGCCATTTGGATTCTCCATGAGTTGAGTCAATATTGTCCCGCGTTGGACGACGCGAAACAAGTGCTGATATTCAATCTGCCCGTTGCTCAATACGTTGGCAAATGCCCTTTAAGAATCGAGCAGCCGGCGCGCCGTCGATCGCTCAATGGTCAAACGTCAACCTGAGCGACATAATGTCGAGCGGCACGATTTGATTGTCGACGACTGTTGACTGGCGTACGATGCGGCCAATGCCGAGGATGGCACTCTGCGGCAAATTGATGATCGGCGTAAACGTGTCGATCCCAAACGCACCAAGACTGGTGATAGTAAACGCTCCCCCAGTCATTTGTTCGGCGTTCAGTTTGCCATCGCCGGCAAGTTCGCCGAACTGACGTGCCTCAGTCGTGATTTGGCCAATCGATTGTCCGACACGTTGCGAATCACGGTCGCAAGCAATCCAGCAGGTCTGTCGACTGCGGACCAGGTTGCTCGATCCCAGTTGCGTAGCCCCCGCTCTTCGCCACTCAAAACCTTTAAGAACTCATTGGGGCGCGACGAGTCGTTCAAACTGTACTCACCATCGGAAGAGCAATAGGAATAAATATAGACATTGTTGTCGCCGCCGCTCACTCCAAGATATTTTTCCGATCGTTCTCCTGGGTTGTCAGAGTTGCTAACGATTACTGTGTTACGACGCAGACCATCCATCGTCCGTAACGCAAATTCAATTCGCTCCCAGGTGGGATTCACATAATCTCCGCGTAACAGACTTGCGTCCCTGCTCCGTTCAGCGGTAGTATCATCGACACTTAGGAAAACTGCAAACATCGGAAGGTTTTAGGGCTCATAAACGGTACTCGCGTCCGCTATGGGGCGACAGCCTCGTACAAGAACGGCCGACGGAACATACCGCCGAAGTGATGTTCGCAGTTGCAGCGGACGGCGATCATATTCTTGCCTGATTTTAGTTTGCCCGCCACGTCGACGTCCCATTCGAAGCGATAGTCGTTCAACCACCACAGTTTTCCTTGCTTGCGATATGCAGCTTCTTTGCCGTTGATGTACAGCCAGCACTCGTTGAACAGGCCGGGAAATCGAATGTGTGGCTTGCCTTTGATTTGGTCGGCGGTCAATTCGATCTCCGTGCGATACCAAAGTTGGCCGATGTAACTTTGCCGATCGGTGTGGCGGATACCTTGGGCTTGTGCGTAAACGTCCGTTCGCAGCATCTCCCACTCGTTGGGATAATCCTTGCGGCTGTCGAGTGTGAGTTTCGATTTGTTATCGTTCCAGTACGTCAGATCGACGGGACCGGTCGCATAATTGTTGTCGCTCGTATCACGATGAAATGCCCATTCGACGGGCAGCTTGGCGATCAACTTGCCCTTCGTGCCGTTGGTGTATGGGAGTAGCTCGCGGTATTGACGCACCTCGCCGGGCCACCAGGCGTAGCCTCGATGTTCGACCTTGTAGCCACGATAGGTCGTGAACGTACCGTTCATGTCGGTCAGTTTTTCACGCACCGCAAGGGCTCGTTCGCCATGAGCGACCGCCTTCGCATAATCACAGTCGCTGGCTGCCGCGTGGACCATCGCCATGTAGCCCGCGATGATGTCGTGGCTGTAACGCGTGAACTTCATGCGATCAACGAATTGCTTTTGACTGCGAGTCGTGCGTTTACGTTGGACGTCGTTGATGATCTTTTCTGCCGCCGCGAGATTTGTCTTCATCGTCGCGAGCACCTCGGACGTGTAGATCGCCGGCGCGATGAAATACTCGTGCTCGGTGCAAATCGTTTTTTCCCACGAGTCGTAGATTGCTGTCCAATACTTTCGCATCGGCTCGGCCGTCGGCCCATAAAACCGCGGATAAAAATCATCGAGCAACGCGTCGACGTCTTCGTCTGGGTTCCACATCAAGCGGCCGCGGATGTGCAGGTTCAAGAACGTTGTCGCGATGGCGTTGCGGCTTTCGGTGTTGACGCCCAACACGCCCGCGTCGCGATAATGCTTGACGTCCTGGCGAAACGCCTGATGCGAAGGGTTGGGCATGTCGCGCCAAACCAGCATGCCCTGGTCATAGTCGTAGATCGCTACGCGACCCTGCATCACCTTGGCCCACTTGTGCAGCATGTCGCGGTATTCATGCCGCGGCGGCGACTGCGGATCGTCCATGCCGTGGATCGGGTCGATGTCGATCGGCGCGAGTTCGCAATACAACGATCGCTCAGCCGTCATGTCGCGAACTGGCGGGATCGTCATGTTGGCGTAGGCGAGAAAACCAATCCGCGATTTGCTCTGCGGGTATTTCTTCTGCAAGATGCGGGCCACGTTGTTGTAAAGCTCAAGCATCGGATCGGTGACACTCCACCGCATGAAATACTTGTCCCACTGGAGCTTCATCAACTTCTGGTCCGGCGCGTAGTCCGACTCGTACGACCCGTCTTCCATGCCCAGCGAAAACAACTTTCCGTTCTTGAACATCTCGTCGACTTTGCCAGCCACATGCTGAGCGGTCTTTGGATCGGTGATCGGAAAATGAAACGTGCCTTTGCCGAGCCCCTTCGTATACTTGCCCAACGCGTGGCCCGATTGCGGCATCCCTTCCGGACGGTTCATCATGTTCCGTAAACGAAACTCGGCCGCACCCGTTGTGTCGCCAACCCAGGAGATCCAATAATTGCGAAACTCAAACGGCGACGAATAAACATGGTCGAGCGTGCCGACTTTCAATTCGCGCTCAATCGGAATACACTCGCCAAACTCGGTAGGCAAATACCACCGACAACCCCACATTCGCAACAACTCGGCAACCGCGAAATAGTGACTTACGTCGTTGTTACCCGCGACGTAAACCCGGTTGCCTTCACGGCGCAAAACGACGCCGTCCGTTTGTAAATGCGGATTCTTTTTCAATACGGCGTTCAATGCTGCCCGCAACTTGGGCTGGGCTTTGTGAGCCTGGTTGCCGACAATTAAAGTTGAATTCTTGCCAGCGAGCGCGCTGGATATCGCGGCTGGCGAACTCGCAATGGTGATCTTCGCCCCACACATGATTTCGAGATACTTGGCTAGATCATCCGCAGCCAACCTTTCGTTTTTCCCCGCCGTGCTTGAAACGACGATGATTGCAGAGGACTTTCCGCCCGATGCAATGACTAATTCGTCATCACTCGGTTGTCCCGCGATCGCCGCAAGGGAATGTGGCTGGGAAGCAAGGAATGTCACGCAAAAGGAAAGAATCAAACCAATCACAATACGAGAGCTTGAGGGATGCATACGTTTTCTCCATCGATATTAGCAGCGGATCATCAAGTACGATTATTCTACGCTGCCCAGAGATAGATCACGATGGCTGGTTCTTTTTCTTCACGTATGCTTCGGCTTGGGCCGCCCATTGCTGGAAAGATGCCTGGTCCACGTCCAGGCGTTTGGCCAGCCGCCAAATCACTTGCTTTTCGCGGTTGCCCAGTCGGCCGTCGGAAATTGCCAGACTAAACAGCAATTGCAAGGTTTCTTTCGGATCCGATTTCAAAACTCGAAATTGTTCTTTGTAGAATCCTTGGTCTTCTTTTGCACGCTCGACCATCGCATCAACCGAAGCCTGGCCCACGCCGACGTCCGCCGCCAGCATATCGATGATCTTGCGTTCCTCGGTGGTGACGTCGCCGTCAATTCCGGCAACACAACAGGCCGCCCGCAACACCTCGACTTTCTTCATGCCTTCCATCTTCGATTCGCTCCTTGGATCACTCCCAAACGATCGTACACGCCAATGCGGATTCGAAACGACCTTGATCCTTGACGGACGTCTGGTTGAGCGTCAGTCGCTGAAGACGCTCGATGGCCTGAAAGTGCGTCAAAGAAAGATCGTCAATGGCTGCGTTACCTGTCAGGTCTAGCGTCGTCAACTCTTGTAACGTTGAAATATATTCCAACCACGGCGACGGCACATCGACGAACGTCAAACTGAGGTCGCGCAAGTTTTTCAATCGGGCGATGGAGCGGAATTCGTGTTCGTCCAACACGACACGATCGATCCGCAGCGCCGTCAACGATTCGTCGTATCGCGAGGCCAGTGTCGTGATCAGGTCGCCGCCCATCTGGTCGTGGACCGCGTCAAGCATGATGGACCGCAGCGGCGACGAGGGCAAATTGTGCAACCCCGAGGTAGTGACAAACGTGCCACGCAGATCGAGCGTCTCCAAGTTTGCCAAGTCACGAAGATGCCGCATGCCTTCGTCATTGACGTTCGCACATTGATGCAACGAAAGGCAAATCAAATCATCGAGCCGTGAGACCAATTCCAGGTCGACATTTTCCACCGCCGTTTGACTCAAGTCGAGAGTCATCACCTTGATCCGCTGTCCTTGTTCGACGAAACGCAACAAGCGTTCAATCTCGCTGGAGGCGGCCGCGATCGGTTCGTCTTCCGAGATCACAACATCGCCTTCGCCCACGCGCGAAATGGTTCCCACATAAGGGCTGACGAGATCCGCTTGATTCACAACGCCCTGGCGTTTTTCAATCGCGAAATGCAATGCCTCTACCGACGGCGGGACAAAGTCGGAGGAGCTTGCCGCTGGAGCATCCACGACTTCTAGGCCGGCCGAATCCGGAACCACAGGTGCATCTGTGTCGTCGATATTTGAAGGTGGGGCCAAATCCAGATTTTCAGCCACAACATCGCTGTCAGACTCGCGTGGCTCAACGCTCTCTTGGTCAACAACCGAGTTGCGCATCAACCAATCGATCGCGACAATTCCTGTGATGAAAGAAACTGTCAGGATGATGAAAAGCCACGATCCTTTGATTGCGCCAAAAGCGGTTTGCCACGAACTGCGGCGGCCGTTTCGCGGCCGACGCGGCGCCTGGTGAGATTCTGGAGCCGGTGGGTGAACTACTTGGGACGACTCCAATATTCGATCGATTTCATCGACCACATCATACATCGATTGGATTCGGCGCTTCGGCCGCCGCGCAATCATCCGTTGGAATAACGAATTCAATTCGATGGGGACATCGTCGCGCTGCAACTTCAAATCTGGCGATTCTTCTTCGCAGTGACCTCGCTGTTTATCGGCCATGGTGCGGCCACCATAAACCGGTTTACCAGTCAGCAGATAATGGAGTGTGCATCCCAAGGCGTAAATGTCCACTCGCTCGTCGACTCGCTGAGGGTCTCCAAATTGTTCCGGGGCAACATAGTCAAAAGCTTCCGCGCTCGTTTGCTTTTCCGCGTGGTTGTGGCCAAGCAGTTGGCGAGTGCGCAAAACACCGATTCCAAAGTCGATGATGATCGGTCGATCCGACGAATCGGTGTACAAATTGCGCGGCGAGATGCTGCCGTGAAACAGATCGCACTCATGAGCGTGCGCCAACGCTGCGGCGATATGTCGCACGCAGAACAACGCTCGTTCAACCGGCGTACCACCTTCCTTGCCAATCTGCGCAGACAAACTGGTGCCTTCAACAAACTCAGTCGCCGCAAACCTTTTTCCAAAACGAATGCCGACATCCAGTTGTTTTGCGATGTTCTGATGGGATACGTAGAGCGCCGGCTCCACGTATTGCTCAAAAAACCGACTGTTAAGATCTTCATCAAACAGCTTGTCGTCAAACAAACGTAACGCCACAATCTGTCCCGTGGTGACATCACGAGCCCGAAATACTCTTCCGGTCACTCCCTCGCCAAAGAATGCGACAATTTGATAATCGCCAAAGAAGAGATTGACACCGTCGGACAGAAGCTTTGCCTGAAACACGGAAATTCGATCGTTACGAAGCAATTCCTGGATCAGACGCATCGTTGACGATTCACCGCTTTCAGAGAAAAAGCGATCCAGGATTCGATCGAGTTCCGTCGCCGTAAATTCCTGCGTGCGACGAAGCATTGTGACGATGTGCGGAACCGTGAATGACATTGACAAGAAATTCTCAGTTATTAGGCATCCGTGTTTATCGAGAACGCGTCAACTCGCTCCGAACTCGCTCTGAACAATACGAGAATTATTGTCGAAAACGGTAGGAAAAGGCAATCGTGCTTAACACATAACTTACTATCATTTCGGACGTTAAATCGCCCAGTGGCTACTGGACAGCCTCAAAACGGGACTTTGGAACGGCCGAAAAACTGGTGTTCGGGGGATACTTCCCTACTATTGCGAGATCCTTCCGCCGGTACGCAAACGTAATAATCTCACGGGCTTCATTCAACACTCACCCCCACAGCTTACCATTGCCAAACCAGGATCATCCCCAGAAACCGTTGCGAATTGCCCTTGTCATCACGGAACTTGACGTCGGCGGCGCGGAACAATGCCTCGCGAATCTGGCGCTTGGCCTGGACCCGAATCGCTTTGCACCGCAGGTTTACGCGTTGGATGCTCGGCCACGCGCGGGCCAGGACGACTTAGTCCTGCGACTCGAACAAGGCGGAATCGATGTTCACTTCGTCGAAGCGACGTCAAAAACCAAGTTTCTCTACGCCATTGGAAAACTGAAACAACTGCTTACCAAGCAATCTCCGCATCTCGTTCAAACGTTTCTCTTTCACGCAAACGTCGTGGGCTGTTTGGCGGCAAAACGAGCAAAAGTGCCGGAAATCGTTACCAACATCCGAGTTGCCGACCCGTCAAAGTGCCGGCAACAACTCGAACGATGGCTGACAAGACGATCGAAGAAGATTGTCTGCGTTAGTGACTCCGTGGCACGTTTTTGTCATGAAGAAGCTCGATTTCCGCAAGAAAAACTTGTCACCATTCCGAACGGGATCGACGTCAAACGATTCGAGACCCAGCAGCAAACAAGCTTGGCCGAGTTGGAAATTCCAGGCCATTCAGAAGTGATTCTGTTTGTGGGCCGTTTCGCCCGTCAAAAAGGCGTTGATTGGCTCGTGAGCGTCATGCCAGGCTTGTTTGATCGATTGCACGATGTACACCTACTTCTCGTAGGTGAAGGTTCCGATCGCCCCTCCATCGAGCGGCGAGTTCAGCAGGCAGGATTGGCAAAAAGGATACATTTCGCTGGTCAACGCAACGACATTGCCGCCATCATGAATCGTTGCCGATTGCTTGTCCTGCCATCCCGCTGGGAGGGCATGCCCAATGTTCTGATTGAAGCCATGACGATGAAGATGCCGGTACTTGCGGCATCGTCGCACGGCGTCCGTGAAGTCCTGGGCCCGCTATCGCCAGGCCAGACCTTCGATTTTGGCGATCAAGCCACGTTTGTCGAGCAGGCACATGAGTTACTCGATGACGCGGAACTGGCGATGTCCCTTGGAGCCCAAAATCGCCAGCGAATCGAGAGGAATTTCACGATCGACCGGATGGTGCAGTCCTACGAGCAGCTCTATCTCTCGCTTTTTCCGGCCGAATAGCCCAATAAAAATCTTCTAAGTTTTGGCGAATTTTATCTCGCTTGATGGAAGTCGTATCGTGCCAATCACCTAGGGCAATTTACACCTGGCAGTTCTCGTTTTTCCAGGGATTAATTGTGTTGACTGGGGGAGCGATGTGGATATGCTTGGACGTTTGTGGGTTGTTGTGGGAGAAAATGGTGAATCCGCTGCTCACTGGAAATTTTGTTCGGTCGCTGGACGACAAACAACGGTTTGCCATCCCCCGACCGTTGCGCGGGGCACTTGGCTTTCCCAACAACACGATCATGTATTTGGCCCCTGGAACAGACGGATCGCTGGCTTTGTACACCGAGAAGGAATTCGCTGCCCTGGCATCACAGCTTGATCGTGGATCGCCCACGAGATCCGACGTTCGCGCCTTTAGCCGCATGTTTTACGCACAGGCGCAGCGTGTCGAGGCTGACCGCCAGGGCCGAGTTCGCATTCCGCCCGAATTGCACACGTTGGCCGGCCTTTCGAAAGAAGTCGTTTTGCTCGGCGTACGCGACCATATTGAGATTTGGGATCGTCAACGGTGGAGTGAGTATTTGGAAGTCAAGCAGACACAATACGACGAGATCGCCGAGACAGCGTTTTCAGAAAACCTGACAAGCCAACGGATGGAGACAAAACCGGCAAGCGAACCACAATCAGAGACTGATTCGCTACCAGCACAGCCCCGTTGACCGCAGCTTGACTGTCCGAGTCGAGCTGCTGTTTTACACAAGTACCCATTACAGATGCTCGACTCGGAGAGTCAAACTACGAGTGAAAACACAAGGAATCAAACTGGCGCACGTCCGTCCGTTAAGTTCGCCGCGCGCGGTGCTGGACAAGGTCGATCTACGGCCAAGGATCGACCCACTGAATGTGCCGCGGGTATGAGAGCATGGATGTTTCTCGGCCGCGAACTGTGATTGAACCGTTTGTCTAGTACAATGGTTCACTCGCCGCATCGGCCCTGATCACGGCACATGGATGTTCCGCAGGGTCGTTTGCTTTTTCGTTCGATCCGATCTTCATTCGCTCAGAATCGAATGGAGAATTTGGCGAAAAAAGAGGCCAACCTGGCCTTCTGTTGAGATCTATTCTAGAGGGCATGCCAATCAAGCCGATGTTCCCCATGGCAAGCTATTCTTAAGTGGAGGATAGGGGACTCGAACCATTCGGAGATTCTTCGGCAATATCGCCTGTTTCATTTAGCGGCGCTGCAGAATCCGGTGCAGTTGATGCCAAAGACGCCCCTTCTTTAGCCGAACTTGAAAGCCTGATTGAGTCTTGTGCTGATCTCCCGAGCGACGCCAGATCCAGCATTCTGGCAATCATCCAGGCTAAACAGGATCAGGAATGATCATGCGTGGAAGCGGCGGTCAACGGTACGTGGCCCATATCCTAGCCGTATTGCCACGAAGCGCCTCGCCTTGAACACGGATTTGAAGTCAGGCTCGAAGACTCGCTAACTCCAAATCCTAGATAGTTAGCCGCCGTGGGCATCCCAGTAGGAGGAAAGCATCTCTGCGATGTCATCTGGATATGCGTAGAACTCGGCGTCCAATTGCTCGAACACGTCTTCGTTGTCATCGGTGATCGCCTCAAGTTGGTCTTGCCGAGTGTCGCGATAAGGACTCGGTGTCGAATCGGGAAAGAGCGCACAGGCACGCCGCAGGATAACCGAAGCGAACAACCGTGAATAACAAACGATTCTAACAGATCGAACATCCTCGAAGAACCAAATCGGCGAACGCGCAGCGTCCGTGCCGACATGCATTGGCGGACACGAACTAAAGGAGATCGCAAATGAATAGCGTCAGGTGTCCGGCGGGTCCGAAAGCGGTGAGATATTCGGAGTCATCCTCGTCGAGAATCTCAGAATGGTCACCACGATTTAGCCAAGGGACGTAGGCATAGGGTAAGTTGCGAGTGATCCAGTCAACCGCATCCTCTGTTCGTTCGACATTTGCGAAACGCTCTGGGTGGGAAAGCAACAAGATGTTCATAAACGCTGATGTCAAACCCGCACGGCCCGTCAGAGAATAGGTAAGATGGTTCTCCATCGTATTCAGCGACGGTTTCAATGTTCCATCCGCAATCGGAAAAGGAATGCCACGCGTTGGAGCGGATGGTATCCAAGTCAGTGGAAACGTTTTGGAAAGCCGCAGTTAATGCGCTGGTGAGTTGGGTCGCAGAATATTCACGAGGGCGCGGAAAGAGGACGTCTATGCTCCTGCCCATGAAAGACTGTGTCCGCTAACGGGAGGCATGGCCGTCACCGCCCATGCCGAAGGAGCAGATGTCAAACAAGCAATAGATTCTATTACGCGGTCGCCCGTTGCAAAACCGCGAAGGTGACTCCACTGCGCAGCCATGCCGTGTTAGCCATCAGGTACCTGCCATCTCGTACTCGTCTCGCAGGTCATTCCATCTACCCGGCCACTGATCGTTGTTGTTCTTAAGATGTTCGACGACAAAAATCGATCCGCCATCACAAGCATGAGTTGATTACCAAGATGCGCTACCACAGCGATCAGGCCGGCTGTTCGAGTCCGAGTCCCCATCACGCTTGCAGGTTGCATTTTGCATCACTAAAATGAAGATTGCATGACGCATACATTGAATCACCATCAAAAAGAGTAAGTCGGAACATTCTTTTGAATGAGCACGCAACTGATTCGGCCCCAAACACATCATTTCGGCCTGCATCTTCCACACTAGTGAGACGTTTTTTGTTTAGGGCGGTAACGGCCTTGATTGGTTTAGTTGCCGGCCTGATTCTCGCGGAAGCTGTATTGTCTATCGTTGATGTTCGGCCCGAACGGTATCCCCAGCCCAAATGGTCGGTGGCATATGGAGGGACATTTCACGAACTAGGAATGTGGGGCGGTGGGCTTATTAAACGAGAGCATCGATTTGCCGACCAGGGCATCGTCATGGGGGAATACGTTCCAGGCGCGACATTCAAAGTCGTTTACGGCAATAAACGCGGTGAATTTGATGAAGCAGACGGTGTTGTTATGCGCATTAATTCACAAGGGTTTCGAGGCCCAGAAGTGTCAGTCGGAAAGAATGCTGGGACTTGGAGCCTGTAAAGTTTTTTGTGTCAGGCCAGTTTGGAATGTCATTTGCGAGTTAA
>CAYFJO010000294.1:0-13434 GCA_964343305.1 uncultured Pirellulaceae bacterium | reverse complement strand
CTGTTTTTTCGACTACCCATATTCGTTAGTTGGTTTGAGGCGAAGCCTCGCTAGAATCAACCTGGAACCAATGGACTGTGCATCGACGTTTCTCGAAATGGCCGGCCTTGAAGTGCCGGCCGAAGTGCAAAGCCGCTCGCTCGTTCCATGTCTCAACGACACGGCCAAAGAGTGGCGAAAATCGTCCTACTTACTCACAGGAAATTAACTCATGAAGAAAGCACTCGCAATTCTGTTAGCTCTCGCCATCGCCAATACCATTGACGCCGCTGATCCGATCAAAGCACTGCTGGTCACCGGCGGCAGCAGCCACGACTATGACTCGCAGAAACTCATTCTGACCGAAGGAATCGCCGCCCGCGCGAATGTCGAGTGGACGATCGCACATCAAGGCGGCAAGGATCGCAATAAGATGATCGAGCTGTTCAAGTCGCCAGACTGGGCGAAGGATTATGACGTTGTCGTTCACAACGTCTGTTTCGGCGGCGTGACGGACGTCAAGTTTGTCGAACAAGTTACACAAGCTCATCACGGTGGAACGCCCGCCGTCGTGATTCACTGTGCCGTTCACAGCTTTCGCCACGCAAAGACCGACGAGTGGCGCAAGGTGGTCGGTGTCAGTTCATTTAGCCACGAAAAACATCGACCGCTGGAAGTCAAGAACCTCACGGCCGATCATCCCGTGATGAAGGGTTTTCCCAAAGTCTGGAAGACGCCCAACGGCGAACTGTACAAAATCGAAAAGGAGTGGCCCAACCTCAAGCCGCTCGCCAATGCCTACGGCGCAGACACGAAGAAAGACCACACGTGCGTGTGGACAAACTCGGTTGGTAAAGCCCGCGTTTTCGGCACCACCATCGGCCACCACAACGAGACGATGCGCGAAGACATTTACCTCGACCTCGTCACCCGCGGCCTGCTTTGGGCATGTGACAAGTTGCAAGACGATGGTAAGCCGAAACAAGGATACGAAATCCGTGGCGAGTAGTCGGACTTGGGCGACTTCATCGAAAACTGCGTTGAGAACGAGCCGATGGCACGAACGGCGGCCTGATTCTGCCGAACGCTAGCGCGTCCGGCTCACAAGTTGCAGAACGATTTAGCCACACAGTCGTTTATAGAAAGTATCGCTGCAAACCAATGACAATGGTACGATTACGGTAATTCGCGTGAATTCTGTGCGAAAGTCCAGTCATGAGACGTCAATGCCCAAATACTTACAGGCGCGTGCCGTGCGGATTGTTGTCGCTGTTCGTTTTGACCTCGATCGCTCTTGCAGGCGCGCCAATCGACAGTCAGGTGGCACGAGACGAATCGCTCTTGAAGAAGTTTGGATTTGAGCCGAACGTGGTGGGAATCGAACAGCTTCTACGGTCTCTTACCCCGGATGCGATCGACGCGCGCGAAATTGAACAACTGTTGGACCAGCTAGACGACCCTCAGTTCACCGTACGCGAGGCGGCAACGAAGGCGTTGATCAACCTTCCGCGCGTGCCTGCCGATCTTTTGCGTAAGGCGACCGAGTCCAATGATGTGGAAGTGAGGTTTCGTGCAAAGTTGGTCCTTGATTCGCGTGCGACGCAAGAGCAGCGTTGGAATGTGATAAGAACTCGCGTGGCTGCGGCAGGCTTAAGGTTGATTCCATCGAAACGACTTTCGATCTCGCTGAAACTTCTGCTCGATTCGATTTTGCATTTGCCGGGCGAAGCAGAACATCAAGCTTGTGTGAATGCGATTTTGACCACAGCTCAATCGAAAGATGTGAAATTGCTGCAATCGGTTTTGAGATCGGGCAAGGAGCCGGTTCAGATCGTGGTATTGCGCACGTTGCCTCGGATCGCTCCCGCAGTGGCACTCGATTCACTGCCGACATATACCCGCAGTGACAATCGCCAAATCGCGTTTGCCGCACTGCACGGTCTCGCCGAAATTGGTGATCGGCGTTGTCTCGACCAGCTTGTCAAAAACCTTGATGCGCAGGACCGCTTTACAAGTGCTCGCAGCTTGCAATTGCTGCGTGCCATTTCGGGAGAGAACTTTGGACTAAATCTGTTTGCAGATCGGAGCGAGCAAACTGAATCGCGCCTCGCGTGGGACAAATGGTTGGCAGAGAGACGTAAGGCCGTTCCGCGAACGGCACCGAATCGATACACCCCGCTTCTCCTGCGTCCGCTCGCTGAATCGATCGAGCTTGGCTTGATTGCGCATTACACAATGGACCAGGACGAGGCCGGTAAACTGGCCGATGCGAGCCCAAAGCATCACCATGGGTCGATTCACGGGGTCTATAGGTTTGTTGACGGACCGCACGGGAAAGCACTTCGACTCGAAGGTGCTGGGTCCGCGCAACCGCAAGGTGGTCACGCGGCAATTCCCTTTATCGATTTCAATAAACTGAAGGCATTCACGGTTGCACTGTGGGTCAAGCATGAAAGGTTGTCGTATGACCATGGTGAGGCGTTCATCTGCTATGGTTGCGATCAAGGCACGACATTCAAGGGCAGTCTGTGCATTGGTACGTTCTTCGATCAGATTCATTTCCGAGTCGGCGACGGGATGCTCGTGATTCCTCACGAGAAGGCCGATCACGACCGCTGGGTTCACTATGCGATGGCATTTTCAGACGGTCACCTGCGCGTGTACAAAGACGGCATCCTTGCCAACGAAAGTGCCATTGTTGTCAACGTGCATGGAAACAAGGCCGCACTTGGCCGACACTGGTGGACGGGCGGTAGCCAATCTTCGACACGCTTCATAGGAGCCCTCGATGACGCTCGCGTTTTTGAACGAGCGCTGACGAATGAGCAGATCAAGGCCCTAGCCAAACCGTAGGCATCGTAGACTGTCACCACTGGCTACTGCGCGAGGCCAGTGATTTTCCACATCCAATGACGTTGCAACGGACTCTGTTCGACGCGAGAGAACATGGCTGGCGACTCGTTGCAAGTTATTGCGGGAAGTAGTTAAGGTAGGCAGAAGCGTCTTGTTGTTTGATGTTAAAGCAGGTGTCAAATCCTGCCGCAATGAATGCTTGCGAATTCACCTGCGAACCGTTTTTCAGCAGAGAGGATTGCAATGACCAGCGACCGAAAAACTTGTGTCGTCGGCATCTTGTTGTTTAGCACGACACTGCCCGTGTTCTCGCACGAACAGCAGCCGCGTCGCGAACAGGTCCGTGTTGGCCTCGCGTCACTGAGTTTGGCGAAAGACGTGGACTCAGGCGTTGTCAAGATCAAGAAGACGTTGGCTGAATGCAGTGAGCACAAAGTTGACATCGTCTGTTTTCCGGAAACTTATCTGCCAGGTCTGCGCGGAGCAGACCGCGATCTTCCGCCAGTCGATCAACCCGCGATGGAGAAGGCGGTTGAAGAAATCGCCGCCGAATGCCGCGAGCAAAAGGTGGCGGCAATCATCGGCGTAGAATGGAAGACTTCGCGCGGCCTGGAAAACCGAGCCTTTGTCATTGATCGCAGCGGTCGAATCGTTGGGCATCAAACCAAAAATCAGATCACACCCGGCGGCGAATCAAACAACTACGTTCCCGACGGCAAACGTCAAATGTTCGACGTCGATGGAGTGCGGTTCGGCATCTCCATCTGTCATGAAGGTTGGCGATATCCGGAAACAGTTCGTTGGGCCGCCGTGCGCGGTGCGAAGATTGTCTTTCAACCGCAGGTCACGGGTTCAGACCACCTGGTTCCAGCACCACCAACAAAGTGGGGCGATTCGTTCTATGAGAAGGCGATGCAGTGCCGCGCCGAGGAGAATTCGGTTTACTTCGTGAGCGTGAACCGAGCCCTGAAGCGACAAAACTCTGCCTCAAGCATCATTGACCCGAAAGGCGACCTTGTCGAATTCATCCCGCGCGGCGAGGAGCGGCTGTTGGTCGTTGACCTCGACCTGACGAAGGCAACGGGATTCTACGCGAGCCGGTTTATGCCGAAACTCTACCAGGAACGGAAGACCGAAACACGATTGCCCGCACGGTGACACGCTGGAATTGTCGTGGCGTGTCCAGGGGACACAACCAGTAGGCTGGAACGCCTATTTCGTCCGGAAGGATTGGCAATGAGTCCTCCCGGGGCTTGCACGTCAACGAGTGCGAAGAACCTTGCCGAGCACATCGACGGGCACCTCGACAGAGACTTTGTTCTCACCACCCAGATTGATCAGGTCGGGCAGGTCGTAATGCCGAAGCGCTCCGTGGACAACATTGGCCGCCTGATTGAAATTCTCCGCAGCTCCGACAAGTTCCGACCATGAACGGATCATGCTTCGTAGTTTCACCGATTCTAATAGTCCGGGGTACAATGCCGCCGCATGGAGAGTCGGAATCGCGGCCTCACCGATGCCCACAACGTGAATCTGATTGGGTTGGTCGCCGGACTTGTGGAATTCCGTGAGAAAGCGTGTCCACGTGACAACGTCTTCCGTACGCATTCCGACGTACGAGCGGCCGATCAGATAAGCGAGAAAGATTTCCTGCACGTCACGTCCGAACCGGCCTCGGCCGTAGTCGCGCTTGTCGTGCCCGGTTTCTGTCTCGCCGATGCCTCGCAATTCGGCGGCCAGAACAATCTGTCCCTGTTTGACAAGCGTCTCGATTGGGCCGCCCGGCGCAGCATCCGCGGACATGCTGGTTCCGTGCAGGTACAGGCACGCTTTGCCTGTGGGCTTTGCTGGAATGAAGGCCAGTGCCGGCAACGGAATCGACGATCCTTGCGTCAGGATCACCTTCTCGATAACGTAGCCAGGGCGCGGAATGATTCCGACCGACTGGTGCTTCGGCCTGGTATCCCCCGTCTCACAGCCGATCGTTTTGCAGACCAACGTGCGGCGTTCGTCATCATTGAGCGACTTCCATTTTTGTGTCCGCTCGGCACGCAGACGCTTCTCGTGCTCGGCATTCAATTCAAACACAGACTTCTCGCCCGGTACCAGCAGCACCTGCCCCTCCGGCGAGCAATACAATTCTTCCTGCGTCCAGTCGCCTTCACTGAGTGCCCGTAGTTCCTTATCACTGATCGGATCGGGCAGCGACTCGGGATCGACTTCGTGAATCACGCGGTCTTCGCCGAGCAGCCAGCGATGCATCCAGCGGGCCGCTGCCTCGCGCTGTTGAAGATAGAATCCGTGCGGCAGATCGGCGTCGTTTATCGCAACACGTTCCGGATGGCCGAGTCGTGAATAGAACGATTTCGACTGGCGGAACAAGTCCCATGTACCGTCGATATGGAATGTCACATCGCGACGTCCGGCTAATACTAGAGTCGGCTTCGGAGCCCGCATCATCACGTAGTCGGGCTCGTCCATGCCAAAGGCCAGTTGTCCAAAAATGTTCTGCTCGGCATCCTGAGGTCCACGCGTTTCGATGAGCTTCCGAAATGTTGTGAGGTAACAGGCCGGAGCTGCCGCGACGATGCGATCGTCCAATGCCATTAGATAAGACGTCAGCGTGCCACCGCCGGAATTGCCCGTGCAGCCGATCCGGTCGCCGATGATGTCGCTGCGGCTCTGCAGATAATCGATCGCCCGCATGCCATCCCAGATGCGGTACTGAGCGATATTGGTCCCCAGCAGAACGCAGCCAAGCCCCATCGATGTGTGCTCGGTCGTGCACAGAAACTGCACCCGAGGATGCGGCACCTTTAACGGGTACGAAACAGACGCGAAGTGCTCGTGATCATGTTCGAAATCGAGCATTTGATAGCGTTCGCCCTGACCGATCGGGTCATAACACAGCGCCGCCATTCCGTTCTTCGCCATCAGAATCGAAGCTCGTTGATAGCCGCCCGCTGCCTTTCCGTTGTGACTGTGACCACAGGGGATCAGCACACCGGGGTAAGGCCCCTTCGATTCAGGGAGATAGAGATTCGCCGTGACGTGATGCCCAGGCCGGCTCTCAAAGATTACGTTTTCAACGCGATACCCCTTCCCTTTCAACCGACCGACAATGCGTGCATTCAATGGCATCCGCTTGGGAAAACCGCCGAGTTGCCTGACGAAGAATTCACGACGTTCCTTCTGCCATTTGTCACAATCAGCACGGCTCGTGATCTTTGCAAAGGCTGCCCGCCGCGCGTCGAGATGCTCGAAAGCCTGCCGCTTCAAATCCATTTCCAGTAACTTGCCCGGTGCAACTCCGTCTAGCGAAGTCTTCAGTACGCTGAGATCTTCATCGGCGACGGCGATTGAGCAGGAAGCAAGTAGCAGGAGCAGGGTAGATGGGATTCGTTTCATGACTTGTCAATCTCTGGTTACATGTATGTAGGTTGGGACTCCGTCCCGACCGAACGATGAGGTCGGATCGGAGTCCAACGAAAATGTCTTCGTTTGACGACGCGACGGTGTCTAATCGTCGCTGTACGGCAACAACCGATATGTTAGAGCTACTTCTTCCGCGAATGTGGGTTTGTCTCCGTCCGGTGCGACGAGTTCGATGAGAATTGTGTTGTTCGCACCTAGCATAACCCGTTGCGGTTTGGCCAGTTCGATGCGCACGCCGTAACCGCCGCGGTCGACGACGATGGTTTTCGCTTCCGCAGGTTTGTCGGTCAATTCGCCGAGTGGTTTGCCGCTGCTGGCATCGAGCAACGTTGGTGTTCCAGCCGTAAACGGAATCATTTCGTAGGCCAGCCGGACGTGCGCATAGAGGCGGTCTTTGCTCCACAGTGTCATCAGGTCCTTGTACTGTGGCTGTCCGAGTTGCACCTCGCAATCGATCGCTTTGGGGCCGAACGTGTACTTTCGAATCGAACGCAGGTGGCGATCGCGAACGTTGCCGGAACTCGTCACTGTGTTTCCTTCCAACCGCGCGTCTTCGTGTTCGCTGATGCCGGCTGCGAACGGGATGCCGTCCCACATTTCTCCGACGACGCCGTGGATGTGGTAACGCCGCCAGTTCGAAATGTGCATGTTCTTGCCGTATTGGCCGGACGGATTTGAGTTGAGGACCGTGCCTTTGCCGGGCAAGTGCAACTGGGCGATGCAACCGCCACCGAAACCGATCTGGCCGTAAAACGTTTCCGTCAGCCAGCGCGGAGCCAGCCGGCCGTGAAACGTCACCATGTAATAGTTCGGGCGCCGCGCCGCGAACCATTCGTTGCCGTCGTTGACACTGACGGTCAGATCGGGCCCCGGATCGCCTTTCCATCCGTATTTGTTCTCAACCAACTTTTGAGCCGCACCGTTCATGCGACCGTTGATGCGCGAGTTCCAAGGATAGGCCAGCGTGTCGCGGCAATACACGTGGGCGAAAAGGTTCATCATGCGGTCGAAAACTTGTTGAAACCGTGGGTCATCGGTGTCGGCGAGAATACCATCCGCTACCCAAGTTCCGCCGCCGCCGAACTTGCCCAGCCAGTTGTCGATGATGTACGAGCCGTAATCCGCATCGTGGCCGAAATGCTCCTGCGAATCGCCCGAGCGGCTGATGCCGGCACCTTCGCCCCAACCTTCATTGCGCCAGCGTTCGAACCAAACGTCGTAACGTTGACGGAGCAGCTTGTCGCCGGTAATGGCCTGGGCGTACCACAGGTGGACCGGAATCTGCGCGAAGGCGTTGCCGTTCACTCGCTCCATGTCTAGGGCAAAACTCAAACGATCGGCGGTCATCACACAGGCTTCGCGGATGATCGGCATCAATTCGGGCGGCGTTGTTTTATCTTTACTCAACAGCCAACTCGGCCGCCAGATCTTAAAGCCGTAATAGCCCATTCCATAAGCCCAATTGACCCAGCCCGCGGCGTCCCTCCCATCGCTGGGGCCGATTCGGCGGAAGTAAGCTTGCAACTGGCTGAGCGTCTTCTCCAGCACGGGATCGACTTTGTTGTTGGCCAACCAGCGGTCGAGGCGGATTTGCCACGGATGCCAGTAGACTCGGCCATCGGCATAAATCGCTCCGCCGCGCAACGCCATCGCCGTCTTCCGATCGGGGCAGAGCAAGGCCGGCGAACCAGTACCGCCATATCCGCCGCCCGCGTATTTCAACGAGGCTCGCAACAGGTAGTCGCCATCGCCGTCGGAGACAGCGACACGCAACAACGCGTCGTCGTACTGGCCTTTGTCGAATGCGACGTTCGTTTCCAAAAACCCACCCTCCGCAATCTTGTCAAAGAGCACTTTGCCGTCGGGCGTGGTGATTGTCATGCGGCGAGTGCGCGGCGTGTCCGGTTCGGCCAAGGCAACGTGCATGCCGGTTGCGCCCTTCGGCACGTACATGAAGCTCTGTTTCAACAAGTCGCCATGCCCGTGTAGCCAGGTCGTATGTCCACAAACTCCGTACGGCAGCATTGGATCGACAGACAGACTGACATAGTGATCGCGATCGCCGACCAGCACGATGCGATACACGCCCTTCTTGCCGCCGCTTATTTTTCGCTCGAATGTGCGTGCCGTCACCGTCTCTAACCGCGCCGGCTCCGACCACGCGCTCCAACGGCCCATTGGCAGCGTGCCTTTGGATCGGCACAGTTGGTAATACTCCAACTCGTGGTCCCAGCCGCCGATCCGAGGCAGATAGTGTTTCGAGGCAACACCGTCGTCCGCAATGTATTCGCGCACCACGGCCGTTCCATCGGGATCGTAGACTTTGAAAAGAATCTCGCGCGGACCGTTAGCGAAGATATTCAGATCGCGCACATCAAGCCCGACGGTGAATTCACGCCCGTCACGATTGTCGACATATGCGGTGATTCCCTGGTAAAGACGATGAGTTGCAGCACCGGCGGGTGAATTGCTTGCCACCGTCAACAGAACACAACCTGTCAAGAACTTGGTTAAGAAACGATTCATCGTGGTCCTTTCAGGCGCAATTGGCGACCGGAAACCAATGTGTAGATGTTGGAACACAGGCGGGATACAATCAAACATCCTACCAGAACCGCAACCTGTATGCTCTTTCACGCGAGTCCATCTCAAAACATGAATCACTACTTCCGGTCTCTTTCATTGACGGCCCTCATATCCGGCCTTCTTTTGCAGTCACCCGCCCGTGCCGAAGAACGTCTGTTCAAGTCGGATTTCAATTCGCCAAGCGAAGATGCCGACGTCCAAAAAGGATCCGCCAGAACGGACAAAGACGGGCAACCACTCGATGGTGGCAATGTCGAGCGGGCACTGGTGAGCCGCAAAGGGCAGTGGCAAACACCGCCTGTTGCGGTGAAAGCGTTCGAGTACTACCGCATTCGCTGCCGTACGAGGGTTGCCGAATCCTGTTACATCTCCGCGACTTTTTACGACCGCAACGACAAACCGTTGGTTGCCGATGTCTACGACCGCGTCGATCCTTCTGACGACTGGCAGCCATTCGAACTGTGTGTGCGAGGGCGGCTTCAGTCAAGTCAGATGCGAGTTCAGTTTCATGCGAGCAGCCGTCCGCTGTCTGTCGACGACATACACATCGAACGAGTCACCTTATCCGACGTTGCCAAGTGGGCCGACACGTTGGCATCGCAAAACCCCGTCATGCGATACCGACCGCCGGCCGATCGTGGCTCGCTGTTGCCGAAAACGATGACTCGATTACAAGAGGGCGGACGCCTGCGAATCGTCATCCTGGGCGACAGCATTTGCAATGACACTTCGAATTCTAATTTTGAAACGTTGCTTCAGCGGGATTATCCAAAATCGCAGATCGAGGTCATCACGTCGGTGCGCAGCAGCACGGGATGCCAATACTACAAACAGCAAGGCCGCGTGGAAGAATTCGTCTTGCGTTACAAGCCCGACCTGGTGCTGATCGGCGGCATCAGTCACGGTTTCGACGTCGAATCCATTCGTGACGTTATCCACCAGATTCGTTCCAGTTCCGATTGCGAGATCATGGTCATGTCCGGCGCGGTCACTCCACACGAAACGATCGAACGTTTCGCTTACCGTCGCCATCGCGGACCGCGCGACGAACTGTTGCGACAGATGGAAGCCTTTCCCAACAAACTCCGACACATGGCACGCGACGAGAAAGTAGAATACCTGGACATCAGATCCGCTTGGGACGATTTCATCCTGCGATCCTATCGGCCCTCAGACTGGTTCATGCGCGACATCATCCACGCTAACAGCCGCGGCAAGCAAGTCCTTGGACGAATCTTGTTGCGACACTTCGAACCATGATTCATGATTCCTTGTTCAGGGTTGCATTTGGCGTCTCTTTCTCAATCTCGATTGCGCATAGGACCAGCGGATTGATTGGACCTTTGATAGAAGACGTTGGTTCGAATTTAAGCATTAAGTTGTCGCTGGCTTCCGTGAGTCGGAAGTGGTGTGCGGCGGAACGATCAGTTTTTCCGCGATCACAACCACAACGGCCTTTGGGCGGCACAACACTGGGTCACCCACAGCGACGCATTGTTCCTGGTTTACACGCGCCGCGGAGCGAACAACGACCACGTCTTCCGCCACCGCGCGCCGCTATTCATGGCTCAGGTTGATCCCAAGCGCCTGCGCGTAATCCGCAAGACCGAACAAGTCCTCGTCCCCGAGCGCGGCGCCCGGCTCGGCAACTTCGGCGTCACAGACGTGAACGAAAACGAAACCTGGGTCACCGTCGCCGAATGGATGCAAACCTGGGGACCGAATTACATCTTGCCAGTGGACAACAAATTCGGCGCCGACGGCAGCGTGTACGTCGCCCGAATTCACTGGTCGAAGTCGAACAAAAGTCTTTGATCGCACTTCGCAATTTCGTTCACTGCGACCGAATCATCGGCTACGATGAACTGCATCATTCCGTTCCAACGGCAGGCGTACGATGGCTTCAACATGGCAAACTGTTCGCATTTTCATTTCTTCGACCTTTCGAGACATGCAGACGGAGCGGAATCATTTAGTCCGGTTTGTGTTTCCGCGCTTGCGCGAAGAGTTGTTCAAGTGGCGGATTCATTTGGTCGACGTCGATCTCCGCTGGGGCGTGACCGACGAACAAGATGCGCTTGAGGTGTGCCGTGAAGTGATTGACGAATGCGATCTCTTTCTCTGCGTCCTAGGCGGGCGATATGGCTGGATTCCACCGGGTCACGAACAGTCGATTACGCACGACGAAGTGACGTACGCGGCATTTGGCCACCCGGAAAACCGCAACTGCCACTTTTTCTTTTTCCGCCGGGACCATGTCACTAACGAATTGGCCAAGCGCGACGCGGTTTACGCCGAACCTTCTGGCAGCGACGAAGCGAAACAGCTCAAGCAATTAAAAGACGAAATTGTCATCGCCAACAAGTACAAAGCAATTGACTATGGCCAGTGGGACGCAGCACAGCAACGCCTGGCAAGTTTGGATGAATTCGGCAACGAAGTTTTCAACCATTTATTGAACGCAATCGAACAAGACTTCGCTGGCGAATCGACCGAGCAACTCGACGAGTTTGCGGAAGAAAACGCGGCCATGGACCAGTTCATCAGCGAGCGCGTCGAGCGCTACGTGCCCGTCGACAGCCGACAATCGTTGCTCAACGATTTAGAAACATTCGCCACGAGTGACGACGAACAGAACATTCTGCCAATCACCGGCGAACCCGGCTCCGGCAAATCGGCATTGCTGGCGAGTTATGTAGCTGAAGTTGCCAAACTTCAGACCTCGTCTGAAGTCTCACGAACTCAGCTACTTAAAATCATTCCACATTTTATCGGTGCAAGTGCCGGCTCCACCGATTTGCGCCGCATGCTCCGCCGCTTATGCCACGAGTTGGGCGATGAGGTCGATTCGATTCCACACGAGACCAAAGAGCTGATACCGCGATTCGCCGAATTGCTCTGCTACGTACCGACTTCCCAGCGTGTGGTCATCGTGATCGACGCGCTCGACCAATTGGATGCGACGGACAATGCTCACACGCTGTTTTGGCTCCCGCAAAAAGAAAAACTGCCGCCGCATGTTCGAATCATCGCCAGCTCGCTCGAACATCCGGCTCTTGAGGCCCTGACCGCTCATCCCGCCTGCCGCGAGCCGCTCGTGATCGAACCGCTTCAGCCGGCCGATGCCCGCGCGATTATCCACTCGGTGTTAAAGCGGTATCACAAACGCATGGAGCCCCAGCAGATCGACTTGCTGCTGGCCAAGACCGACAGCGGCAATCCACTTTATCTGCTGGCCGCCCTCGAGGAACTTCGCACGCTCGGCATCTACGACGAAATCACCGCCCGCATTGAGCAACTCCCTCAGCGTACCGTCGATCTGTTCCGTTGGATCTTGGATCGATTGTCGAAAGACGAAGGGTTCCGCGACGCGCAGGGCAAACGGATTGGAGTGGATTTAGTTCCCAAGTTTGCGTCACTGCTTGCAGTCAGTCGATACGGTTTATCGCACGTAGAATTGGTTGGCGCGATCAATCCACATCATGGAGATCTACAAGGAAATGTCGCTGCCCTAGAGCGATTGCTTCGCTCCTACCTTATGCGACGTGGTGATTTGCTCGCGTTCTATCACGGCCAATTTCGATTTGCTGTCGAAAGGTACTACCTTGAGACGAAAGAACAACTTCGCAAAGCACGTGAAGAGGTTGCGCATTTCTTCGATAGCCACGTGGATGCGGGCCCACGAAAGATTCAAGAACTTCCGTGGCAGCTCTTGCGACTAAACGCCTGGTCCAGATTGAAAGCATGCCTCTGTAACCCAGAAGTGTTTCTTCATTGGAGAGGGGAAACGTATGAAGAGTGGGTTCGAGACGCAGACTTTCCGTATGACTTGATCACGTATTGGGCTCCGCTCGGGGCGCATTACGACATTCGTGCGGAAATGAGACGATTTGTCGATGTGCTTTCTCAAAGGTGGAACGGCTCCATTCGGTCGCTAAATGCCCTGCACAAACTTGGATCTCTATTACGTTGCCTCGGCTTACCGAAGGATGAACTACATTCGTACCATCAAGCCCTAAAGAACTTTGATGCGCTACAACACGTTTCGCTAATTCATAAAGGGCGTCTTCTAAGTTCAATGGCGTTGGCATGCGAATCGATTGGGAACTTTGGAAAGGCTGAGTCACTTTCGCACGCATCCCTCAAACTTCACGAACAGGCACCCGATTCTTCAAGATTCGATATCGCAAAATGCACCAACAATTTGGCAAGATTGGTCAAGCGTCGTGGAGACTTTGCTACGGCGGAAGCTATGTATGTTCGAGCTTCAGACATTTGGGAACAAACGGAAGGGTCGCGAAGTGTAAACCTCGCAACGACACTGAGTAATATTGGGTCGTTACGCCTAGCAAATGGTGATGTTGGAGGCGCACGCAGTCATTTTGAACGGGCTCTTAAGATCAAAGAGCAAACGGTTGGTTCCGATCATCGAAATCTCGTGCGAACGCTAAAGAATCTCGCGGTCGCGAAACGTCGAGGGTGTGAGATCGAAAGCTCGGAAAGAGACTTCCGCCGTGCATTAACCATTTTAGTTGTACAGCGCACCTTGCATGATTTTTGAAGAAGCGGTATGACCCTAAC
>CAYFJO010000293.1:0-13446 GCA_964343305.1 uncultured Pirellulaceae bacterium | reverse complement strand
GACAGGTGATCTGGGCGAAGCGTTGCTTGTTCGTCGAAAGTTGCGCAATCGTGCAGCGTCCGGAGAGAATGAGGCTATATACGCCGGAACACTAGGTAACGAGGCTGAAGTGTTGCGATTGCGTGGTGAATTGCGAAAAGCATATCCTCTTCAACTCAGGGCAGCTGAGATTCTCAGACGCCAAGAGAACAGATTGGCGTTGGCAAAGTCCCTAGTGAACTTGGCATTGATGGACTCTACCCTCGGACATTCTGAACGAGCCCTCCAGGGCTACGAGGAGGCAGAATCGTTCTTCTGCGCCCTTGGCAATTTCAAAGGACAGGAGACCTGCAAACGCAATCGAGCCGAGATTATGCGGGACCAAGGCAAGTTTGAGGTTGCCCAGCATTTGGCGGAGGAGTCTGAGATGTTGGCAATTCAGCTCAACGACGACGCAGCGCGGGCACGCAGTTTGGGGATTCAAGGAGATATCTACAGAGAGTGCCGTGATTTTGATCGTGCGGCCAGACTTTTGGAAAAGGCAGAACATGTATTTCGGCAACTCAGCGATTCTGATGGCCTAGCAAATGTTTTGGCTGGACAAGGGCTCGTGATGTGGGAGCGTGCAGCCAAAGCAGGACCGGGTAGGGATCAGCAGTATCTCGATGAGTCGATGCGCTTCCACCGTGAGGAAGAAGTATACTGGCGTGATATTGGTGACCCGACTGGATTGGCGCGGTGTCTGGCAAACCAGGCGAAAATCTTGGGCATACAACGTCGATACGACGAAGCTGTGCATTTGTGCGAAGAGGCGGAATCGTTCGGTCGCCAGTCCGGCGACCGTACCGTGTTGCGTATCATCAGCGGTCATAGAGCTCTAATTCGTCGCAAGCGTGGATATTGAACCGATGCCTACATTAGTTGGAGTAGTTTCGTGAAAGAAATCATAGGTTGGACTTGTTTGGGAATAGCTGCTGTGTGTTCCATAGCATGCTTTTGGATGGAGACCCAGCGTCGAAGTCAATCCGAGAATCCGTGGAAAGATGTGGACAACGAGCTATATCAAAGTCCTGTCTTCGTCATTGTAGTGTTTGTTGGATTGATCCTTGGTGGCCTGGGAATGTACTTAGTCGGAATGTTTGGTTGATTGGATTGGCAATTCCGTTTGCTGTCATCGAACCGCCTACGTGGCACTGAACAGCAAGCAAGGCTAGGCACAGCTGAGTATGCAACAACATCTCCAACTCACGGCGAACAAATATCGACTCGGGCTGGCATTGGCACAACATGCTGGCAGGCCGAACGACGCGGTTTCGAGACTCACACATTTGCAAGCTCGTGCAGCCGGACTTGCTCAAAGGCTACGCCAGCGAGTGCTGGTGGAAGCGTCTTATGTTCAAGAAAACCTGCCACAAATAGAAGCTGAAAATCCATTAGGTTATTTCATTTGTGCGGTTGAATCAAAGCATATCGAATTGGATTTGGCGTCTAGCCAGCTTTCGGCTATGGCGTTTGCTGGCAGCGGCTCATTGGACAATCTTCTCGACAAGTACTACGAACATCTGAATTCATTGGCGGATCTTTACAACGAAGGGCGTGAGCTGCTCCGTAGCGAAGACGTGCCGATGCTTAGCGACGATACTCGTCGCCTTTTGGATGCCTTGCATCAGGAGATTAGTTATTTGAATAGCGCGTTCGGGACTGTGCCGCGTTGGTCTTTCTACGTTCTGGTTCTAATACTGATGGTCGTGATCGCGACCGCATGGTTCTTCCTCTGGTAGCTCGCTAGAGAGCTACAACATCCCCACGCGGCACGGCCTGAGGCCGACTTGGAGAAACGTGGGCATGATGTCTGGTTCGACAAGAGCGAGATCAGCCAATTGGGGATTGCAGATTTCGGATTTCGGAATGATCACGCTCGGAATCCGCAATCCTAAATCCGCAATCGACAACCATCGCCATCGGAGTCAAGGGCGGCAACATCCAGACCATTCTGGTCGAGAGCGAGGAGACCGTGAAGCCGCCGGCGGAATGTCGCGGAATATGGAACCGGCGCGTTTGACGTTCCGCTATTGGGCTGCGCGTAGTATCTCTTCCATTTCCTGCTGGGAAATCTCGCGGGGATTGACTCGAAGAATTCTTTTGGCTTGGAACGCTTTCTCCGCGACCGTGGGGATCTGGTCGGCGGTCATGCCCAGTTCGTGTAAACGCTGTGGGATGCCGATATCGCGCGCCAACTGTTGGACCGTGCTGACCGCTTGCTCGGCTGCATCGTGTTCGGTCAGGCCGTCTAGATCGCAACCCAAGAGGTCTGCGATCCGCGCCGTTTTCGTTGGGCATGCAGGCAAATTGAACCGCATGACGTGGGGTAGCAGGAGTCCATTGCCCGCCCCGTGTGCTGAATGCGTTGCTCCACCGACTGCCGCTGCAGCGCATGGACCAACGCCACGCCGCTGTTGGCAAATGCCAATCCGGCCAATGTCGCTGCCAGCGCCATTGCTTCACGTGCCATGAGGTTGTTCGGCTCGTTGACGGCTTGCATTAAGTGCTTGCCAATCAGGGTTATGGCCTGTTCCGCAAGGCACGTCGAAAGTGGATTGCCCCCCTGATACACGCTCTTCTCGCCCTCGGGAATTGGGAATTGGCGATTGTCGATCGCTGTGTAAGCTTCGATGGCGTGTGTTAGGGCGTCGATGCCGCTGTCGGCGGTAACCTTTGCGGGACAAGATAGGGTCAATTGTGGATCAACAATCGCCACCGCTGGTCGTATGTAATTACTCAGAATAGGGACTTTCAGTTCGTTCTCGGTGTCGGTCAGCACGGCGGCGAACGTCACCTCGCTTCCTGTTCCAGCCGTCGTGGGAAGGCAAATCAACGGGAGCACTGGCCCTGGCACCTGGTCGTCGCCAACGTAGTCGCGGATCGTGCCACCGTGGGCAACGACCGTCGCCGCGGCCTTGGCCAAGTCCATGTTGCTGCCGCCGCCCAATCCCAGGATTCCGTCGGCGTTGTATCGTCGTGCTTGTTTGATGCACGACTCGCCCGCCGCCAACGAAGGCTCCGGCTCGTCACCCTCGAACACTTCGACCGCGATCCCGGCCTCGATCAGGGAGCCTCGCACTCCATCCAGCAGTCCTGCCGCAATTAAGGCTTCGTCGGTGACGATGCATACTCGCTGAAGACCGAGCCGAGTTGCGATTTGTCCAACTTGAGCTGCTGATCGCGGACCGAAGACGATCTGGCCAGCAGAATGAAACGTCCAAATGTCACTCATGAATTCAATCTCCAAGCTGAGGGTGTCCGGGAATTCGAAATGGCGAAATTGATGTAGGGAACGGCCTCTGTGCCGTTCCGCTAGCTCCGCGTTTGATTCACGGAACGCCACAGAGGGCGTTCCCTACAACTCCGGACACCCTCAGTTAACTTACGACTTTCCGTTCAGCGGTCGTCGGTCTTGTGACGCGCACGGATTAGAGCTTCGATCTGCCGGGCCTCTTCCATCACCAGCCGTTTGCGTTTCTCGGCAAAGTGCTGATACCTTGCCGTGTGTTCGGGGCTCATGGTTTCGGTGTACGTGCCGGCATAGGGCACGCCGAGATCGATCCAGCAGGCGATCAGATCCATTTCCGCTGACGTGAGTTTGACTCCTTCATGGCCCTCTGCGAGCATGTCGATGAGTTTACTTCTGGCCGCACCGGTATGGTATGGCGGCAACATGGGCGGCGCGGATTGAGGACTCACCCAGCTCGCGAATTTCGAGTCGGCGAGCGCCGAATACGCGTCGCTCCAGGTTTTGAGACTCCGTTTGTCAAACGTGCCAGCTTTCTCCAGACTGATCGTCGACTGCTTGCTTGCGACCCTCTCGCGGTTGTGGCACTCCACGCAGTTCCGATCGAGGATTGGCTGGATCAGCCGGGGAAAGCTGAAGCCGTGCGGCTCGTCGTATAGAGGTTCCAGCGGTTGCGGACCTTCCTGCAAGGCCCGGGTCAGTGCGGCTCGCGCTGGTGGAGTTCGCGATTTATCAGCGTGACAGCCGACGCAGGAAAACGTCTCGCCCGGCTGCAGTGTTGACCAGGATCTCATCGTCTGGACCACGTGGTTGTGCTCGTCGAGAGCCTGGAAGTAGACGGGCGTCCGGGCCGGCACGGCAAATGCCGCCGAACCATCGTCGTAGACTTTGGCCGAGCCGAGCACCTTCTTCACGTCCCACGCTCCGTTCTTCGAGATGGGCGTACTCACCAGAGCACCGCCGGCCGGTCCGCGGTTTCCATTGCTGCCGATTCCCGCGGCACGAAACTCGAGCGCCACGACTCGCAGTCGCTTGATCGTTCCCCGCGCGACACCTCGCAGGCCGGAACCTTGATAGATGTCGTGGACCACGTACGTGCCGGTGCGTTTGCGATAATCGACCTGGCTGGGACGTACGGGCGGCACAGGTCGAGACGCCAGCGGAACCGACTGGTTGCACGAAATCGCCGGGTCAGCCGCCAGCAACTCGCGTGCTCCGTCGATCGTCATGAAGTAAATCCCGAAGGGTTCTTCCGCCCGATCCCTACCCTGTTTGCTGCCTTTGTAACTGTACGTGACGAGAAACTCCGTCTCACTCAGCGGCCACGGATACTGAAACTGCTCACCCTGATAACCATATTTGTCAATCTTGACGGCTTCGGTAATGCGCCGGGGTGCGATCAGTTGCACGCCACTGGCCTCTTGACGGCCGCGGCTGGGATCGATGATCGCCAGTTTGCCCTTCTGATAAGTGTGGTGGCCGGACAAGACACACACGACCTGGTTGGAGTTCGGAATTCCCCGAGCATGCAGGATCGACGTGGGGAACCAGGAATTGTTGCCGTAAAACTCTTTCTGACCCGTTCCGTCGGGTTGCATTTGAAAAAGAGGCTGCGGGAAGAGCTGGCCGCGATCGTTGTAATCCCAACGCGTATAGATCACTCGTCCGTCCGGCAGGACCGTGGGGTAGTTCGTGTGGACCTGGTCGAAACTGACGCGCCGCAAGTATCGTCCGTCGCCGTCGCACGTGTACAAGTTGCTGACATCCGCCCACCAGCAATCGACGATCTGCTGGCAGCGGCTGGAGTTGAACAGGATGTCGCCGCTGGGAAGATAAGTTGGTTCGTAGTCGGCGACTCCTCGGCCAAACGTCAACTGCCGTATCTTCTCATCGGCAATCGACATCTCGTACAGATGGTAGTCATCCTCGGTCATCGATGTGCGCCGCGCGAACAGAATTCGCCGTCCGTCGTAGGACACCGCCGGGTCTCGAATCAACCCGTGCGGTTCGTCCAACAACGTCCGCACGCGGCCATACACGCTTTCCATTTCGAGCAGGCACAATTTGCCGCTGGCGGGAAACGGGTTGTTGTCATTGTAGGGCGAATCAGAGACGTCTTCGGTGTACGCGTAGTGCTGGCCACCAATGTCGTGGTGTTTGGTGAAGACGATCCGGCGAAGCTTATCCAGTTGCGACTTCAGCCGCAGCGTGCGTCGCAGATGACAGGCGTCCAAATACAAGTTCATCCAACGGCCGTCGGTCGGTTTCGTTGCAGCGGCTTGCAGCGATCTCCTGCGTGCGGCCAGTTCGCCGCCGTGGGATCCGAGTTCGTCGATCACGATCGTCGAGAGAGTCTGAAAACTATGAGCCTCGCCCTTCGGGCTGTCCTGCCGGACCCAGTCCATCTGAATCATCAGTTGCAGACCGGCATTGGCATCAACTTCGTAAAGCTGATTCCGAATCGCCTTGGCATCGTGCCGTTCTTGAAACTTCGCCAGCCGTACGCGCAAATCCTGCAAGCGCTCGATTGCCGTCGCGTCAGCGCGGTCGGCCAGCGCGCGAACGGCAACGATTTCGTCCGCCAGATCGTCCAACTGCGCGAGCGCCTGTTTC
Organism: uncultured Pirellulaceae bacterium; assembly: GCA_964343305.1. Lineage (GTDB taxonomy): Bacteria > Planctomycetota > Planctomycetia > Pirellulales > Pirellulaceae > CAYFJO01. Next base: position 7,565 of record CAYFJO010000293.1, on the reverse strand, counting down.
GTCTCACTCGGCGATCGACCCGCTGTCTTGGCGAGCGCCGAGATCGCCAGTCGACTTGACGCATAGTCAAAGTTCGAATTGAGCGAGCGATTCTCACCGGTCTTCGATTTCGTGCCGAGCCTGGGTGATCGGCCGTTGATTTTCCACTCGAGAATTCCACCTGATGCGCCCGGTTGATGATGGACTTCGATTCGCAGCGCCGTCGTGATCACCGGCTCGAAGCTGACTTCGTTAAACTTGTCGGCGGTCACCTCGTAGGCGGTCGCGCGCCGCACCGCTCGCCATTCATAGCCGCTTCGATAAAGCAGCTTCCAAGACTTGGGCACGCGGCACCCACCGCCCCGCGGCCGATCGTCGAACCAGAACACTTCCGCGCTGGAGACTTTTGCGGGAACGTCAAAATCATACTGAACCCACTCGGTCGTTCCCTTGTGATTCCAAAACGTGAACCGCGGAATCTTGTGGTCATCAGAAGAAGCGGGTTCGCTGCCGTCGCACAGCGCAGACAGGGGATCGCCGCGGTGTCCGTCGTTCTTGTGCGCGTAAGACGCCGAAGGCACGACGACGATGTTTTCGGCCGCCTCGACATGCGAACCCCACAATACCACCTGGCTGACGACGAGCAGCAGCTTGATACCCTGAGCACAACCAAACCGGGACTTGAGCGGGCTGGGCGTCAACATACTCGTCTCCTTGAACTGCAAAATATCGGACTGAAAAAGGACAGTGGTTTTCCTTCTGGCATCGTTAGCCTTGATTATTTGTGCCACGGCTGTGTCAGCCGTGTTTCGCGCACAATCACGGCTGACACAGCCGTGGCACGAAATACATGGTGTTCTGGGTAAGAAATGAATAATCCCGGCTAGTTGTTGACTCCGATGGGATACGCACCAAACTGCTCGACCATTTGCGTGATGCGCCGAACTCGCTCGAGCTTGGCGCCGGGCATGACGTTATCCGCGACGCCCAGAATAAAAGCATCACCGGGCGCGATCGTGCGAAATATGGTTTCCATGTCGCGTTCAAACTGTTCATCCGTATAAGGATCTTCCAGTATCGCCGACGGCACTCCGCCCCAAATGATGACTCGGTTGCCCCATGCCGCGCGGGCTTCGGCTAACGTCGTTTCGACCATGGGATAGGTCACGAAGCACTCGACCATGCCATATCCGGCCTGCTCGATGTGGCCAAGGATTTGACGCGTGTCGTTGTCGCCGTGAAGTGTCAACGTCTTGCCGCGAGATCGTAACAAGACAGACAGCTTTTTATAGTAAGCCAGCATGTACTTCTCAAACATGGGCGGCGGAGTCATGTGGCTGGAGAAATGGACGCCGTGCAGGATCAGTTTGGCCGGCGAGTCGGCGATCAGCGGCCAGTATCGCTGCTCGTCCAATTGGGTCATCGTGGCCAGCAGACGTTCGACTTCGCTGGGATAATCGGCCAGGTGAAAATAGGCCTGCTCATACCCAACAAGCGCCCGCATCCAATGATGAAACGGGCAGTCTCCGCAATTCACCAGGGGATAGCCGTCGTCGCCGACTTCGGCTTCGTAACGCTCATACTCAGCATAAGTGGGAATGGCCGTGGTGTTTTCGAGAATGTACTGCACGACCGAATAGTCCTGCCGGTCCTTGAGCATGAACTCGACCTGCAGATCTTGAATCGCCTGTTTCCTCAACACGTCGCTGCCCTGAAAGAGCGTACTCACCGTGCCGACCGGCGTTCGGTACTCCGTGCGCAGATGAAGGTCATCCAGCCAACGCTCTTCGATTTCGACCCCGCTGATCTCGGTGCGGAAAACGACGCCGTCTCTCGCAGGGGTGCCCAGTCCCAAATCACGCTCGATGTCGCGCAGATTCCAGTCCCGATATCGCTCGGGCAACGTTCCGGATTTCTGATGAGCGTTGTACCAAAGCAGCAGCCGAGGGATCCAAGGAATCCGGTCGGGCGGCTTGCCCGCCATCACGGCAAGAATTCGCTCTCGGTCGGTCATGGCTTCTCCACGATTGCACACGGCTGGCAACACGCTATACTAGAGCGGTATTATAGTGTTTCTGGTCGTCTGGAAACAGTTACCAACTTGCGACCTTGGTCAAGTTTACTCATCCGAAAGGAGCAAACCATGAAATTCGTCAGTTTTGTATGCATCATTGCGGTGGCACAATTCGCAGCTGCGGAGGACAACGACGCTCAGGCACGGAAGAATCTAGTGGGCACTTGGAAAGGAGGTGTGGACGGTGGCGCTCAAGGTCATGTACTCACAATTAAGGCTGATGGCGTGACCTGCATCAGGATTCAGGGCGATAAGACATCGGACATTGGTGGTGGAACATACAAGCTGGACCTCTCGACGAAGCCGCGGAGAATGGATGGAACGGGGACGCTAGGTGGGCAAAAGGGCCGATCTTACTTCGGGATCTACTCGCTGGAAGGGGATACCCTCAAGTGGTGCGTCAATTCAAAGAACCCGCCCACGGAATTCAAAACCGGTGCCGGAAACTTTTGCCTCGTCTTGGAGCGACAAAAGACGGACTGATAGCCCGAAGTCGGTCAAACTTTGTGAGGCGCTCAGGCAACTGAACAATAGATTCCCGATAGTTGTGTCCGGATGCTTCAGGTTGCGGGCGTTCTGATTCGCTCCTGAAGTCCGGCGACTTCGGGCCGCTGGAGCTATGTCTTTTCGTCGTCGCGACTACGGTAGGCATGATCATGAGTAAGTGGGCCGCAACGCTTTGCAGCAAGCGATCCGATCCAACCACGAAGACATCGGGACCGGACTGTCAGGAGCGATCAAGACGCGAGTACCTTTGGGTGGTCTCAGTGCTGATCTTGGCTCTACTCGGCACAACGTGCGTCATCAACGCGAGATCATTCGCAGCGATGCCGCCCGAAACTGGCTCAGTCACGCCCGCCCCGGCGACAACGGAAGAACTCCGCCGAAGCTGGCCAAGCTTTCGCGGATCAGACGGATCAGGCGTTTCCACCCATACCAATGTGCCTACCAAGTGGGACGGCGCATCGGGCAAGGGAATTCTGTGGAAGACCACTACACCCCTGCCCGGTGCTAATTCGCCGATCGTTTGGAAGGACCGTGTTTTTCTCAGCGGCGCGACGAAGGACCGCCGCGAAGTCTACTGCTTCGACGCCGCCAGTGGAAAGATTCTCTGGCGAAAGGAAGTGACCGGCAACGCGCCGGACGCCGGACAGCCCATCAAAGTGAGCAGAGACACCGGTTTCGCTGCGCCGACCATGGCCACCGACGGTAGGCGGGTGTACGCCATGTTCGCCGGGGGCGACGTCGTGGCTTTCGACTTTTTGGGAAACGAAGCTTGGTCCCTCTCGCTGGGAATTCCCAAGAATCACTACGGCCACGCATCGTCGTTGGCGACGTACAAGGGCCGGGTGATCGTGCAGTTCGACCAGGGACAGGGAATAGCCAAGGACGACCGCTCGAAGTTGCTGGCCTTGGACGGCGCAACGGGCAGAACCGTCTGGCAGGTGACCCGCCAAGTGCCCGCCGGATGGTGTTCACCAATTGTGGTGGAGCATAAGTCGCGGCCCCAGATCATTACGTGCAGCGATCCTTGGGTCATCGCTTACTCGCCACAATCGGGAGCGGAAATCTGGCGAGCTAACTGCCTCGAGCCCGCGGAGATTGGCCCCTCGCCCATCTACTCTGATGGGATGGTCTTTGCGGCCAACGATTATGCCAGCTTGTCGGCGATTCGAGCCGGTGGTCGCGGCGATGTCACTGGCACGCACATCGCGTGGAGCGTTGACGAAGGGCTGCCTGACATTTGCAGTCCGCTTGCCACCGATAGGTTCATCCTGCTGCTGGACACATACGGCACATTGACTTGTTATGACAAAAAGGCAGGCGGATACGCGCTATGGAAAGAAGATTTTGACGCCGAGTTCGTGTCATCACCGAGTCTGGTCGGCAATCGTGTCTATCTCTTCAGCCGTAAAGGCAGAGCATCGATTGTTGAGCCAACACGCAAAGCGTGTAAGCGCATCGCGGAAGCCGATCTGGGCGAAACGTGCGTTACCAGTCCGGCCTTTCAAGATGGCCGTATCTACATTCGCGGAAACAAACACCTGTTTTGCATCGGCACGAAGTAGGGCAGGCGGACAAAATAGGCGTCAGCCGCGTGAGTTGCCCAAACCGCAGGCGCGAACAGAACAAGCAACCAGCGGCTGATAATAGATCGCGCACAAACATCTCGTGTCGCCACCGCGAGCTGGCCTGGTCTGGCTCTTTCTTCCTGGCAGAAGCCGCCTCTCTTGTTATAATCACTCTTACTGTCTAAATTAAACCTGTTTTATTTTGTTTAGGTGCGGTTTGTGGAATCGAGAAACTCGTTCTTACATACCGTTGTAACTCGACTCGGACGCGGAGTTTTGCAAGATGAGTAACACGACCAAACGGGAAAGATTGTCTGAAGCATGTGCGTTTGTTGTCTTGGTCGCTCTCGGTGTGGGACTGAGGTTGTTTTTCCAGGATCTGCCGAACTTTGGGCCGGTCGCCGCGTTGGCGCTGTTCTCGGGGTACTACTTTCGTAACGGGTTGACTGCGCTGGCCGTGCCGCTGACGGTCATGGCGATTAGCGACTACTTCATCGGCGGGTACTCGTGGCAGGTGATGGTTGTGGTATACGCAAGCCTTGCGTTGCCGGTCGTGTTGCGCGGTGTGCTGCATCGTTGCGTGGCGTTCAAACGCACCGGGCTCACGTCAGCCGTCGTGGCAATTGCAGGGTTGATGACCTGTGCCCTGGGCTCGTCTCTCATGTTCTATCTGACGACCAACTTTGCGCACTGGATTTGGTTTGGCACGGATCACACCTATTCCGGATTGTTGTACAGCTACATCAGCGCCTTGCCGTTCTTTCGATTTACGGTTTTCGGTGATTTGCTATTCGCCTTCGCACTGTTTGGCGGTCATGCCTTGTTTGCCCTGGCGTCTCGCCGACATGTTGTAACCACGCCTGCCACTGTGCCATTGCCTGTGAGCTAATAGGGAACGAACAACGCACGAATGGCCATGCGAATTGCGCCCGTATTCGTTGTCGTCATCGCACTTGAGGTCGCGTCGAGTGTATGTTGTCTGCGCGCTGACGACCGTGGTCCCGGTGTGAGCGCCGCGAGCAGCAATCAATTCGAGTCGCTGCGTTTGGCCCTTGTGGATCTGACCGAGACGTTTGGGGCTGGCTATCCCAAGGGGCAAGAGTTTCTGGAACGACTGAGCGCTTTGGACAAGGCCGGTCGCGCTGGCGATCGGTCGGTCGCCGAGAAGCTGGCTGAATTGAGAAGCCAAGCCCTGCTGGCGAATCCGCTGCTCGAGTTCGACCAGCTCGTGCTGCTGAAGCGGCGGCGCGGTCAACTGGGACTACCCGTCAACCACAAGTGCAATTCTGGCATCGAGCAAACGGGCTACGATAACGAGATCGCAGTGTTGTCGCCCGTTGGACGTGACGGACGGCTGCGCACGTTGTACCGGCCGCAGGGAAGCGAATTCGTGGGCGAACTTGACTTGCACTTTGATGCGGATCGCCTCTTGTTCACCATGCCGCGTGACGGGAGTTGGCAGATCTGGGAAGTCCAAGTGGATGGCAGCGGATTGCGGCAGGTGTCGCGTGGCGATCAACCGGACGTGGACAACTTCGACGCCTGCTATCTGCCCGATGGGCGAATCGTATTCGCGTCGACGGCGTCGTTTCATGCCGTTCCTTGTTGGCACGGAGTCGAGCGAGCTTGCAGCCTTTACCGAATGAATGCCGACGGCGGCGGTGTGCGGCAACTGTGTTTCGACCAGGACCTGGATCTGCACCCGGCCGTGTTACCTTCCGGCCAAGTGATTTACAGCCGCTGGGATTATTCGGGAACGATGCACATGTACTTGCGGCCGTTGATGGTCATGAACCCTGACGGGACGGGACAACGGTCCGTGTACGGGAGCAATTCGTACTGGCCCAACGCGCTGTACTTCCCACGCGGCATACCAGGTTCGCCGAACAAGCTTGGCGCGATCGTCGCGGGCTATCACGGTGTGCCGCGCATGGGCGAATTGGCCGTTTTGGACATTGCCCGCGGTTGGCACGAAGCGGACGGGATCGTGCAGAGGATTCCGGGTCGTGACCAGCCGGTCAGGCCCGTCGTTCGCGATCGGCTCGTCGAGGACTCGTGGCCGAAATTCCTGCATCCGTATCCCCTCAGCGACAAGTATTTCCTGGTGGCTGCTCAACCCAGTCGCAAATCGCCGTGGGGTATTTACATCGTGGATGTGTTCGACAACATCGAGCCACTTTGCGTAAGACCCGGGTTCGATTTATTCGAGCCCATCCCGGTCCGTAAGGTGCCGCGACCACCCGTGATTCCGGACCGAGTCGATCTCCAGCGCGACGACGCTGTGGTCTATGTTCACAACGTCTACGCGGGCCCTGGGCTGGCTGGCGTCCCGCATGGCACCGTGAAGCGGCTGCGGATCGTTGCCTACCATTTTGGCTTCCCTGGGTTGGCGGGGCCGGACAAGATCGGCAGCGGTGGGCCGTGGGAAGTGATGAGAATGCTCGGTACCGTTCCGGTTTATGAAGATGGCTCGGCGTCATTTCGCGTTCCTGCCAACACTCCGTTAACCATCCAGCCACTCGACACGGAGGGAAAGGCCGTGCAATTGATGCGGAGTTGGTACACAGCCATGCCGGGCGAGAGCGTCTCGTGCGTCGGTTGCCACGAACAACCAAGAGACACGCCGGCAGTGCGATACGATCTGGCAGCCAGCCGACCGCCCGTGGACATCGAGCCATGGTACGGTCCGGCGAGGGGATTCGATTTCGAACGAGAGGTGCAGCCCGTGCTTGATCGGCATTGTGCAGGTTGCCACGATGGGAAGTCTCGCGGTGACAAGCAGGTGATTTGCGACTTGCGGTCGGAACGCTTGGTCAACGGATATGGTGGTCGGCAGTTGACGCGACTGGGAGCGAATCGCCTACATCCCGAAGCGCGCCAGGCGCTTGGCGGAACGTCCGTTCGCTACACGCCCGCATACGAGGCACTCGTGCCCTACATTCGCCGGGTCAACATCGAGGACGATGTCAATCTTCTCGTACCCGGTGAATACCACGCTGATACGAGTGAGCTGATCCAGATGCTCAAGAAGGGACACTACAATGTGCGTCTAGACAGAGAGGCATGGGACCGGCTGATTACATGGATTGATCTGAATGGACCGTGTCACGGTAGTTGGGGCGATGTGTGTCCCGTTCCGGAAGGCGCGGACCGGCGGCGAATCGAGCTGACGGGGTTATACGGCGGCCCCAAAGAAGATCCGGAAGCACTTCCACTAATTCCGCGATCGAAGATCGCGTCGCCTACGCAAGAGTCAGCACCGATCACCACACGGCAGCTCCCCAAAGTCGAGGGCTGGCCATTCGACGTCGAAGAGGCGCGGCGACGGCAGTCGGCACAAACATCTTTTCGGAAGACGATTGAACTCGGCAACGGTGTGACGATGACACTGGCGCGCATTCCCGCCGGTCAGTTTGTCATGGGGTCGACCAACGCTGAAG
>CAYFJO010000292.1:0-13456 GCA_964343305.1 uncultured Pirellulaceae bacterium | reverse complement strand
CGGGTGATGGGATTCGAACCCACGACAACAACGTTGGCAACGTTGTGCTCTGCCAACTGAGCTACACCCGCAGGGGCACACAAAGCAAGACGATGTCCTTGTCCTCATGTGGATTTAAGGATTATAGGTTGGGGGTTTAAGCTTGCAAGGGCAGTTGTGATAGCAATTTTCATGGTAAAAACACATCGGTGTTACTTTGCGTAAACAGAGCAGCCCAGACAAACGAGTGGCGACTGGCGAAACAACGGAAATTGTTTTGAAGCAAGTGTTTATATCTCGTCGGACGGTCCGCGATCGATGGAAAACAGTTGCGGTTTACGAATTGGGTAGATAAACTGGATCGTTGAATTGAGTTTGTCTGGTCGCGTGTTCGCGCAGTAGTTATGGGTAATTATATGGAAGCCAAGTTGGTAGTTGTTGGCGGCGAAGCCAAGCCGGCGGAGATTAGGTTGAAACTCCCCACCACAATTGGCCGCGGGAAGGAGGCAACTTTGACGCTGCCGCATCCGCTGGTCAGCCGGCTACATACCGAGATTTTCGAATCGGACGGCAAACTTTTCGTGCGAGACCTGGGGTCGCTCAACGGCACGTTTGTCAATAAGGAGCGAATCGAGGGCGATCGACAATTGCAACCTGGTGAATTGTTGACCATTGGCACGGTGACTTTTCGCGCGATCTATGAGTGTGCGGAAGGTGAAGTGCCGGCGATCGTGGAACCCGATCCACAAGCGCCCGTCGAAGTGGCTCCGATGGCAGAGACGGTCATGGCCGACGATCCGCCGACGGCCCAGCCAATTGCGGAACCTGTACCAGAATTCACCGAAGTCGAACCGGTAGAACCCGCGCCAACTCCAGTCGCCGCGCCAGTCGAACCCAATTCCATCGAATATGCCGACTTAGGAACGCCCGATTCCGAAGCCGCTCCTTCACCCGATTTTGCCGACGACTCTCCTGATGAAGGCGACGAAGAAGCTTTAAATGCTTTTCTGAACGGCTTGGATTAACTCTGTGATCAATTCTACGCTTAAATGGCACGATGCTATCTGTTTGTCTGTTTGTGTTGGCTTGATCGTGATCGGCGGTTGTTCCGGCGATGCTCCAACTCCGGCTGCTGAACCGAAATTGGACAAACCACAGACCGATAAACCTTCCAAGTCTGGCGACCACAAACACACCAACCGCCTCGCCAAAGAAACCAGCCCTTATCTACTACTGCACGCACACAATCCCGTGGACTGGTGTCCCTGGGGCGAAGAAGCACTGACCAAGGCGAAGAAAGAAGAGAAGATTATCTTCTTGTCGATCGGCTACAGCAGTTGCCATTGGTGTCATGTGATGGAGCGAGAGTCGTTTCTGGACGAAGAGATCGCCAAGTTTTTGAACGAACACTTTGTTTGCATCAAGGTCGATCGCGAGGAGCGTCCCGATGTCGACGCAATCTACATGAGTGCCTTGAACGTTTACAACCAGTTGGCACAAACCGGCCGGGGTGGCGGTTGGCCCCTGTCGATGTTCTTGACGCCTGATGCCAAGCCGTTTTTTGGTGGCACGTACTTTCCAGCGCGAGACGGCGACCGTGGTGCCGCGACGGGATTCTTGACCCTGATTCAAAAGGTAAATGAAGCGTGGTCGAAAAACCCGGAGCAAATCGGCAAAGACGCCGACACGATCACCAGCGTCACGAAAGAGCAACTCGAAGGTGCGCGTCCCGATCCGCTTTTCAAGATTGACAAGAAGCTGCTCGCGTCCGGACTCGAATCGCTGGAAACCCAATACGACGAGACCTACGGCGGATTTGGTTTTTCGCCGCGCAATCCGATGCGTCCGAAGTTTCCTGAGCCGTCGAATCTATTCTTCCTGATCGACCGCATTAAGAAAACGAAAAACGAAAGAGCCAAAGAGATGCTGGTCGGCACGCTCCAGCGGATGTCGATGGGTGGCATTCGTGATCATCTGGGCGGCGGATTTCATCGATACAGTGTTGACCGATTCTGGCATATTCCCCATTTCGAAAAGATGTTGTACGACAACGGGCAACTCGCCAGTGTTTACAGCGAAGCTTATGTGCTGACGCAACGCGAAGACTTTCGGCGCATCGTCGACGAGATGCTCGCCTTCGTTTTGCAGGAGATGCGGAACGAAGACGGCGGTTTCTACTCCGCGCTGGATGCCGAGTCGGAAAACGAGGAAGGCAAATTCTATCGCTGGGAAAAGGCCGAGGTCGAGAAACTGTTGTCGGACAAAGAGTTTGAGTTGTTCGCTAAAGTCTACGGCCTGAACGGCTCGCCGAATTTCGAAGAAGACTACTACGCTCCGCAACTCGAACGGCCGATGCACGAAATTGCCAGAGCACTGGACCAAAGCGAGTCGGACCTTGAAGATCGGCTAACGCCCATTCGCAAAAAACTGTTCGACGCGCGTGCCGAGCGTGAGCGCCCGTTGACCGACACCAAGATCCTCACAGCGTGGAACGGCTTAATGATTCGCGGATTTGCCGACGCCGGACGTTTGTTCGAAAACGACAGCTACGTGACCGTCGCAACTCAATCCGCTGAATTTGTTTTGGATAATATGCGAGACAAGGAAGGCCGATTGCTGCGTACGTATGGCCAAGGCAAGGCCAAGCTAAACGCCTACGCAGACGACTACGCATTCTTCATCGACGGACTCGTTGCTCTCTACCGAGCCACGAACGAAAAGAAATGGCTCACGCTGGCCGAGGAGTTGATGGACGACCAGATCGAGCAATTCTGGGACGACGATGGCGGCGGATTCTTCTTCACCTCGAACGACCACGAATCACTGCTGGCCCGCGCGAAAGATCCGTATGACAGCGCCATCCCATCCGCACTATCTGTCTCAACTCAGAATTTGGTTTTCCTGGCCAACGAACTTGAACGGCCAGCCTATTTGGTCAAAGCCAAGCGAACGGTTTTGTCTCTCGCAATGCTACTCAGTCGCGCACCTGCGGCCGCCCCAAGAATGTTGACCGCGATTTCCGCGTATTTAGAAACTCAAAAGGATGAACAAAAGTAGGACGGATTGCCTAATCCGTCCGCGCTGCATGACGGACGGATTAGGCAATCCGTCCTACAGTCATCGTCGCAGCATTTCACCCAACGCTTGTGCGACACCCGCCTGGTCGCTCAACAGCCAAGTCGTGACCATCACGCAAAGCACCAGCCCGCAGGTGACCAAAAAGAACCCGTACAGATTCCGCCCGTTGTTGGCCTTTTTGAGTGCCGCGTCCAGCTTCAATTCCAAGTGCCGCCAGCCGTTGAAGTTTTGGTTCGTTCCCGACGCGATGAGCTGAACATTTCGTAGCGGCGAAAAAGGTTCCACGTGCAACTGCACACCTAACTTGGGCAGGACCAAGCTATCGCCGGCCCATCTCGCGTCGGCATCGATCTCCTTGACCACGTCGGCCAACATCGGTCGCAATTGGTCCACTGTTATGTTGTAAATGACAAACCGTGGCTTCATCAGCAACACAATCAGCGTCAGGCACAGTCCATAAAATGCCAGCAACAACACCCAGACCCAGGGACCAAATTGAGTGGCGGCCGCTTCGGGCAAAAACAGTTCCATCGGCCCGGCGATCATGAAGCCGCTGATTCCGACGCCCAAAGCCGCCGTGTCGCGGGCACCCGTGGTCAGAAACGGCCGCGACGACAGATTGATCATGCCCAGCAACAAAAAGTAAACTGCCAACGGACCCATGGCGATGGCGAAATGGAGTGGGTCCATATGGTTTGCCTCGGTGTTTGTGTGTAGCCTGACTCTCCTAGCCGGGCGTATACTCTGGTTCGACTTGCAGCGTCAAGCGACAAAATGATTCTAGCCCCCGCCATCAGGACGGTCAACGACGACCACAACGGATGAACAAGACACCCTCGCGCGACGACCTCGCAAATCTGTACTTCGAAGGATTGGAATACGAACCTTATCCCGTCCAAGAAGAAGGTCTGCTGACGTGGTTCACGGCCGAACAAGGTGTTTTGGTCTGTGCTCCAACGGGCACGGGCAAAACGTTGATCGCCGAAGCCGCTCTGTTCGAGGCCTTGCACACCGGCAAACAGGCCTACTACACCACACCGCTGATCGCCTTGACGGAACAGAAATTCGAAGAGATCCAGGAGCGTGCCATCCAGTGGGGATTCGATACCAGCCAAGTCGGACTGGTCACGGGAAATCGCCGCGTCAATCCTGACGCGCCTATCCTGGTCGTCGTCGCTGAAATCTTGTTCAACCGTTTGCTGCACCAAGACGCGTTCGATTTCGCGGACGTTTCGGCTGTTGTGATGGACGAATTTCATAGCTTCAACGATCCGGAGCGCGGAATCGTCTGGGAGTTTTCGCTGGGCCTGCTGCCGCCCGATGTTCGCCTGTTGCTGCTGTCGGCCACGGTCGGCAATTCCTACGAATTCACAAGTTGGTTGCGGCACCGCCATGAGCGAAAGATTGAACTGGTCGAAAGCAACGATCGCAAAATCCCGCTGACCTTCCAATGGATCGGCGACAATTTGCTGAGCGAACAGATCGAAAGCATGGCCAGCGGCGACGACGAAGTTCGCAAGACTCCCGCGCTGATTTTCTGTTTCAACCGAGAAGAATGCTGGAGCGTCGCCGAGCAACTGAAGGGCAAAAAGCTGGTTCAAAAGCAGCAGCAGGCCGCCCTTGCCGCGGAACTTGAGATGCAAGATTGGTCGCAAGGTGCGGGTCCCAAGCTCCGGCAGATTCTGCAACGAGGCGTCGGTGTCCACCATGCCGGCGTGCTGCCCAAATATCGCCGCATCGTCGAAGAGCTGTTCCAGAAAAAACTGCTCTCGGTTTGTGTCTGCACGGAAACTTTGGCGGCCGGCATCAACTTGCCCGCCAGAAGTGTCGTTGTGCCGTCCTTGATGAAAGGGCCGCCCGACAAGAAGAAAATCATCGAACCGAGTTCCGCGCATCAGATGTTCGGGCGAGCGGGCCGGCCGCAATTCGACGCGCAAGGTTTCGTGTTCGTCTTGGCGCACGAAGACGACGTGAAGATCGGTCGATGGCGAGTGAAGTACGACGCCATCCCTGAAGATACGAAGGACCCTGGTTTGCGAAAGGCCAAGAAATCGCTGAAGAAAAAGATGCCCAAACGGCGGGCCAATCAACAATATTGGACGGAGGAACAATTCAACAAGTTACGCGATGCACCGTCGGCCAAGTTAGCCAGTCGAGGCCCACTGCCGTGGCGAATGCTGACTTATATGTTGGACGTGGACCCCGAAGTTGCCTTGTTGCGCAAGTTGCTCTCGAAACGGTTGCTGGACAGCAAGCACATGGAAACCGCCCAACGAGATCTCGACCGCATGCTGCTGACTCTGTGGCGAGCGGGATACGTCACTCTAGAACCTGAGCCCCCGAAAACCGACGACACGGACTCCGACGAGCCCGCGGCAACGACTCCCACGTTGAGCACGGGTCGCACGCTGTGCGCGGGTCTCCCGACCCCGCACAGTTGTCCGACCGAAGGTCTCCCTGGTCAGGAAGAATTGACCTTACCTCAAGGAGACCTTCGGTCGGACGACCCGGCGGGGTCAGAGACCCGCGCCGAGCATGAGTACGAGCCAAAGTTCGCGCGACCCACGGAGGCGATGGATAGCTTGTTGCGATTTCGCGGAGTGAATCCGCTGTACGGCACGTTTCTGCTGAATCAGTTGGGCATCGCCGACCGCGACGAACGCATCCAAGCGATGGAGAGCATCCTCGAGTTGCCCTCGTCCGTCGCCCATCACGTCCGCGTTCCCAAGCACGACGAACTCCCGCCCGGTCCACTCGCCACAACGCGTCTCGATGTGCAACTATTGAAGCTCGGTCTGGTCACCCCGGAACAACTCGGTGCCGTCGAAGAAGACGAAGACAAAAAAGACAGCTTTTTCGAAGAAGAACGAGTCTGGGTGCTGCCACTCGCCGACAAATTAAAGATCCTGTTTGACTACGACTTTCCAGGCGTGCACGGAGTGCGAATCCAGCCCGTGTGGTCGGCCGGCGAATTGCTGGAATTTGGCGGCGACTTCAACAAATACATCACCAGCAAAAGCATTCAAAAACAAGAAGGCGTTTTGTTTCGCCACACGCTGCGGCTGATCTTGTTGATCAACGAATTCACCCAACTGTGTCCGCCCGACACGACCGACGACGAATGGCAAACCGACCTCCGTGATATTTCCCAACGCCTCGCCGCCTCCTGTCGCGCTGTCGACCCCACCAGCACGGATAAGGCTTTGGAAGAAGTGGAGATTTAGTTCTGATGAACCTTTGAGGCTGTCTGGACGTCTCATTTGTCGTGCTCTTCCGCCGTTCTGGCGGTAGCATCGTTATTGCCACTGAGTAGAATTACAAGGTATGTTTGTATGGAAACCATAGTCAAAGGAGAGCGAGTGACGAGTTCCTCCCTCGGTTCAGCGGCAGTTTCGCGGGCCAATCCAGAACGAAGTCTTGAACTAGCCACCGCCGCGGCTCGGACAGCGGCTGAAAATCAAGCATGCGATATCGTCCTTCTCGATATGACGAAACACACGGCGCTGTTCGACTATTTCCTGGTCGTCACTGGCACAAGTCGCCGGCAGTTGCACGCCATCAGCGAAGAAATCGACCATAAGTTGGAAGACGACTTGGGCGACAAGCGAATGGGCATCGAAGGTTACGACGAAAGCCGCTGGATCATTCTCGATTACGGCACCGTCGTGATTCACATCTTCGACGAAGAAACGCGCCAGTTTTACAGCTTGGAAAACCTGTGGGCCGATGCCGAACGCGTCGACCTGACAGATGTGCTACGCGACGCCTAATTCGCTCCACCTGTCGTCTCGTCGACCAATTCAGCCAGCCGCGACTGTTCACTTCTTTCCGTGGTGAGCTTGCCGAGCTGGTCCCCAAAGGACAGCAACTCTTTTGCGAATGTTCTCTCGCTTTCAACTCTCAGAAGCAAACTGGCCAGAGCATTTGTGTCACCCACAGGAAAGTATCCTGGGTACTCGTGCCCTAGCAAGCCGATCGAACCAGAGATGTGTGACGCCAGGACAGGCACACGCAAGGCGGCCGCTTCGGAGACCACGTTCGCGCCACCTTCCATTCTTGAACTGACAACGAGCAAGCGGCTGCGCGCCAATCGCTGCATGGCCTTCCATTTGGGGAATTCACCCAACCATGTGTAACGTGGGTTACGCCGCATTTCTTGGCGAGCCCGTTTCTCCATCGACTCGCTCAATGCGGCACCAAGATGGACGATTTGGATTTTCGAGTCCGCTGGAAGCTGCCGCGAGGCCATCGCGGTTCGAAACGGATCCTTGACGGGACGAAGATGGCCCAGCACGCAAACTTCGAAAACGGACGTCAGCTTGGGTGGCTTGCGTGCGGGAACTTTTACCGACTGATAAACGACGCGGACCTTTGATCGCAATCGCTTGGGCACTTCCTTGGTTGCTTCGGGCTGGAGCACAATGAAACCCGTGGCGAGTTCCAGCGATTGCTGGGCAAGCCGGTTGCTGTGAATGTCGTGATAAACGTCCGTGCCAACGAGTCCGACAATCAGCGGTTTGTTCGGGTTGGCTTGACGAAACTGCTGGATCGATTTGGCCGATCGGCGGGCGTGAAGGGCGATCATCAGGTCACAGTCTTGGTGATCGTATTGCTCGTCGACACGCACTTGGTACGAGGATTTACGTAGTAACCTGGCCCAGCGCATGGCGGTGACACGATTACCTTTCAGCGAACCTGGTGGTGCGGGCGTGACGATCAGAATTCGTTTACTCTCAGACACCGCGTCCATCACTATCCAGCGCGCAGGTCCGAAAACCACACCATACGTCTCGTCGATCGGGCATATAGAAATTCCGCCAAGTGTTGCGAATCAGTCGCGATCGTGTCACCCAACAACCACCGCGCAACACTTTGCATTGATTGAAGCACGGTTGCGAGTACTGATCGTACGGATCGGGTACAAATCCCGGAAAGGGACCAAACGTGGTGTCCGTCCATTCCCACACGTTGCCGATCATTTGGCGACAACCGAACGCACTGTCTCCTGCTTCAAATTGATCGACATTCGCGGTGTCGCCCGCTTGCCAGTCGAGGTTCGCTTGCTGAGGCGCCGCGCGATCATTGCCCCACGGGTATGCGGGCTTACTCACGACGAGTTCTCCATTTTGATTCGATCCGGACGCGGCGATTTCCCATTCTGCTTCGGTCGGCAAGCGACGTTTCGCCCATTGACAATACGCCTGTGCTTCGTACCAATTGACATGAATCATTGCTTGCCGCGAACGGATCGGCTGCCATTGGTCGAACACACGGCGCGACCAACCGCTAGACTCATGTTGCCAATACAACGGGGCGGACGCATCCGCTTGTTCCCGCCACAGCCATCCTTCCCTGGACCACAATTCGCGCCGCGAGTAGCCGTCATCGTCAACGAATTCAGCAAATTGTCCTTGGGTCACCGCCGTGGTCGAAATTGCGAACGGTTGGACTTCGACCTCGTGCGCCCACTTTTCGTTGTCAAACACAAACGGTTCAGTGCGCAGCGCGCCAAGTTGCCATCTGCCGCCGGGAATGCTCACATCGCCGCTACACGAGATTTCCGATGAATCGACCGCGGGCGTTCTCACAAATCCAGGCCTTGGATAGCCGAGCGTCTGTCGTGTGTAGCTGAACGCTTCCGTGTGCATGTCTTCGTGAAAGACGGAGAGTTTCACGAAGTATCGCAGCGCGTCCGACAAGGTTGTTGTGCTCAGGAGATCGACGGTCCGCTGGGCGATTTCGTGAATGTAATCCATCACTGTGTCGCGCAAAAACATCGGCAAATCCCAGCGCAAATCGTGGTCAATTGCGATCGAGTCGTACAGTTGATCGACCTGAGGGCGAATCGGTTTTGCTCCGCCCACGTGCCGCAAAACCCAGAACTCCTGGAAATACGCCGTATGTCCGATTTCCCAAAGCAGCGGGTTGATGATCGGAAGCTTCGGCCCCATCATCTGATCGTCCTTGAGGTCGTTGACCAGGTCGCACGTTTTCGCTCGCGCATCACGCACCCACTCGATGAGTTCGTCGCCGGATTCGTTTTCTTGCAGCTCAGCCATGTCTGGTCCACGATGTTGGATTTGAAACGATGCTGCCAATTATGCCGGCGAATTCGTGGCGTTCAATCCTAGACACGTCGAATTGGTCTCCGCGGGCAGAAATTAAGAGGCATGTTTCTCTGGATAGGTCTTTCTTGAGCACGCCATGTCTCAGCCAACAATAACCATTCTTCATTCTATCGACCGACTGCGAGCGATCGCGGATGCTTGGGACGACTTGTGGTCGCGCAGCGGCGTGACAATGCCGACGGCCCGGGCCGAACTGGTTGCCCAATGGTATGAACAGTTCGCCGCCAACAAGACGTTTCGTGCCGTGATTGTCGAACAGGATGGACGTCTGACCGCGGCCATCGCTTTGGTCGGAAAACAAATCGGCCCGCTCGTCGAAGCCGCCGCGCTGCCGTCAAACGAATGGTCGCCGTGCGGGGAACTGTTGCTGGACGAGGCCACGGACGTGTTGGCCACGCTGGACGTTTTGGTCGCCGCATTGGACGAACTGCCATGGCCGTTGTTGTGGCTGAGCGCCGTACCAATCCAAACCGCACGTTGGCGCCTGCTTTTGGAAGCGGTCGATCGTCGCGGCTTGGCGGCGGATTATCACGAGAGATTCCAAATCGGGCTGCTGCAAACCAGCGCCGAATGGGAAGGCCGCCAAGCGTCGTGGTCAAAAAACCATCGCCACACGATGAAGAAGGCGATCCGCAATCTGGAGGCCGATGGATTTCGTTTCCGAATCGAATCCAATGGGACACCGGACCAGGTTCAACAGGCGCTGATGCGTGGTTTTGAAGTCGAGGACCGAAGTTGGAAAGGCGAGTTGGGGACGTCCATTTTGCGTAGCGCCGGCATGACCGACTATTTCGTCAAACAGGCACAACAACTCGCCGAGTGGGGACAGTTGGAACTTGCCTGGATCGAGCGCAACGACGGCCCGATTGCGTTTGAATATGCCTGGAACGCCAAGCGGATCTATCATTCCTTCAAAGTGGGTTACGATCCCAAGTTTGCCCGCTGGAGTCCCGGGCAATCGCTGCTCTACTATTTGTTGAGAGAATTTCATGGTGACGCGTCGCACAGCGCGATCGATTGTCTGGGCCCCATTTCACCGGCTATCGAGCGTTGGAAGCCATCGACTTACACGATTGGCCGTTTGGTCATTGCCCCTCGAAGACTCCTTGGCCGCATGCTCGTCTACGCGTACAAACACATTTGGCCGCACGTTCGACAACTTCGCGGCCAACGTGAGACCACGAAGCCAAGGCAGCCAAACCAATCCAGCGAACCCGCTTCATGTCCGAGTCCGACCAGCTATTAGCCGTCGCTTTTGACCTCGACGGGTTGATGATAAACACGGAAGAAATCTACGACGAAGTTGGCATGGAATTGCTGCAATCGCGCGGCAAGCGTTTCGATCAACCGCTCAAGGATCGCATGATGGGCCGGCCGGCCAACGCGGCTTTCGAGGAGATGATCGACCATCACGAGCTAACAGATGATGTCGAAACATTGCGTCGCGAGAGTGACGAGATCTTTCAACGCCTATTGCCCGGACGGTTGGCCGCCATGCCCGGATCGCTGGATTTGCTGGCTGAATTGGATCGGGCGGCGATTCCCAAAGCCATCGTGACAAGCAGCCAACGCAAGTTTGTCGATCGGTGTCTAGCGCTGCTGGCAATTCAATCACCCTTTGACTTTGTCTTGACCGCGGCCGATGTCGAATGCGGGAAGCCGGCACCGGATATTTACCTGAAAGCCGCCGAGCAATTTGGCCTGTCGCCGAAAATCATGCTCGTCTTGGAAGATAGTCAGGTTGGCTGTCGAGCTGCGGTTGCTGCCGGTGCATTTGTCGTCGCCGTGCCCGGCGAGCACAGTCGCCACCACGAATTCACCGGCTCACAGTTCGTTGCCGAATCGCTAGCGGACTCGCGGATTCGCAACGCTTTGCGGCTAGGAAGCAATTGACCAGTGACAAGGTTGTTTGTTGGATAGCGTCCAATTACGATGCAAAAGTACGAACACAAACGAAAACAAAGCACTCAATTCGATGGAGTTGTCTCATGCGCGCCCGCTGCCTTGCCGCCCTTTTATTCTTGACGACAGTTGCGAACGCCCAGGACGAGGTACGAATCACACACGGGCCAACGTTGGGCCGCGTGACATCCAACAGCATCGGCGTGTGGGTGCGGACCTCGCAACCAGCAGCATTTCGTGTTCGCTACGGAACGTCAACGGACGACCTCCATCTCATTTCGCCCGAAGCCAAAACGACAATCGATCACGACAACTCGGGCTGGGTCGAACTCAACACGCTGCAACCGCGCACGCGATATCATTACAAACTGGTCGTCAACAATAAAACAACCGATGCCGGCGGCTCCTTTCGCACGCTTCCCGACGCCGAGGCGTTTGTGGACGAAAAGTTCAATCCAAAGGGCTTGTTCAATTTCCGATTTGAGTTTGCTTGCGGCAACAATCAGAACCGCGGAGACGGTAACGGCCCGTCGATGCCGACGTATACGACGATGTTGCGTGAGATCAAAGACAAAATCGATTTCGCGATCCTCAACGGCGACTGGCTGTACGAAGAACACCGCGATTACAAGCCGCAACAGTGGCTCGAGCAAGTCGGGTTGACCGCCGAACAGACGCCACGAATGGTTGACCTGGCTCCGACCATCGTCGGTGTGTGGCAAAACTACAAGACCTACCTCGGTCGTCCCAAGAATCTGGCCGAGTGGCATCGTCACATTCCGTCGTACTACACGTTTGACGATCACGAGATTGTTAACGACGTCTATGGCAGCGGCGAAACGGGTCGTCGCGATCGTCGAGCCGTTTATCGCGACACGGCGATTCGTGCGTGGTACGACTACCTTGGCTGGAGCAATCCGACTCAGACCACCCAAGACATTCATTTTGGCCGCGCCGCACTGGCCAAAGACAGCGACATTCTGACGGACGCTGCGGCGGACTTCACCACGATTGACTTCAAGCAAGCCGCCAACCTGCACGTCCACTGGGGCGACGCCCAAGACGGCATTCCCGAACGTTTCTACACTGGCGGCGAAGGCGATCCAAACTCCGGCGTCTACGAAGTGGTCGAAGTCTTGGACAAGAATCGCTTGCGAATCAAACCAGCCGCCAAATCCGACGGGACATCAGCCTATTCAATCGGCCGCCAATCGTTTGGCAAGTTTCGCGTCGCGAATTGCGAATTCTTCTTGCTCGATACACGCACGAACCGCCAGATGCACGACGTACGAAATCCGGACAAAAAGGGCGTCTCGATGCTCGGTAACGGCCAGCGGGAGTGGCTGATGAACGAAATGAAGAACAGCGACGCCGATTTCTTTTTCATGATTTCCAGCGTCAACTTCATGATCCCCCACGTCGGCGGCGGCGGCACGAAATTTGACGTCGAAAATAAGGACGACGCCTGGACCGTATTCCTCGACGAACGCGAGACGCTGATCAACTTCTGGGACGAACTCGGCAAGCCAATCTTCGTGTTGACCGGCGATCTGCACAACAGTTTTGCGATCAAGATCACCGACCGCGTCTGGGAATTCGCCTCCGGGCCGCACAACTCCGTGAACCACCGTCCCACGGACGAAGGCGATCGTCCGGTGACAGGTCGCTATCAATACGGCCCGCGCCCCTGCGAAATCCGTTGGTCGACTACCTGCTTTGGCGACATTCCGCGCTCAGCGCGATTGATTCCAATGTACTGCGTCGTCCAAGTCAACAACGTCTTCAACAACCCGATCGAATTGGGCGGCGAGCGCTGGATCGCCTATCCGCAGCCACAGGTCATCTTCCAATACTACGACGGCCGCACGGGCGATCTGCGCTACGCCGAATCCATTTCGCTGACAGGCAATTCGCCAGTCGTGAAAAAAGAATGGCAAAAAGGCAAGGCGACGATCGAGACCGAGAAATGACGCAGCGCTCGGCGCAGCTCTCCCGACCTCGCCGAAACGGCTGACCGAAGGTCTCCTGGTTGGTACGATTGAGCGGTCGTTTTGGAGACCTGCGGTCAAACAAGTGGCTCGGTCGGAGACCGGCCACAGCGCGCATCTGCTGGCAACAGCCGACAGAACCGGTACATTGATGAAATGTACAGTGAGATTCCATCAAGGGGTTAGCGGATGCCGCCACAAGACTTTGAGTATGACGTTTTCATCAGCCACGCCGAAGAAGACAAACCAGCGGTGCGGGAGTTGGCCCAGCGGCTGAGGGGGGATGGGCTGCGGGTGTGGTTGGATGAGTGGGTGATCCAGCCCGGCGATTCGATCCCGCTGGCCATCGAACAGGGGCTGGAAAGCTCGCGGACGTTGGTC
>CAYFJO010000291.1:0-13469 GCA_964343305.1 uncultured Pirellulaceae bacterium | reverse complement strand
ATAATGAAACAGAGAAAAACTACCAGTAAACCTTAGGACTCAACAGATCGCACCCTCTCCAAGAAGCCTGTTATCCAAACAGACTCAATTATTCGCCGCCGTGACGCGGACGTGTAAACCATCATGAAACGCAGGCAATTCACGAATCTCATGGCGTTCGGTGCAAGTACGCCCGGCGTTCCGGTCTCAACTTTGCCGTTCTCGAATCTTGATCGGAATACTCGGAGCTTGCCCTTGCCGCGAATCCGACTCCTGCCTACGCTTGAATTACTGCGCAAGGTTGCTTGTGATTTTCTTCACGACCGATTAGGGTGGCATGATGAACAAGATTCGTATCAATGAATTGAGCCAACCCGTTCGCGACTTTCTCGCCCGGGCAACTAAAGAAGGTTCCGTCGTGATCGTAGACGAAGACGGCCAGTTGCAGTGTGGTATTACGCCCTATACCGATGCCACGCCCGCTGAGAAACAACAAGCTTTGAAGTCTCTTGAAAAGCTCCAAGCTAAGGTGGGAAGATCGATGGAAGAGAAGGGCGTAACTGAAGACGATGTGATGCAGGTACTGCTCGAAGATGACTAGCGAACCAACTCCTTCGCAACATTCTTCCCTGACCGTTGTCTTTGACACAAACGTTTTGACCCAGTAATTATTCCAGCGAATCTTTCGACCCGCCTTTTTCGTGATCTCATCATGGCCCGTCACCGCGTCGTGGCGACACCGCAGATCATTGAAGAAGTTCGCGATCAGATGACCACGAAGGAATCACTTCGTACGTGGCTAGGCGTTAGCGACGACGACATTGATCGTTTCCTCGACGATCTTCAGGTGTTATGCGACATCATGCCGGGAAACGTGAAAGCTGATGGAGCCGTGCCCGCTGATCCAAAAGACGACATCATCATCGCCGCGGCGTTAGAGGCTCAGGCATCCCACATCATTTCCGAGGACAAGCATTTGCTCAACCTAGGCGAGTACCAAGGTATCATCATCATGAACCGTGCCGGCTTTGCGGCGGAATTGTCTCGCGCATCCGACTGATGGATTCATAGCAATCTCTGGAGCTCAATTTAGAGACTTACCGATCCTACGTGAAGCGAAGAAAACTTTTTGGCTCCGTGCATCAAAGAGGTGACGGGAGTCCCTCAACTCCATCTGGCATACCACACCCACTACCGTTCCCCGCGCGTCGACTGGTGCAGTTGTTTTACTTCGTCGGCCGAGAGGGCGCGGGCATAGAACTTCAGGTCAGCCAGCTTGGCAGGCAGGAACTCTGGGCCGCTGAAATTGGGGTTGCCGCCGATCGCAAAGTCGGCAGCGCTAGAGGCGATCATTCGGGGGGCGTTGGCCGTCGCACGTGCTTTGCCATCAACGTACAGAACAAGCTTCCGGCCTTGTTTGACGCCCACGACGTGATACCACGTGTCGGTTTTGAGCGGGAAGCCTTCGGTGCCGTAGCCAGCGCCAGCTTCGATCCGCGCGTACAGTTTGCCGCCTTGCACAACCAGCCGCAGTGGATCGTCCATTCCGGCGGACCAGGCGCTGAAGACTTGTCCGTAGTTCGTGTTTGGCATCCTTGTGACGGACACCCAGATTGAAACCGTGTAGTCTTCCTCGGGGAACGTGATCAGCTTGTACTTGATCATACCGCCTTTGCCGTCGAGCTCGATGGCTCCGTTGGCTTTGCCGTCGGGCCCGCGTACCGGCTTCCAACCTTTTGACAGGAG
This sequence comes from uncultured Pirellulaceae bacterium, assembly GCA_964343305.1. Lineage (GTDB taxonomy): Bacteria > Planctomycetota > Planctomycetia > Pirellulales > Pirellulaceae > CAYFJO01. Next base: position 11,744 of record CAYFJO010000291.1, on the reverse strand, counting down.
CAACTCGCCGTAAGCAGGCTTGACATCGCCCCGCAGCGGTGCCTCGGTGACCATCTGGTCCGACTCGCGCTGGCCGTAAGGCCAATTGCCGGACAGCGGTGGTGCGGCCGGGTCCGCGGTGAATTGCTTGAACGGCGGAATGCTTTCGGTCTGCCCATGCTCGTTGCGAGCGATCACTTTCCAGAAATAGGGCGTGTGCGGCTTGAGCTTTTCGGTCTCCTCTTGCGGCACGAGCATCCATCCGCCGGTCGTTTCCCCACAGCGGAGCACGACGTTTTCGAAGTCCGGGCCATCGGCGATCACCACCGTGTGTTTGCGATCGGTTGCCTCGGCGGCCGGCCTGCGCCAGACGAAACGGATCGCTCCTGGACCGACCTTCGCCCGATCTGCGGGTTGCCACGTCACGGGGGCCGCAGGACGCATGCCGTGGGCGGGCAGCCAAGTCACATAGGAGCTGGTCGGCTTGCCCTCAACGGTCGTCGCCCCGGCGTTGGCGAAATCGATCAGCCGCAGCGGTTTCCCGTCAGCGGCGGGCACGTCGACCACCAGCCACGGCTTGTACGGGCCGGCCGCCTCGGCAGTCTGCTCATCCGGTGGCACGACCTTCGCCTCTGAGAGCTTGGCGATGTCGATCATCAGTTCCGCATCGGTCTTGAAGCGATCGTCCCGCGCCAGCAGAATCGGTCCGCGATAAAGCGACACCCTGCCAAACTGGTTCAAATCGCCCGTCTCGTAGCGGACGCGCATGTCCAGCTTCATTGTAATCTGATCGCCAGCGCTCCACTCGCTATCCAGTGCGAGGTAAGTGCCTGGCAGCACGTCGCGTACCACACTGCCGGAAAGCGATACTTTCGTCTTGGGCGACCAGGACGGGATACGCAGCCCGAGCGTGAACCGTTTCGGCTGGGAAACGTCGATCTTAACTTTGATCGTGCCGTCGAGGAGATAGTCCGTTTCCTGGCTTATCGTGACCGGCGTACCGTCGGCCAGCGAAACCTCGGCGGTCATCGGACCGTAATAATTGAGCACCAGCCCTTTATCGCTGCGCATGACGCCCCATCGACTGATCGAGCCGTATCCGCGAGGCCCGTTGACCGAGCAGCAGTTCAGATGCGGCGTATCTTTGCGAGCCTGAAAGCGAATGTGGATGTACGAGGGAATACGCTGGCCCGCCATCGGTGTGTTGTACGTGCACCATGCGCCCGATGGATGCTGGGCGCCCAGCATGGCGTTTATCGTGGTCTGTTCCAGGTCGTCGGCGATCGTCGAGATGCCAGTCAAACGCAAAGCGTCGATCATGACTTCCTCAAAGGCGACCACGCAACAAGTCTCGATGGCGTCATCCTTGTAAGGATTGCCGGTCGCCCGTTCGCTCGACGAGAAACCGCCGGTGTTGCGGTACTCGAACCGCTTCATGCTGGCCCAATGGTGCAAGAATGCCGTTCGGAACGTTTCATCACCGGTGATGCGATGCAGCTCGACCAAGCCTTGCAGGGCGTGCAGGCTTTCCCACCGTGGCCGCGGCGTGCGGTAGAATTCCTTGCCCGCCAGTCCGGTGCGGTAGTAGTCCCCCGCCTTTTCAAAGTCCTTGAGGATCTCTTTTGTCATGCGCAGATAGCGAGGATTGCCGGTCTTGCGGTAGATGCGAGCCATACCGTGGATGACGCTCATGTTCATCTCGTGCGATCCGGCGTCGACGACGCGAAAATCGGTGTCCAGGCAAGTGTCGCAGACCAAATCGGCCATCCGACGTGCCACCGCAGCCGCCTGCTCGTCACCCGTGTGCTCGTGCCAAAGCATGAGACCGAGCATGACGTGATAGTGTCCCCACAGGTCCCAATGTCCGCGCAGCCGTTCATTCTTAGGCCAGGGGCCCAGGTAGCCGTCTTCGGCCTGGAGTCGGGCGAGCCGATCCACGATGGCCCCAAGCGTTTGCCGCAACTTCGGATCGTCCGACATCCGCATCGCCTGAACGCCGGAAATCAGATACTTGCCCACGAACTCGCCGGCCCAAGGGACGAGGTCCAGTTTGCCGCCCGTGTCCCGCCGGGCGAACATGTCGAGCAACCCCGAATTGTTTTTGGGAGCTTGCGTCAGCCAGTTGTCGATGTTTCGCTTGACCCGCTCGCCCACCGGCCCCGCCAAGCGGAGCTTCAGCTTGGGCACACGATCCAGCACCAATGTTCCTCGCTCCTCAACTACCTCACCGAAGGCAGCCCCGCTGCCAGAGAGCACCGACACCAGCACGGCCAACGCAAGAACTACTGCCGACCATCCACCAGTCGTTGCTTGATCAAAATATCGCTTCATCGCTCGGTCTCCTTCAGTAGGGATTCGACGACCATGTGAGCCACATCATTACTTGCGCGGGTCGTTGTGGATTGTCCTTCACCGCGGTGGTTGGTGAGGTATCTTGACGCCCTTTTGGCGCAGCCAGATAAAAGTTTGTAAACTGGACCGTATATATAATGTCTAGACCCGCCAACGGCAATCTTTCGCCTCGTTACTCAGCGAAAATCTTCCACGAGATTTCAGGCGTTGGGTTTGCATCGGTGTCCGACATTGCGGAGAATGAACTTGAGTGTCTCAAGACCGATGAACGAGCGATGCACATTGGGCCAAATTGCTGTCTGGCTGTAAACGACCATGTACGACAGTCGTGAGCGTGTAACACGGGCGATCGAAATGAGCGGGCCCGATCGGGTTCCGCTCATGCATGTGGTGTTGTTCGGCGCCGAAAAGCGATACGGCAAGGCGTTAGAGGATCTGTTCCGTGAATACCCCGATGACGTGATCAACGTGGGCAGTTGCACTTACGGAGAGTTTGGACCGGAGATCGGCGTGCCTAGCCGTGATCCGTGGGGATGCCTGTGGGTCCGCCACACCGACGAACACAAAGGCCAGGTCACGTTCTGCCCGTTAGCCGACTTCAACGCCATGGATGCATTCCAACCGCCAGACACCGCCAGCGATGAAATCATCGCAGCAGTCGTCCGACGAATCGAAGAGAACGCCAGCCGGAAATATACGCTGGCCGACGGCGGCACGCTCTGGCAGCAGATGTACTACCTGCACGGATTTGCAGCCATCCATGAAGACCTGTTGCTTGAACCGCAGCAGAGCGCCCGGCTCCGCGACATGGTCCTCAAAGTCCTCTTGCGGCGGCTGCAACGTCTGGGCGAACTCGATGGACTCGACGGCATCCACTTTCGCGACGACTGGGGGACCCAACAGGCGCTGGCGATCAGCCCTCGGCTGTGGCGCGAGTTCTTCAAACCGGCCTACGTCACGATGTTCGAAACAGTTCGCCAGTCGGGCAAACACGTCTGGTTCCACAGCGACGGAGTGATTGACGAGATCATTCCTGATTTGATCGAAATCGGCGCCAACGTGCTCAACCCCCAGTCCAACTGCATGCCCTGCGAGCGACTCAGCGCGCTAGTGGCCGGGCGAGTCTGCTTGTTGGGCGACATCGACCGCCAGTGGACGCTTCCTTACGGCAGTCCGGAAGAGGTCCGGGCGGCGGTTCGGGCCGACATCGACACCTACGGCTGCTTTCATGGCGGCCTGATTTCCCGCGGTGAAATCGCCGGTGACGTCCCCCTCGAGAACGTTGAAGCCATGCTCGACGAAATGACCCACTACGCAAGCTCCGAATAAGGGAGCAACCTGGCACGAAAATCGAGGAAGAACAGAATGATGCCCTGGTGTGGACCGCCTGTTCCATTCTGTATCTACTCCGGCGTTTGTGGGGCTTGCACCTCGATGACGGCAGGTCGGTCGGCGTTGAGAGCTTGTCGCAACGCTGGTTCGAATTGATCCAACTCGTTGATACGCAAGCCGAGTGCGCCGAACGATTCGACAAACCGCACGAAGTCTGGATTGACCAAGTCGACGGCGATGTGACGGCCACCGTAGGAACGGTCCTGAATTCCTTTCATGGCACTCAGGCAGTTGTCGTTGATGAGGATGGTCACGACGTTTAGCTTTTCCTGAACCGCGCAAGCCAGCTCCTGCGACGTCATCATGAACCCACCGTCGCCGGCGATCGCCACCACTTGCCGATCGGCAAAGGCGGCCTTCGCTCCGAGCGCGGCGGGCAGCCCGAATCCCAACGAGATGAAACATGAGGGATGCAGGAACGTGCGCGGAGCGTACACCGGGAAATTTGCCAGCATCATGTAGTACAGGCGAGTGACGTCACAGGCGACGACGGCGTTCCGGTCCAGCACGCGCCGCAGGATCGGAACGATATCGAATTCTTCGATGCGCCAACGGCAAGGCGCGGGCATCTGTGAGCGGAATGAGTCCCAGGAAGAACTGTCTGCTTTTGGCCGGCTCGGACCTAGCGCTTCACCGAGTGCGGCGAGAGCCACTTTCGCATCCCCGCAGATGCCAACTTTTGCTGGATAGTTGCGACCGAGTTCATCTTGATCAATGTCGATCTGAACAACGTTCTCCGGCACCGTCAATTCCCAATTTCCCGTGGCCAGTTGGCTAAAGCGGCAGCCCACCGCGAGGACTGCATCCGCCATCGCGGGTAATGGAGAAAGGTTGTCCTTCATGTGCGTGAGGTCAGAGGTGATCCTGTGAAAGAGCATTCCCGCGGACAGAGGATGGTCGTCGGGGACGCAGCCCTTCCCCATGGGCGTCGTGAGAATAGGAGCGTGCAAAACCTCGGCCAAGACCAACAAATCGTGGCTGGCATCCGCGATGACCGTGCCGCCGCCTGCAATGATGAGCGGGCGTTTGGCTGCTTGCAGCAATTCGGCAGCTCGGCCAATCTCTCGCAAATCGGCCGCAGGCAACTCGGCAGTCATCCCCTTCAGTGGCTTGGCGTCGGTCTCTTCGGCCAGAACATCAATCGGTAAATCGAGGTGGACGGGCCGTGGACGCCCGGTCGTCATTTCGTGAAAGGCCCGTCGAACCAACTCAGGGATTTCATCGGCCGAACGAGCCGTGGCATTCCATTTTGTCAGCGGAGCCGTGACGCCAAGATTGTCCATCTCGTGGTAGTATCCCCGAGATGATCCGATTGCGCTTCGCGTGATCTGTCCGCTAATGAGAAGCAGTGGAACGGAGTCGGAATAGGCGGCTCCCAGACCCGTCACACAATTGGTAATGCCGGGTCCCGCTGTGACCAGGCACACGCCCGGCTGGCCCGTGGCGCGAGCGAAGCCGTCCGCCATGAACGCGCCAGCATGTTCGTTCCGCGCCAGCACGTGCCGAATGGTGGGATGCCCGTGCAGCGCATCATAGATGGCGACGGTTTGTCCGCCGGGCATGCCAAAGAGAGTTGTGACACTGTGTTCTTTCAGGCACTCGACCAGAAGCTGCGCACCGGTCATTGTTTGTCCTCGACCAGTCGAGTATACCTGGCTTGACGCTCGGCGTCGGGTCCGGTCAGCCGGAAGCCAGGCATGTCGGCGCGGGGCTGCTTCGCCAGCAACTCCGCGCCCCCGCGAATGATCGACAGCGCTTCTTCGTAGCGCGGGTCACCCTGGTCCTCGAATCGGCCCAGGCAGGGGCTCTGTTCAGGTCGAGTGAAACTCACGTGCGAAGAGAACTTCTGTTGGTTCAGACTGATGCCGGTCAATTCACTGAGTCGTTTGAGCTGTGCGGGAGCGAGCGGTGAGCGTCCGTACGAGTTGCCAGGATAGGCGCTGGCGTAATCGGGGTAGTACGGCGCGTTGATGTCGATCCAGGTAACGATGCGGTCGAAGCTCTGCTTGTCCATCTTGATGCTCTTGTCGAGTCGCCGGTCCTTATGTCCGTTCAGCAACACGCTTACCAGCGGGCTGACATGCGAGCCCCAGCTTTTGGGCTGCAGCACGGTCGATGGTCCCGCGCCCGGCACGCGCACGTAGTTCTTTGACCGCAGTTCAACGTACGACTTATTGAAGATCAATCCCGCGTCGCCAGCCAGATTCAGTTTTTTGCCATTCTCTTTGCCGTAATCGTGACACGAGACGCAATGTTTGTCGAAGACGGGTTGGACTTCGGTCATGTAATTGAACTTCCTCGCGGGTCCATACCACGGCGCCAATCTGCTCGGCGACCGAGCGAGCGCCAATGCGGGACCGTTGGGAACGCTCGCTTGGCGACTTTCATGGCAACCAACACAACCGATCCTTTCACCGGGTCGGACAATCGTACCGCTACGCATCGACTGGATCATCATGCCCTTCTCGTCCAGCAGTTGAAAAAAGACGTAAGTGTCTGCCGGCACGGAAAAATAGGCACTGCCATCGGGCTCCACAGGCACCGTGCCGAGGATTCGTTTGTTGTTGAAATCATTCCAAGCCATGCCCGGCGCCTGCGTGCCGCTACCGTTCCACGCGGTATGCGTCCAGAATCGCTTTTCGGGTGATTCCACGACACGCAGAGACTTGACCTGTCCACGTGCGATCTTCTCCATCCCCGTGCCGAGATAGACATCGGCCACGTAGAAGTAACCGTCTTTCTTCTCTTGGTCGACGCGCGAAGGAATCGCCGGCGGCTTCCTGCGAGGTGCAAGCGGCATCGGGTCAAAGCAGCCGGGCGCTTCGCTGTGCAGCAAGATCTCGTTGCCGAAAATGTCGATCAGAAAGATGCCCATTTGCTCGCCGTTGCCGGTGGTGCGGGAGCAGAGAAAATACTTGTCGGACAGCGGAAAAGGATCTTCATACTTTGGATTGACACGCTTGAACGTGTCGTAGTTTCCCTGGCCAACCAATTCGATGGCGCTGGCTGGCCAAGTGCGCACGACCGGTCGCTTGCCGTCCATGCCGATGCGCCGGTCGACGATCGCCAGAGCCCCCCAGGGGCGATCATGGCAGGAAGAAAAGGTCGCCAAAAACTGCCCAGTCTCCGGAATCTCACGGGCATCCAGCACGCCGCCGGGCGAGTTCGTGTTGTTGCCCCAATAGATTGCATGATTCGTGCCGTCGGGATTGGCACTCCACACACCTTGAGCGTCGCCAAAATTGCGATCCACATACTCCCAGCGGTCGTAAATGATCCGTCCGTCGGACAACAGCGCCGCGTGGCCTTCGTGCAGAGTGCTGTGGGCAATCTGTTGGATGTCGCTGCCGTCCCCACTCATCGTGAACAAGTTGCCCATGATGTGGCGGTTGCACATGCAGTATTTCGGTTCACGGGTCGAACTGAAAAGTATCTTGCCGTCCGGCAAGTAAATCGGATCGATATCCGAGACACCCGACCCGAATGTGAGTTGTTTCAATTCGTTCGAGTCCACGATCAATTCGTAGATATGGTAATCGTCCTTCGGATCGCGCCGCAACGAAAACAGGATCTTGCGGCCGTCGAAACTCACATCCGGATCTCGAGCAACCCCATGCGGCGATTCGTACAACGTCGTTACCAAGCCGTTGCGTCCGAAATGGATCGTCTTGATCGTTCCTCCACCCCGAAACTTTTTCGCATTGATCTCTCCGGTTTGAAACATGGTGGCTGTGTTGTGATGGTCTTTCAAATACTGCTCGCGAACGATGAACAGCAGAGGACCGTCGCTGACCAAAGGATTGGCCACCAGCGCTCTGCGCTTGAGTGACTGTAGCCCACCTTCCAGCCGCTTGCGGTCTACCGGCGTTGCCTGCGGCAGACGGCTGTCGATCTTGTCGAGTTCCGCCAGATATTGGTTACCATCGGGATAGCGATCGCCGAAAGTTTCCATCAAGTCAACGATCGCAACTCGAAGTGAATCGGCAGGTTTTTCGGCCGGCTGCTGTTGCGCGACGAGTGTCGGCAGCGGTCCACCACCAAGGGCCACAAGAATCGCGGTGACCAGCAGCCAGGCTGGACGACCGAAACATGTACCAGTTGCAAGCGATTCCTGGGGGCAGACCTGTCGTTGGCTGGAAGTAGTTTGCATGAGCGTAAGTCCTAGTGAGCTTGCCGTGAGCTGAAAATATCCGTCGAGCGGGTGGTCGTTTCCAGGCGGGAATCGATAATATGTAAGCTGTAGTTACTTTAATAAGTTTTGGTACCCGAAGCAACGTTCATCTAGGGCGGCGGAGCCGCAGTCAATGTAGGACGGAATGCCATTCCGTCCCGAACGGATTAGCAATCCGTCCTACAATCATGGCTAAGTGCGGAGTGTCGAAAGAAATGATCCAAGAGCTGTTCGATCTCTCGGGGAAGGTAGCCATGGTAACCGGCGCCACGCGCGGGTTGGGCGAGGTAACGGCCAAGGTGCTCGCCAAGGCGGGCGCCGACGTCGCTGTGTGTGGTCGCAATGAGGCCGATCTGGCCCGTGTCTGCCGCGACATCACCGCCGCCGATGGCCGGGCGGCGGGTTTCTCGCTTGACGTGCTCTCCGGCGACGCCGTGCGGCAAGGCGTCGAGCGAATCCTCGAACATTTCGGCCACGTCGACATCCTCATCAACAACGCCGGCGTCAACCATCGTACGCTGGCGGTCGACTACCCCGAGGAGCAATGGGACCGCGTGATCGACACCAACCTGAAAGGTTACTACCTGGTGACCCAGGCCGTTGCCCCGCAAATGATCGAGCGCGAGTATGGCAAGGTGATCAACATCTCATCGATCATGGGTCAGGTGGCGCTGCCCTACCTGCTGGCCTACTGCGCCTCGAAAGGAGGTGTCGATCAAATGACCAAGGTGATGGCCCTGGAGTGGGCGAAGTTGGGCGTCCGCGTCAACGGCATCGGCCCGACCTATTTCGAGACTGAATTGGTCGCCCAGTTGCGCGACGACCCGGAGCGGTTTGAATTCATCAAGGAGCGCACGCCGATGGGGCGTTGGGGCCGCCCGGAGGAACTCGAAGGCCTGGTCGTTTTTCTGGCGGCGCCGGCGTCGGACTTCATCACCGGGCAGACGATCCTCATCGACGGCGGCTGGACGATCTGGTAGGAAACGATTGATGCACATCCACCAAATGCTCGCGACCACGGCCGCCCGGTTGCCGGACAAGACGGCACTCGTCGAAGACGACCGCGCGCTCTCGTACGCCGAAGTTGCCGAGCAGGTCGAGCGCCTGGCCGGCGGACTGCAAGCGCGTGGTGTAACGCGGGGCGACCGCGTGGCCATGCTGTTTCCCAACTGCCTCGAGTTCGTCTTGTCGTACTACGCCACACTCAGCCTGGCCGCGATTGCCGTCCCTTTGAACAACCGTCTGGCGGCAGGCGAGCTGGCTTACATTCTCAACGACAGCGGCGCGAAGCGATTGCTCCTCGGGCCGGGGTTTGGTGAGATGTTCCTTGCGTTTCGAGACGAGTTGGAGACGGTCCAGCAGGTATTCCTCGCCGGCGAGGAGACAATACCCGGCGTGAAACCGTGGGGCAATCTACTCCATGCGCCGGGCGCCTCCAGCGTGGAGGTGGATCCGGGCGACCCGGCCTGCATCATGTATACCTCGGGCACGACCGGTTTGCCCAAGGGGGCGGTCATGTCGCATCGCAATATCATGGCCAATGCCCGCAACTGCGGCGCGCATTTGCACTACCGCGAGAGCGACGTCACGCTGATCGCCGTGCCCTTGTTTCACGTCACCGGACTCAATTCGCAGTTGGTCGCGTTCGGTTATACGGGCGGCTGTTGTGTGCTCATGCGGCGCTACGACACGGCGGAGATGATCCGGCTGGTCGAACGGCACCGGGTGAGCATCCTTCTCAACGTGCCGACCATGTACACGCTGATGTTGCAGAGCGACGAGCTTACGCGGCGCGACATCTCGTCGCTGCGGATCGCGGCCTACGGCGGCGCTCCCATGCCGCCCCAGACCGTCCTCTCGCTGAAAAGCCGATTGGGCGTCGACCTCTACAACGTCTACGGGCTGACCGAAACCAGTTCGCTGACCACCGTGCTCCCCTCGTGCGATGCCGTGCGAAAGGGGGCGAGCGTCGGGCTACCGGTCAGCGGCGTGCGACTGAGCGTGATCGACGAGCAGGGCGAAGAGGTCGAAGCGGGCAGCGTCGGCGAACTCTTGATCGAGGGCCCGAACGTCGTCTCGCGCTATTGGAACAAATCCGAGGCGACCGAAGACGTGATCGTCGCCGGACGGCTGCACACGGGCGACTACGCGCGGATCGACGACGAAGGGTTTGTCTATATCGTCGATCGGAAAAAGGATATGATCAGTCGGGGTGGCGAAAACATCTATTCGATCGAGGTCGAGTCCGTACTGGTGACGCATCCCCAAGTGCTCGAAGCGGCCGTCGTGCCTCGAGCGCACAGCATTTTCGGCGAAGTGGTGCACGCGTTCATCGTGCCCAGGCCGGGCGGCCAGGCCACCGAAGAGGAAGTTATCGAACATTGCCGCGGCAGAATCGCCGATTTTAAAGTGCCGTGTTCGGTCTCCTTTGTCGAAAGCCTGCCTCGAAACCCCGGTGGGAAGGTACTGAAAAACCGCCTCCGCGAGCTTGTACCCGAGGGCGACCCGCTGCGGCGCGACTCGGACACGACCGATACAAAAAGATAAACCGCGATGGCCGAGATTCCTCGAAAAAGGACATCCCCATGAAGATCAAAACCAAAGACGACTACATCCAAAGCCTCAAAGAGCAGGGGCATTTGGTCTATTACAACGGCCAGCGCGTCGAGGACGTGACCGATCATCCCGCTTTCTTGCCGCACATCAACGCCGCGGCCAAAACCTATGAGTTCGCGCTGCTGCCGGAATATGAAGAACTCGCCACGGCGGTGAGTCACCTGACCGGCGAGCGGATCAGCCGGTTTACCTATATCAACCAGTCGGTCGACGACCTGATCAAGAAGGTGCAGCTCTTGCGGGCCATCTCGCACGTAACGGGCAGTTGTTTCCAGCGGTGCGTCGGCTGGGACGCGCTCAACGCCACGTACATGACCACGTTCGACATCGACCGGCAGCGCGGGACCGACTATCACAGTCGGTTCGTCGAGTATCTGAAGATGATCCAGTCGTCGAACAAGATGCTCGTCGGCGGCATGACCGACACCAAGGGCGACCGTTCCAAGCCGCCGCACTTGCAGCACGACCGCGATCTGTTCACTCACGTCGCCGAGCGCCGCAAGGATGGAATCGTCATCCGCGGCAACAAGGCGCACCAGACGGGCGCCGTCAACAGCCACGAGGTGCTCATCATGCCGACACAGGCGATGGGCGAAGACGACAGCGATTTTGCCCTGGTCTGCGCCGTGCCTCTCGATGCCCCGGGCGTGATTCAGGTCTTTGGCCGGCAGACGAACGAAGAGCGCAAGTTCACCGGCTGCATCGATGTCGGCAAGCCGGTTTACGGCATCGTGGGAGGGGAGTCGCTGATCGTGTTCGAAGACGTCTTCGTGCCCTGGGAGCGGGTATTTGTCTGTGGGGAGCACGAGTTCACCGGCCCGCTGGTGGAGCGATTCGCCACGCTGCACCGCCAGAACTACGGAGGCTGCAAGGGAGGCCTGTCGGATATCATCGTGGGCGGCTGCGCCGTGGCGGCCGAAATGCAGGGTTCCGCACGGGCGTCGCACGTTCGCGACAAACTGGCGGAGATGGTCCACTTGGCCGAGACCTTGTTCGCCGGTTCGATTTCCTGTTCGGCCTTGGGCGAGAAGACGGCCAGCGGGGCGTACTGTCCCGATCCATTGCTCGCCAACTGCACAAAGCACAACGTCACGCGGCACATCTACGAGATTGCCCGATTGGCCCACGACATCGCGGGGGGCATCCTGGCCACGATGCCGTTCGAGGCGGATCTGAAAAGCCCCGACGTCGGCAAATACGTCGAGAAGTACCTGGCCGGCGTCGAGGGCGTATC
>CAYFJO010000290.1:0-13482 GCA_964343305.1 uncultured Pirellulaceae bacterium | reverse complement strand
AGGCGTTTGGCACGTTCGTGTTTGTCCATCATGAGATTTCCGATTGTCGATTTCCGATTTCCAATTGCCAATCGAGAAAATCAAATCGGCAATTAGCAATCGAAAAATCGTCAATTCACAAGGCTCGCTAACTCGTTACTTAAGGCGTTCAAATTCTGTGCGGCGTTTTCGACTTGTCGAATGGCTTCCAGGTTTTGTCGCGTGACGTTGTCGATGTTTCTAATTCCGTCGTGCAGTTGTTCCACTCCGGCCGCTTGCTGGTTGGCCGATGCTGCGATTTGAGTTCCGGTCTTGGCCGATGCAGCGATGGTCGAGGCCAGGGCGTTGATCGTTTCGCCTGCTTTGGCGATCACTTCGTTGGCCGAGGTCACGGCACGTGTTCCCTGTTCGGTCGACAAGACAGCGTTGTTGGTGGCCTGCTGGATTTCACCAAGAATTTGCCGAACTTGGGCCGTGGCTTTCTTCGACTGTTCGGCAAGCGACTTGACTTCGGATGCAACGACGGCAAAACCTTTGCCGTGTTCGCCGGCGCGCGATGCTTCGACCGCGGCGTTCAGTGCCAACACGTTGCTTTGCTCGGCAATGTCGTTGACGGTCGCAGTGATTTCACCGATCGCTTGAGCCCGTTCGGCGAGCGACAGGATGTTCTCGGCCAGCGATTCGACTTGTTCTTTGACGTCTTGCATGGCTCGAATCGACTCTTCGATCGCATCACGTCCGGCGCTGCCAACTTGGCCGGTTTGTCGAGCCGATTCGGCGACCTCGTCGGCGCGCTGGACGGACTGTTTGGCGATTGCGGCAATTTCTTCGGCCGTCGCGACAGTTTCGGAAACACTGGTTGCTTGTTGTTGCGTACCGGCTGCCTGCTGGCTGGTGGTCGACAGGATTTGCTGGCTTGCGGTGGCCAATCGATGTACGGCATCACGAATTGCGTCGAACAATCTTGCGCGTTCTTCTTCGGCGTGTTTACGCGCGGTGATGTCTCGCATGGTGGCGATAAAGAGCTTTTCGCCACCGTAGTTCATTTCATAAACGCGCAGTGCGATGGGAATCCTTGTTCCGTCCTGCCGCGTGCCGTGCACTTCCGATTCTGGGCCGAGCGATCGAGTCTCGCCCAGGGCGAGATCGCCATTGTCATAATGGGCGTCTTCGTTACAAAGTGCGGGTGCCAAAACCGAAGCCTTGCGTCCGGCAATCTCTTCCTTCGTGCAGCCAAAAATCCGATCCGTGGCCACGTTCGACGAGAGGATGTTTCCTCGCTCGTCGATCGTCACAATCGAATCGGCGGTCGAATCGAGGATAGCTTGCGTGCGTGCCTTCTGATCACGGACGTTTTCGATCGTCGTCCGCAAGTTTTCGGTCATCGATCGGAAGGAATCATGAAGCTTGCCGACTTCTCCGATGGGCCGCACATTTGGCAACTCGGCGTTCAGATCGCCGCCCGCAATTTCGTCGGCCACGTCGGCCAGAGTTTTCAGTGATGACGTCAGGCCGCTGGCGGCGAAGAAAGTGACAATGCCGGCACCGACCAAAACCAGTAGACCAAGCAACAAATAACCGCGTCCCAATTCATGCACGGGTGCCAGTGCTGTATCACTCGTTTCGTTCGTCGCAATCGCCCAAAATCTTTGGTCGTCTTCAGGCTTGTTGTAATAGACTTTTTTGTAGGTCGCGATCAGCGAGGCGCCACTTCGTTCGTTGCCAGCGATATAACTTTTGTATGTGTCAAATTCTGGTTCGCTTTGCTTCAATAGCTTCGCTCGAACTGGTTTCTTTGCTTCGTAGTTGTCCTCGTCTTTATTACTGAACAACGTCGGCGAATCTTTATCTTCGCAGTGAAGGTACACTCCATTTTCGTCAATGATGTCAGTCCAGATACTGCGGGTTTGTTCCTCGGAATTCGCCAACCGCGAGGTGTCGACACCAATCGCATCGGCGGCGTGCTGTAATATCTTTTCACCATCCAGCGTAATTACGAACACGCCACGGAATTCGCCGGACACTCCGTTCTTGCCCTTCTGGAAAAACGGCCGGCAGACTCGCACGATCGGCTTTTTGCCAGACAACGTCATCGGTGAAACGTAGATCGGTCGCGGTTTCCAAACGTCCTTGGGCTCATTGAGGTCCTTGGCTTTTTCAAAAAACTCGGTCGTCGCTTCCGGTGCAGCATCCAAGTTGGTTGTTTGAAGCACAATTACATTTCCCTCGCGAGTCACTCGCATGACCGGCTCACGTTGGTCGTTGAAGACATCGCAATACAGGCGAATCTTGTGAACTTTCATCTGTTCGCGCAAGATGTTGCGCAGCCGGTCGATCCAGAGTTCGGTTGTCGAATCCGTTTGAACAGGATCTTGACCGTTGTTGTCCCAGCAACGAATCATGCCGGGAATCGGTGGGAAATTGGGCGTCGCAACGGCATCAGCGCGCGTCGCCAAGAGGAGCTGCTCGACACGTGCCGCTGCCTCGTTCGTCTTCGCCATCATGGAATCTTTGGTTTGCTCGATGACCACACTGCGACTCTGCTGAAAAGTAAAATATCCTATGATGACCAGCGACAGGATGAGGGCGACTGCCATCAAAATGGAGATTTGCCAACGGAGCGAAAGTTTCTTGGTAATATCGTTCATTGATATTTTCGATTGCCGATTGCCGATTGCCGAATGCCGATGGTTGATTTGAAGAGTGCAAATCGTGGCTTCAATTCTGTTCGTTTCACTTTTCTTTCTCCGATTGGAAATCAGCAATCGACGTACAATCGTTCGTCTTGTATCAATACTTGGCCATCGAGCACCATCAGCGCGTCGCTGGTCACTCCGCGTAAACACTCGGCGCTGACGCCGGCAATGGATCCCGGTGGATCGAGGATCTCATCGATCCGCAGGACCTGCACTTCGTTTACGGCATCAGCAACGATGCCGAATTGGATGTGTTCGTCGCCAAGCACGAGCACTTGCGGATTCTCGCTCGGCACTGCCGTCGTAATGCCCAGAAACTGTCGCAGATCGATGACCGCCGTCACTTCGCCGCGCAGATTTGTCAGCCCCAGCAGAAAATCAGGGCCGCCTGGAAGCGGTGTCACATCACTCGGCAGGGTTACCTCGTGGATAAAACGCGTCTCAATCGCCACTCGCTCGTCGCCCAATCGAAACGTCATCACTTCCAGCACTTCACTTGTGTCCGGCGCTCGTTCGGGAACGTGTGCCAGCAACTCCGCGCGCCGATCCATTAAGGCCCGGGCTTCTTCGGGCGAAAGTTGTTCGACGGCCGTCAACGCGGCTTGCGAACGAGCGAGCCGTTCTTTGATCGCTTGCCAATCGATGCCAATTTTCGATTGCCGATTTTCGATTGCCGATTTGTTTTCTCGTTCGTTCATGTCTTGTTTTCGCCCAATCAAAAATCACCAATCGCCATTCGCCAATCCAACCAATCACTTCATCGCGGCTTCGATGCTCGTTAAGTGTGCGGCGGCAGCTTCCGCCAACTGCTGGGCAGTTTCACCTTCAGACAATCCAACCACTTCGTTCGGCGGACGCTGCTGACATAGGTTGCAAGCGTTGCGAAAATGACGGCGTGCGTCATCTAACGATCCGCGTCGCTGCAAGATCGATCCGAGTGTAAAGTGAGCAATGGACAATGAACGGTCGAGGAACACAACTCGCTGGGCCGCCTGCAGCGCCTCTTCATCGTGATTCACTTCCATCAGCAAGACGGCGTGCAAGTAGTGCAATTCCGCCGAAACCGAGTGATGCTCCGTCGCCTCGGAACACTTTTTCACGGCACTTAGCGTGTCAATGTTGGCCAGCGCCTTGATGTGCAGCACACATGCCTCGGCGTGCGAAGTGAGGTCCTTGGTCAATTCGGCAGCGCGGTCGTACAAACCTTGCTCGAGAGCGTCTCGCGCTTGCTCAACAACAGACGCAGCCGATATGGTCGTGGGCGACGACTTTGCACCCGGCGGCTTGAATTCATCCGCTGTTTGATCTTGATCGGTTGGTGCCGCGGGCTCATCTAATCGGAACCAACGGGACACTTGCGATACTTCGGGCTGGGCCGTACTTTCTTTGCGCAATGGTCGCCGATAGAAATAACCTGCCGTAGTCGCGACACTTTCAAAATCCGCGTAGCCACTCAGTGGTGGATCGCCAGATGCGGTAATCAACCAACCACCAGGTGCCAGGCAATGAAAGAATCGACGCGCGATTTCGCGAATTGTTTCGTGGTCGAAATAGATCATGACATTGCGGCACAAGATCACGTCGAGCCCCATTGTCCCAGTGACATAAGACGGATAGACGTCCATCGCCAGATTCAAGAACTCAAATTGCACTTGATCGCGGATCGCAGGGTCGAGTCCGTAGACGTCACTTTCAAATCGCAGATAAGGTCTCGCACGCTCCGCGCAGTCTCCTCGCAACGACCACTGGCGATAGGATGCCTCGCGAGCTTTGGCGAGCGCCTCGGTCGAAATGTCGGTCGCAAGAATATGCGTTCGGCGACTGATTCCCGCGGTTTCGCAAAGCATCGCGACCGAGTAAGGTTCCTCACCCGAAGCACATCCGGCGCACCAAATTCGAATCGTGTGATCAAGTCCGCGGCGTTGTTGAATTTCAGGAATGATCTCGGTCTCAAGGCAATTGATTTGCTTTGGCTCGCGGAAGAAATAAGTTTCGCCAACCGTTAGCTCGACGACGAGATCATCCAGCACTTGTGCGTCGTGCTCCAACTGGTGGGCAAACTGATGGATACTCGCCACGTTGGCCCGTTCCATCGACCTCGCAATTCCCTTTTGAACCGAGTCGCGTTGATCTTCGCGAAACCTCAGGCCGGTGCGCGCATTGAGTAACCGCATCACCAATTCATACTCCGCGTCTTGCCGCGCAGAATCACTCATGCAGTTACCTCGGTTGCGGAATGTTGAGCCAGGACTCCCACAAGCGACGACATGTCGTTAGCAGACAGTAGTCGCTTTGTATCAATTACGTAGATCAGCCCCATCGATGTCTTGGCGACATGCCTGACCAGGTTTTCGCCCGCACCGGACTCAGCCGCTGTTGCATCGTCCGATTCCAAATGGATCAAATCGATGGCACGATCAACGCGCAACATGATTTGCTGGTCTTCGGCACGCACGATGATCAAGTGATCCGTGTGCCGCATTTCGCGTTGTGGCAAATCGAGCATGCCACGCGTGTCGAAAAGAGGCACGACTCGCCCACGGATGTTCAATACTCCGTCGATGTTCGGTGGCGCTTGCGGCAAGGGCGATGCGGTGGCGGCGCGCAACACTTCCACAGCGTCCGCCGATGGCACAGCGAACTGCTGTCCTTCAATTTCAAACACCAGGATTTCCAACTGCATTGGCCACTCGCTCAATGAGCTGCACAACATCGCTTGCGAAAGCCGTACGAAACGTCGCAACGAGATAAGTGACTTAAGAAAAGTAATCTCAAAGTTTCATTCTAACTATCTTTTGACGACCGCTCCACTTTCGTCGTTGTTGTGCCGTCAAACTCGACACAATCGTTTCAATTGAACTCGGCGGTAGTCGTAAACTCACTCACACTTCACCACGACGACTGTGATGTCATCTTCTTGCACGGCGCCGTCCGCAAAGCTCTTAAGATCCTCGAACACAGCGTCCACAATCTCCGGCGCGCTCACATGTCGATGATTCTTGATGACATCATGCAATCGTTGTCTTGGATACATGTCGTCGGAACCGTTGACATATTCGGTCACGCCGTCCGTGTGTAACAACAGCAGATCGCCTGAATCCAGATTGATGTCAGACGAACTTCCGAATTCAGCATCAAGTACAACGCCAATCGGCGGATAGTCCGCTTCGAGAATCTTTTTCAATTCACCTGCGGAATCGAAAATGAATCCTGGATGCCCCGCGCTGGCAAATCGCAATGACTTTCCTTGCGGATCGACACGCAACAGGCACAACGTCATGAATTTGCCTTTTTCCGCCAAGTCGTTTTCGAGGACAAGATTCATGCGATTGATGATCACACCCACATCGCCGAACGATGTCGTTAGAGCACGCAAAACGGCGCGGGCACCAATCATGAACAGTGCGGCAGGCAACCCATGACCGCTGACGTCGCCGACAACAACTCCCCATTTATTGCCAAACATCGGAACGAAGTCATAATAGTCACCGCCAGTGGATTCGGCTGGCTCACATCGTCCCGCCATGTCGAGACCGGGAATCCCCGTCGCGTCGTCGGGGAACAATCCCTGTTGTACGACTCGTGCGAGAAAGACTTGCTCCTGAGTCTTCCGCAATTCTCGCTCTGCACGCTGACGCCTCGTTCGTTCAATTGCAAATCGCAGCGGCCGGGTCAACTGATTCGAATCAATGGTACCTTTCAGCACGTAGTCCTGGGCACCTTCGCGGACCGCAGTGACTGCCTTCTCTTCGTCTCGATCGCCGCTCATGATGACGATTGGGACTTCGCCACATTTGTTGCGAACTGCATAGAAGGTATTTAACCCTTCGCTATCGGGAAGGTTTAGATCCAGGACAATCACATCGATGTCGTCTTCGGCCAAAATCTTCAGTCCGTCGGCCAAATCCTCCGCGGGCTTCATTGAATACGACGAATCAAGTCCGTCGGCAAGCCAGATCTCGACCATCTTCATGGTCGTCGGGCTGTCTTCGATGACAAGGATGTTTAGATGGTCATTGTTGGTCATTCGACCGCCCCTAAAACGCGGAAATGCCTTCTTCTTCGCTGTCGAGAATCTCGAACAAAGTACCGTCGAGATTCAGCGCCTTAAATGACAAGCGAATCGTCGGGTTCATCTCACACATCTTCATCTCACCGCCCTGAGCTACGAGAGCCTTCCGCCGGGCAATCAAGATGCCGATGGCGTCGGAATTAATGAACTTCACGTTCTTGAAATTGATCAACAGACAGCTTGGTTGCTTGTTGGAGATCAACTCGTCAAGCTCCTGGCGCAGCGGATCCAAATCGGACAACCCAGACAGAGAGGTGCCAAGCAACTCCACAATCGTGACATCGCCGTTAACGCACGTTGAGAGTGCTTTGCTCATGAGTTCCGTGGCGTAGGAGTTTGGACGAAAACACAACCGAACACACTCACGCAATTTGTGAGAAAATCGAACACACTCACCATGCGAGTTCGATTACGAGTTGCCCTTCTCGCGCCGCCTACACGACCAGGCAACTTACAATGAGTTTGTAAGTGGTTAAAGGATTCTAGTTTCTCGCATTATCATCCGCAACGGACCCTAGGCAGCGAAGGCGAGAGTGGGAGTTTCCCCGATTGTTCTTTAGGGGTTGTTTGTGATGCTACGATTCAACTACGTCTTGAAATTGTTCACAGAGAATGGTCGTTGAGAATTCCCAATGCACTTCTGTAATTTGACGACACCAATTACCCAAGCGAATGGTTGCAGCGTTTCCCACGTATCGGTGTTCGGACATGCACCACATGGTCGAACAGTGAGAGACTTTCAGTATCGAGTGCGTTGTCAAATCTGAATCTTGCCATAGCGAAAGTCGCCAAAAGCTTCGAGTGACTGCGTGATCGACCGAAAGTCTTGGCTATTTTTGCTACGGCAGCCATGAATTCATCTGCCGCTCGTCCTAAAATATATGTTTCCATGCAACGACCGGAGAATCTACTGATGACCCAGACACGATTTCGTTTTGTAATCGCGAAACGCACAATGTTGATCGCTGCAATTCTTGGAGTGTGGACAAGCACGACGCCATCTACCACCGCTGACGAAACGCGGCAATATGACGTTGTCGTTTACGGCGGAACGTCGGCGGGAATTGCTGCGGCCGTGCAAGTGCGTCGGATGGGCGGCAGCGTCGTGGTGATCGAACCGTCGAGTCGGATTGGCGGCTTGACCACGGGCGGATTGGGGCAGACCGATATTGGAAACAAGGCCGCCATCGGCGGTGTGGCTCGCGAGTTTTATCAGCGTGTTCGCAAGTACTACGAAGATCCGAAACATTGGAAATGGCAGTCGCGCGAAGCGTATCGCAGTGGCGGACAGAGCCGCACGGGCGACAAAGAAGAAGCGATGTGGACATTCGAACCTTCCGCCGCCTTGTCCATCATGCAGGACCTTGTTCGCGAGCATCAGATTCCCGTCGCCTATCGGCAACGTCTCGATCGAACCACTCGTGGCGTGAAGAAAGAAGGGCCGCGGATCGTCGAAATTACGATGGAGAGCGGGCAAACGTTTCGCGGGCGAATCTATATCGACGCCACCTACGAGGGCGATTTGCTCGCCACGGCCGGTGTCTCCTATACGGTTGGACGAGAGAGCAATAAAACGTACAAAGAAACGCTCAACGGTGTACAAACCCGCCACGCCAAATATCACCAATTTCTGCCGGGCGTCGATCCGTATGTGAAACCGGGCGACCCCCAAAGCGGCTTGTTGCCCGGCATTGATCCTCGCGGTCCCGGCGTCGAGGGAGAAGGTGATCGGCGCGTGCAAGCGTTCTGTTTTCGGATGTGCTTGACCGATCATCCCGAAAACCGTATCCCGTTTGCCAAACCCACCGGCCACGATCCTCTGCAATACGAATTGCTACTGCGAAACTTCGAGGCAGGTGAGAAAGGCATGCCGTGGATCAATTCCGGCATGCCAAACCGGAAGACCGATACGAACAACCGTACCGGTTTCTCGACCGACTTCATCGGTCAGAACTACGAGTATCCCGAAGCGTCGTACGCCCAGCGCGAGAAGATCGTCGCACGGCACCGGTCTTACCAACAAGGTCTGATGTGGACGCTGGCCAATCACCCGCGCGTGCCCGATCACATTCGCCGCGAAGTTGCCCGCTGGGGCATGTGCCGCGACGAGTTCGAACGTGAAGATGGTTGGCAACAGCAGCTTTATGTTCGCGAAGCCCGGCGAATGATCAGTGCGTATGTGATGACGCAACACAATTGTCAAGGTCGAGTGACTGCGGAGCAACCGATCGGCATGGCGGCCTACACGATGGATTCGCACAATGTGCAACGCTACGTCGATGACAACGGCCACGTACGTAACGAAGGCGACGTGGAAATCGGCGGTTTCCCGCCGTATCCGATCGATTACCGTTCGATCACTCCCAAAAAAGCGGAATGCGACAATTTGCTGGTGCCGGTTTGTCTAAGCGCCTCGCACATCGCCTTTGGTTCGATTCGGATGGAACCGGTTTTCATGGTGCTCGGCCAATCAGCGGCTACGGCGGCGATGCAGGCGATTGACGCAGACACCGCCGTGCAACAAGTGAAGTACGACGACTTGAAAAGACGGCTGCTCGGTGATCGGCAGGTACTGGCCTGGACGGGACCAACAAAACGAACGGCGAGGTCAATCGATCCGAAGTCGCTGGATGGAATCGTTGTCGATGAAGCGTCCGCCGAACGCCAGGGCTTCGAAGAAGCAAGCCAGGTGATCGGCCCATTTGTCGGCGTTGGCTACCAGCACGACGGCAACACCGGCAAGGGCAAACAGTCAGCTCGATTCAAGCTCAAACTTTCCAAAGCGGGACGGTACGAAGTTCGCGTCGCCTGGACGCCGAATGAAAACCGCGCGACCAACGTCCCCGTCACGATCCATCACGCCGATGGCCAATCCACAGTCCGAATCAACCAACGCCACAAGCCTGACCACGGACCATTCGGCGCGGTCGGTGCGTTTTCCTTCCCAGCGGGCGAAGTGACAATCGAAATCACCAACGCCGACACCGACGGCTATGTGATTCTCGACGCTGTGCAACTTGTCGAGTCCTCCAAGCAGGAGTGAGTAGCATGACTTACACGAAACTCACCAATCGAGTCCCATTCTTTTCGGCCGTGATCGCCGCGTTTCTTCTGATTGTCAATCCGGCGAACGCCGACGATGGACTGATCGCTCACTGGAAGCTCGCCGGTGACTGCAAAGACCATTCCGACGGCAACCACCACGCCGTCAACCGCGGTGTTCGGTTTCACGCATCCGATGGCGCGATCTTTAATGGCACAGACGCCTGGCTAGAGGTGCCGGCATCCGACTCGCTCCGATTGGGTAAAGGGGACTTCTCTATCGCCGCGTGGGTTCATACGGAGAGTGAGCTGGACGACGTGCTTGGCGATGTGCTGAGCTGGTACGACTCCACATCGCGCACCGGTGTGACGCTCGGCCTGATGAATTACGCGGGCGTCACGTCGGCTCAGTCGAACTGGCGGAACGTCATTTTCGGTATCGACTCCGGCCGACTCGACCCGGCGTGGACCGATTGCGGACGGCCGGGCAAGAACCATTATGTCAAATCGCTGGTGGTCTTTGACGGCGGGCTGTACGCGGCGACCTGGGAGCCCGGCGAGGGACAGCGGGGCCACGTCTATCGCTACGTGGGCAGTACCCGCTGGATCGACTGCGGGGCTCCCGACGAGGCCAACGCGATTACCGGCCTGGCCGTCTACAACGGAAAGCTCTACGCCGGTTCGGAGACTTACAGCGGTGGCGGGTCGTCGCTGCCGCTCTCGCCCAACACGAATCACGGCGGCCGCGTCTATCGCTATGAAGGCGGCACACGGTGGATCGACTGTGGCAAGGTCGCCGATGTGCGCAGTATCAGCGGCCTGGCCGTCTTTAAGGGCAAGCTTTATGCGGGAACCGGAACGTCGGGTGCCTGGCGTGGCGATTTTCGCCAGACGCCGCGCACGCGAGGCATGTATCGCTACGACGGCGACCGAGGTTGGACATCCTGCGGTTGCCCCGGATTGCGTGTCGTGCATTTGGGCGTTCACAACGGCAGCCTGTATGGACTGAGCTACGATGACGGCGGTTTTTTCCGTTACGATGGCGGCGACGACTGGACTCGCATGGGGCCAGTGCCGGAGACCACGCAGGTCTACTCGATGGCCGTCTACAAAGGTCGGCCTCACGTGGGCACCTGGCCGACCGGTTCGGTGTACCGCATGGATGGCCCGCAGCAGTGGACTCATTGCGGCCGTCTGGGTGAAGAGAAAGAAGTCATGGGCATGGCCGTCTACAAAGGCAAGCTGTACGCCGGCACGCTGCCGAGAGCCGAAGTCTATCGCTATGACGGCGGCAAAAAGTGGGTCTTAACGGGCCAGTTGGACAAAACGCCCGACGTGCGCTACCGCCGAGCCTGGTCGATGGCCGTCTTTAACGGAAAACTCTTTTGCGGAGTGCTCCCTTCCGGGCACGTCCTTTCCCTCGAAGCTGGAAGGTGCGCGACCTATGACCGCGCCATGCCCGCCGGGTGGGTGCATCTGGCTGCCGTGCGAAGCGCCGATCACCTGCGTCTCTACATGAACGGTAAACTGGTGGCGAAATCCGCAATCTTCACATCGGCAGATTACGACATATCGAATGACCATCCGCTCAAGATCGGATTCGGCCCTCACGATTTCTTCAACGGCAAACTCAAAGACGTGCGACTGTATCGACGGGCGCTCACGGACGTTGAGGTTGCGCAATTGCAACGGTGAACTCTCGTTTGGGAATGTGACAGGCGAACTTTACTCAGGGTATTCATAGGAACAAAGTGGAAATCAGTCATTTGAATCGACACAAACTTGTTGCAGGTGTCCTGCTCACGGCGACGTCTCTTCTGGCTGTGTCGCTCGGCTCGGTCACTGCATGCGAAGTGATGGGATTCTCATTCAACGAGCGCGTATCGGGTCAACACCTGTTCGCCGATTTCCGGTTGCGAGGCGATCTTCATCCCGACGGCTGGGGACTGGTCCACTATCCCGACCGTTCTGCCCAATTGTTCAAGGAAGGACGCTCCGCAAGAACAAGCGATCTGGTGGAATTCCTGGCCAGCTACCAGGGTCTGAAATCCGAGACGATGATTGCGTTCTTGCGAACGGTCAACAAAATCCGCGACCCCTACCCCGCTCAGGTCATCGTGATGACGCCGTGAGCCAACTACGAAGTTTTCGATCCCAAGACCAGCGGCGATCCATATCGCCCGGCGAAGCAACAAATCTAAGTCCAATTACGACAAGAAAATGAATCAGCCGTCCAACAACGTCAGTCGCCGCACACTGATCCAATGCGCCGCGCTGGCGACCGCTGTTCCCGCTTCGCTCCAGTCGGTCGCTGCTGATGAAACCGGGAATCGGCCACTCGTTGCTCAGGTAATGAACGGCTGCCAACTGCTGCCAGGCGCTCAGTTCTACGTCGCTATCGACAACAAAGGGCTCTGGCCGAACCTGACGAAACTCCCGGGCGGCGAAATCGCCGCCGCGGTCTACAACCATCCCAGCCACGGATACGGCGCGGGCAGCGATGTCGAGCTTTGGATCAGCGCCGATGGCGGCGTCAACTGGAAGTTTCGCAGTATGGTTTCGAGTCATCCCGAAGAGCCGGACGGCATTCGCATGAACCACGCGGTGGGTCTGAACGCCGAGGGGCATCTGGTGGCTTTGGTCAGCGGGTATCGCAAAGGACAGAAGCTGCCGTTCCTCAAGCTGCAACGCTGCATCTCCAAGGACAACGGCCGGACGTGGGAGCGTCGACTACTGGATCTCGATGTCATTCCACACGGCGACATCTTCGCGCTGCCCGACGGCCGGCTGGTTTGTCCCGCGTATCGAAAACTCCCCGGTGCGGGAAGACGGCGCAGGGCCAGTGTGATTCTCAGCTCCAATGGCGGGCAAACGTGGGGCAGCGAGCGGACGACAGCCGAAGACGTCAGCGAGTCGTTTATCTTGCGCCATTCGGGCGGAGAATGGCTGGCCGTGTGCCGCACCAGTTGCCGCGACCGGATGGACAACGCTCTGCCGCATGGCAGCGGCGAGACCCTCATCCGTTCCCGCGACGAAGGCAAAACGTGGTCCGAGCCAAAACTGATTTCACCGCAGGGGCAGGAAAACGCGCATCTGCTGGAGTTGGCCGATGGACGTCTGCTGTGCTCCATCACCAGCCGCATACCCGGCTTGTTCGGTGTCGTCTTGCGCATGAGTCGAAATGACGGCGCAACATGGTCGCTGCCAGTCGTGCTGATTTCCTGCGCGGCGCGCGACTGGCACAAAACGGATTGCGGTTATCCTTCGAGCGTTCAACTTGATGACGAGTCGATCGTCACTGCTTATTACTTTGGCCCCAAGCAGCCAGAGTTCGCCGCCCACACGCTTCCGTGGCACCAGCGCTATCACATGGGCGTGGCGAAGTGGGACCTGTCGAAATGGCCGAAAGATGACTGAATCTATTTTTTCCGCTTGAACTCAACCGACATGTTGGTGACTTTGTCGCCGCCTTGGCAGCAGCCCCAGGTATGCCGGATACGGTTGGCATCGAGGAAATCAATGGTCAACGCATTCATGTGCGGCTCGTCTTTTTTAATGCCCGAGTTTTTCACCAGATCGAGCGAAAACACTTTGTCGGACGCATTAACCAGACGCATTTTCGGCTGGTTGCCCAGCATTGATACCGATCGTTTAATTCCAGCCACGGTCGATCACTAGAGGCGGGCACGTTTC
>CAYFJO010000289.1:0-13541 GCA_964343305.1 uncultured Pirellulaceae bacterium | reverse complement strand
GGCGTAACCACGACTGACGGGGGCCGATTCGGCGGCTTTGGCGACCGCGCCGTCGCCGCTTTCTTGCGTGTCGAGGACCGGGCCGGCACCGGAAGATTTTACGCCGACTCGCGTGGTTGTGCTGGTCTTGAAAAGCATCGCATCCTTCTCACGCTCGATGACCAACGTGCCCTTGGTTCCCATGACCACTTCGCCATAGCCGCCGTAGCCGTTGCCGTTGATAGACGAATAGGTGACGACGATCTTTTTGTTGGAGTTGGCCTCGAAGGAGTCGATCGGGCGATTGCTGCCAACGCCGGAAACCGGGTCTTTGTATCCGGGATCAAAGTTGGCGTCGTAGCCGGGGCCCGGAAACTCGAACGTGCAATAGACGTGGTCGTCGGCGTCGCGGTCTTGCGGGAAAATGTGGCGGCCGCCCACGGCATGAACCGTCAGGGGATGGACCTTTTCCTTGTTCATCGCACTGATGAAGATGCTGGCTGCGTCCAACTGGTGGCTGCCAAGTTCGGCCATCAGTCCGCCTCCCGTGCGGTTCCACAATCGCCAGCGGATCAGTTCCTCAAAAGCCGTCCGTTCATAGTTGTCCAACTTGAGCGACTCGTAACCGAGGTCGAGTATCGCGGGGCCGTTGAGTGATTTGTCGGCGTCCCATTGCTTCCACTGCTTGATGCGCTCTTCCAGGAAGGGCTCACTGCTGCCGCGTGCTTTTGCTTTTTCGAACGCTTCCAATTGCTTGGCGATGGGATTGTAGACTTCGCTGGAATCCCAGATGGGCGCACCGCCCGGAATTGGCGGGGCCCAACTATCGTTGCCAGGCAGATTGCCGCGATGCCACTGGGCGCGGATGTGGTGGATTTCGCCGAGCAACCCCCAGCGGATCATGTTCACAGCATTGTCGTACAAGACGCTGTAATGTCGTTGGTGGCCGGTGGCGAGGTATTTTCCTTGCTTGGCGGCCACACGCGACATAACCTTGCACTGCGCAATGTTGTGAGCCATCAGTTTTTCAGTCAGCACATGTTTACCGGCCTGTAGCGCCGCCACGGCAACTTGGGCGTGCAAATGCAGCGGCAACGCGATGATGACCGCTTCGACATTGCTGTCGTTGATCAACGCTTCCCAGCCGCCGCCATCCGACTTCCAGCCGCCGCCCGAATCGCCAGTTTTGCCGTCGTTGTCATAGATCTTGATCTTCGATTGTTCGATCGACTTGTGCCCGTACACCTCCAACAACCCAGGTCGCAGCGAATGCGTCTTGGCCGGGTCGCCGCCGCCGTAATCGCCGTAGAAAGCCCGTTGGATGCTCGACGGGCGAATATCGGCGATGGCGACAACTTGGACATAGTCGGGATTCAGCGCACCGATCAAGATGCCGCCTTCGTCTCCCGTTCCGATGATGCCGATCTTGACCGGCGTATCGGGACGACCGTAATTGTAATACATGCCACCGATTCCCACGGCTGTCACGGCGCTGGCACCAATCACCTCTTTCAAAAAGCTACGCCGCGTGACGCTGCCGTCTTCACCGGTGACGTTGCCACGCGGGTCAGACTTGTCGTGCTCCGTGACCGCTTCGTAGTAGTTTTCTTTTCCGGCTTTCTTTTCTTCGGGCGTAAGGTTCATATCGTTTTCCTACTTGGTATCACCAGAGGTTTCATTTTCAGTTGATTTCGAGCCGCCGCAACATTGCCGCCAATTGACGATGAAAAAGTCGAGACCGCAAAATCGCCCAGCACCGACAACGGCCAAGATGACCAATGCGAATGCCTCGATGGCTTGATAGTGAATGGGCAGGGCGTCTGGAGACCAAGGCCATTGGGTGAGCATGATGGACCCCAGGAACAGTGCGGCCACGATCGACGTCAGCCGTGTGAACAAACCAAGGATCAAGAGCACACCAATCCAAAGGTCCATTCGTGGAATCAACGAATTGATGCAGTCGACATCCATGAACTTGGAGTTGTCACGAACGGCAATTTGATTCCGGGGATCGGGAGCATTGGGATCAACAAACGCGTAGTACGAGCCGGCGGACCCGGGAAGTTTCAACGACGGGGCAAGTCCGGCGTTCTTCTTTTGCTCGTCGGTGGCGACGGCATTGAGCGCTCGATCGTATTCCAGCCACATGGTGTTGATTTGCTTTAACCACCCGCCACGCTTGCCGCGATAGTCGCGTTCGATCTTGTCCGTCTGCCCACGGCGCGAATCAACATCTTCACGCTGCGGATCGTTACGGTACGCCTTGACTCGCTCCAAGTCGCGGAAATACTCGTTGATGTCTTCGTTGTTTTCAATGAAGAATTGTTGCAACCGTGAATCGTAAATTTGTGAAACGTGTTGGGCCATTTGCGTTTGACGGGGACCATATTGATAGTGGGCGGCGACCCGTTCACGATGCACGGACCAGACATAGGTCGTTTGCTTGACCTCGATCTTGTCCCATCGTTCAGTATGCGGGTTGTAATTCAGCCGCTCCAGCCCGTCCGGATCTTTCAGATAACTTTGAAACCAACCCGCAAAAGGGCCTTTTGCGCCCTGCAAAAAACCGACCGCCGAAAACTCTCCGTCGACCAGTTTATTGGCACCTTCGGAGAAGAAATGAAACCCGACGGCAAGTCGCAGCACAACCAGCGCGACGACCGCAACAATCGTGAACTGACCCTGCGAACCGATCCGCGGCGGATTTTGGATCAATTTGCACGGACACTTTGAAAAGAGCTTCTGGATCATTAGCAACCAAGCTTGATTGTTAGGAGAAAGACGGCGTTCCATTCAGACCACACCACGCGGGACCGGGGCAAGCGGTGCGGTGTGAGATGGCGTGGGTCAAACGCCCCGGTCAATAACGGGTGCTTCACAATACTGTTCGTATTATGCTTAAAGATTGCGAATTCGCCAACCGGCTCGTTTGGACCGATGTGGTCGACTTCCGAAGTTTTCTTCAACTTCGGAAGTCTAGAATTCGGTTCAAACTTCCGAAGTCTCGGAAACCTTCGGAAGTTGATATTCGCCGATTGAATCAGAAAATCCCGCCGCCGAACCCGCCGCCGATGCCGCTTTCGACGTCGTTGTCGAACAGATCCTGCAATTGGTCCTGCTGTTCAACCTGGATTTTCATGTTGCTCTCTTGCAGGTTCTTCAGCAGGGCGCCTTTGCCGGACGCATTGGGCGCTGCCTCCGACTCGTCCATTTGTGCCGCGGCTTGGCCTTGCTGCTGCGCTGGCATCGGCCCCAGATGAGTCGTCCCTCGGAAGAATGCGTAGCGGCCACCTTCGGCTTGCGCGATGACAGTTGTTTGACCATTAATCTTGTCGGCCACGAAAACTCCGCGCAGGTCGGTGTCGCCCGAGGTGAACTCAGAATTCAGTGTGCCGATGACTTTGACGTGCACATCCGTGAGGAATGTTTCGTTTGTGACATCGCGGACGGTCGTTCGTACACGGCCAGAACCACTGTTCTCTTGCACTTCGACGACGAGTGGTGTGACCAGCACCAGACCGCTTGTGTGCAGATCGCCGCCTCGGCAAACGACCAGATAGGCTCCTTCTTCCTTTAAGGGCAGCTTGAGTTTTTCGGTGCGGTCGCGAAAGTCTTTGCCATCGCCCAATTTCGTCGTTGCCTGGTGATGGGGGCGAATGCCCGCCAGGTTGATGGAAGTAATCTCGCCAAGGTTCCGCTTCAACAAACTGAATTTCATTAGGTCCATGCGATAGACCGTCGTGTCGCAATGGGGGATATTGCGGAACTTCAACTCGACGTTGCCGGCTTCACCGGGTTTCAGAGTGGTGACTTCCGGCAACTCGATCTGTTTGCGCGTGAAGTATTCGATTGCCTGGCGTGCATCAGGAAAACGATCGCGAACGCGTTTGTACTCGGTGATCGCGTTCTCCGCCTTGCCAAGACTGTGATGAATCTGGCCCAGGATATAGATCGCCTGCCATTTGTTGGGGCTTTCGATTTCACGGCCGCTTGCCGAGTCAACTCGTTTGGCCTTCGCCACTTTGTCGCACATCGACAAGGCATCGTCGTGCTGGCCGCGAGCGAATTGACAATAGCCAATGATGTACCAGAAACTGTCAAGGTAGTCGCTCTTGGGAAATCGCTCCGCGAAACGCTCACAGGCTGCGATTGTTTCCTCGTACACCTCCAATTCCAACAACGCGTTGGCCAACGAGAAGGATGCCTGGTCGGCGGCCGGATCTTCGGGGTTCTTGGTCAAGAATCCATCGAGCATCGCCAATGCTTGCCGGATCAAATCGATTCGAGTGATTTTCTTCTCTCGCAGCTTTGGATCGGACTTGGCCTCGGGAGCGTTCGCATAAACATCTTGAGCCAACGCATATCGAGCCGTCGCCGTGTAGGACTCCGGCGGATATTCCCGCAACAGGCTGGTCATCGTGTCGACGCTGCGCAGCAACTCGCCTTGTGATTGCAGGAAGCCCGCCACGCGGCTTTCGCGCATGAAGCTCGCTTCACACGTGGCTCGAAACACCAAATAGCTGCGCTCATATTCGCCGATATCGTGATACGCCCGTCCGACTTGCAGCAACTTGTCAAAATCGATTTGCAAATCTGGATATTTCTCGATGATGATCTCGAAGTATCGGACGACTTCGGCGGGCGGACCGTTTTTCAAATGCACGTTCAACAACATGTGAGCCGTACTCTTGAAGAATTTCGAATTCAAATTCTGGCTCCAACTCGACATGAGCTTCGACAGGTGATCGCCTGCTTGCCGATAGTCTTCTTTCTCGAAATAACGGCGGCCAAGTTCGTAAAGTTCGCGAGGAGACAATTCGTACTTATCCGTGCTCTTTGCGCCGATCGTCAGCACGCTCAGCGGCTTGACCGTCGAGACGGCCATGCGATCCGGCCGATAGCTATTTCGTACGATGGTTGGCGTTGTGCGATACTCGCCGGGCAAATATCCGTGTACGTCGTAATGAATCGGAGCAATGCCGCGACGACTGCCGATGTAAAACGTGATTGCCCCTGGAGCGATCTCGAATCGCTCGAAACCGCCACGCACCGATTTTTCGATCACGGCGACGCCCGCGGGCAACGGCTCGGTCACGACTAGATAATCCAACTCGTCGGCCGATGTATCGCCAGTGATTCCCTGGCGAGTGACTTGCAGTTCGACATGCCCTCGACGGGCGACGGGAAGCTGTTTCAATTCGTTGCGGAACTTTTTAAACGTTCCTTTGAGAACGTCGAATCCGCGTGGAATCTGCACGCCATCCAATTCTCGTGATGCGGGTTCGTAAGTGCGGACAACCTTCCAATCCTGGGTGGTGCTTTTGAGTTCTTCGGCCGGCACGAATCCGCCCAACACGCATTGATACGCGTATCGGCCACGGCCAGTGATCTCGAAACGGACGCGCTGTTCGTCCTTTTTGGGATCGAGAAACTCACTGGAAATGTCGATGGTTTGCGTCCGCGAATCGGCATCGATTTCCAACTCTTGCGCGGCCAGGTCGTTGACAACAATGGCCAACTTATACTTCTCGCCTTCGAAGCGTGTCTTGGCAAACCAACGGCAGGCTGCCAACATTGCGGGGCCGGTTGCCTTGTCGGGTGACCAACGATGGCCAGTTCGATGCGCCATCAGCCAGTCAACTTGCTTTTTGAGTTCACCGTTGCCGGTGGCGGCCTTTTCCAAAGCGATCGCGTGCAACGCTCGCAGCTCGGTTGACGATTGGTTCCACGACAGTCCCTTTGCCGGCGTGGCTGCACCGTCGGCCCCGAGACGCTCGCCAAGAATCGAGACGAGTTCACCGGCTGTTTGTCGGCGGTCCATTTCGGAATATGCCAGAGACAAGTGTGCCAGACCAGCCGCCGACAGAGCGGGACGGTTTCGGTACAGTTGGTTTGCCAACGTGAAGTCGTCATGTCCCGCGGTCGCCAAAGCGTGCAAGAGAACCGCCTTCGTTTCGTAATCGGTCACGCGCGACTTGCTCAACTGCGTTCGTAGGAAGCCAACCGCGTTGTTGTAGCCGCTGTCCGCAACCCGGAATCCGGCAGCACGAGCCAGGCTCAAGCCCCACACGACGCGGGCCGAATGGTACTTGTCACTTTGTCCGCCGGCCCAACTCCATCCTCCGTCATCGTTCTGCTGCGCGACCAACAAGTTGATGGACGAACGAATGCGGGCGTCCAACGATTGGGCGTGTGGGTTGTCCGCTTCTCGCGTCGCGGCGATCAGTTTTTGCAACGCCAACGCGGCCATCAAATTGCTGACCGCGGACTCCGCTCCCGACGCAAATCGATTCGACTCGGCCTGGCACCAGGTTGCCCGTGCCAGGACCACGTCGAGCAAGCTCCGTTCAACCGTGGGGCCGACGATGATCTGCAGGCGCGGTGACTCGATTTTCATTCCCTTGGGCGGGTTCAGCACGGCCGTGACATCGCCCGCGGACGAACCACCGGCGATCGCAAAGACGGGCATACCGTATGGCACGACGGGAACACTTTGCCGCACGACATCCTGCTGCTCGCCTGCCGCGATCGTCAACAAGAACTCGGCCTTCGTCGCCGGGGCGCCCGACTTCTTCGCCGATTCGGGCAGCGCGAGTTTCTGAGAAAACGAAAGATCGGTGATGCCTTTCTTCAGAACGTCGATCGTTTTTCGTTCGATCGTTTTTTTGTCACCGATTTTCAGCTCCAACGTCACTTCAATCTTGCCTTTGGCGATGGCGTTGTTATGAACTGTCGCGATGATCGTCGCCTGATCGCCGTCGGTGAACGCCGTTGGCAGTTTGATCTGGCCAAACAGTTCCTTGCTGACAGCCAACTCGTTGGCCGCTTCGCCGGCAAGCGTTTCCGTGGTGATACCGCGTGCCAGCAACGACCACGCAGTCGAGCGCTCGGGCAACGTGATCGTCAACGTTGTTTTGCCTTTTTCGTCTGTCGTGACGGCGGGGTTCCAATAGGCGGTTTCATGGGACGCAAGTTGCGGCAGCAGCACGTTTCCCTTCTTTTGCATTTCGGCAACAAATGTCTTCGCCTGCTCGGCATTCCAGTTGAAACCAAGCGTCGACTTGAGATTCAGATTCCTCCATGCGCCGCCTTTCTCAAGTATCTGCCATTCAGTTTGGTTTGGAATGAACTCGTACGAGCCGCCGGCAAAATGGTCGATCGTATAATTCGCTGCTCGGCCGTTTCCTGGACGGCCTTCGCCTCCCAGAGTCCGATAATATCCCCTGATCTCTTCGCGG
Organism: uncultured Pirellulaceae bacterium; assembly: GCA_964343305.1. GTDB lineage: Bacteria > Planctomycetota > Planctomycetia > Pirellulales > Pirellulaceae > CAYFJO01. The sequence continues at coordinate 6,324 of CAYFJO010000289.1, read as the reverse complement.
TAGCGCCCAGGCACGGAGCCCGCCCACTTTGGAAATTCGCCGCCGGCCAACTGCTGCCCCGCCTCGCCCAGCTCCTCACCGTTTGTGACTTGGGCTCCAAGCGCTGACAGAGCCGACTGTGGCTCTCCAGGAACTTCCTCCACCACCGCTTCAATATCTTCGAATGCACCGCCCGAATCGTCGAGCATGGCACCTCCGAGTTGCGGTGGGCCATCCCCATCACGGTCGAATAGCTCCACTGAGTCAACGAGCGTACCGAGCGTAACACCGCGAATTTCAGCCAGCCGTGCTGATTCCGCTTCATGTATCTCGCGCCGATCTTGCTCGGCGAGCAGTTGCGCATTGACCGACTGGGTCGGCGGGCGGTACTTGAACGACACGCTGGACGTCGTGCGAACGGCTGATTGACGGCGGGTGCCGCGGAAAAAGTCGGAAACTTTGCTCAGCGGCGAATTGAATCGTGACAACAGCGCTTTTTCGACCATCGCGAGACTGACTTCGGAACTGACCGGCCGGCCTTGCGGGTCTGTCGTTGTAATCTCGACTTCGATGTCTTGGCCCGGTTTTGCGTTCTTGCCGTCCGCAGCCGGTTTGATTTTCAAGTCCAGGAGCAGTTGTCGTTGAACTGTGAACGGGCTCGATGTCTGATGGAATCGACGTTGCGTATCATCCTCCAGTTTCTGAGGCGCGTCGTTCATCACGGAAACCGCGAGATCAAAGTTCGGCGCGAGTTTCGAGCCCATTGAAACTTGATAATTGTTCGTCCCTTTTTTGAGTTGCACCAGTTCATACTTCAGAATGCGTGCGCCTTGATACGTGATGAGCGCTAACGCCGGCTGCTCGCGCCAATGGATTTGCAACTTCGCGACGTCACCAACTTTGTAGGTGTGCGTGTCCGCGAGAATACGCAGCCGAACTTTGTCTTCATCGTCAGAGATGCGAACGGTCGCTTGCGTGCTGATCGGATTGTCGAATCGATCGACGCCCTCGAATCGCAACACGTATCGGCCGCCTTCGTCGAGCGTCAATGTCTGTCGTGCTAGACCTTTGTCGTCCGACTTCAAATCGTGTTTTTCGATGAGCACTTCCCCGGTTTCACCGTCAATTTCCTGGCGATGCAACACGCTGAGCGTGAGGGGACGTTCAATTGGTTTGCCTTCGGCATCGGCGGCTGTGACCTCAACCTCGAACGATTCGCCTGCCAAATAAGTTGGCCGCACGGTCTTGGCCGACAGCAAGAAACCTTGTGTCGCAAGGAAAAACGGTTTGCTAATCTGCAGATTGTGTTCGGGCAATGCGGCCGTCAACGCCAGCGTTTGGGATTCGCGAAAGTCACGCGTTGCGAAGCGGAATTTCACCTCGCCCGCAACGCTGGTCTTGGCCGTGAACGACCGGCCGCCGGCGAGTTGATACCGAATTTCTCGGCCAATGACCGGTGCACCATAGTAGTACGACGCACGTATCGTCCCCGTGATCTCTTCGCCGCGATAGAAAACGGTTCGCTCGACATCCGCTTCGAGCTGCACCGGTTGAAGTTGATATTGGTGGACGACGAATGTGCCTTGATAGTTTTGCTTGTCGCCGTCTTGCACCTGGATTCGATACTGGCCTTGAGGCGATGCGCTGGGCAGCAGGAAATTCGCGTGCAAGGAGCCGAACACGTTCAACGCGACCTCGGACGTATGCACCAATCGATTGCGATTGTCGAAAACTTCGAGGTCGTACTTCTTGCCGTCTTCGATCTTGTACGTGTCGCCGGCAACTTGCCGGATAATTCCGCGGACGTGGACCATCTGACCGGCTCGATAGGCCGGCCGGTCGGTGTAGATGAATCCCTTGGGACTCAATCCTTGAGCGACGCCCAAACCGCGGAGTGCGATCACGTTCGACGCCGTGTGTCCGTCGGCAATGGCAAAGACACGCACGTCGTTGCAGGACTTCAATTCCTCAAATGACTTGTGAAACACGCCATCCGCGCCTGTTGTCCCTTCGGCAAAGACTTGTTTGCCGTTGGAAACGAGAATCCGGGCTTCCGGCCATGCCTTGCCCGTTCGCATGTTTTCGGCAAACACGAACACTTCGTCGCGTGAGCTTTTGACGATCACGTCGAGGTCGCTTTGCAACAGCATCGTGGTCGCTTCGAACGCTTTGCTGGTGACCGTCACGGCCAGGACGCCAGATCCTTTATTGGCCTTCTCATCCGGCAGAGCGATTTCGACGTCGGCTTCACACAACTTGTACTTTTCATAGCCGGCGACTTTGTGTTCAAACGTGAAATCCGGGTCGATCAGCGAAATGTCGAGCTGTTCGACGCCGCGGGCCAGATGCATCTTGCGAAAGTACGTTTCCAGATCGACGTGATAGACGCGCACGGTCACGTCTTCGATGTTGCGGCTGGTCAGCTTGATCTTTGGTGTTTCGTTGCTGCGGAAGATACGCTCCGTTTCAATCGTGAATCGCTTGGCGGTCAGACGGGCAATCCGCTGAACCGCGTTGTTTTGAAATCTACCCCACTTTGTCTTCTTGTATTCCTTGATAGCGTCCTCGAACTTGTTCAGTTTCTCTTCGAGTGTCTGTGCGATCATGTACTGGGCCTGTGACGACTCGTTGGTGTTCGGATACTTCGAAACCAATCGCCGCCAGTCGTTGATAGCGTCGTCCCACTTTTCGTCGTTGTAATGCATCTGGCCAAAGCGATAGAGAATAATCCGACTGCGGGCATCGAGCGGATACTTCGCGAGGAACGCCGTCCACAATTGGCGGGCATCGGCATATTTCTTTTTGGTGAACGCCGTGTGAGCTTTAAGATACTCGACGTTGATGATCTCGCGCTGGGCGTCACTCCAATACTTGTGAGTCGGATGCTTGACCAGATAGTCCGACCACGTGGCCAGCGCTTCGTCAAACTTGCCCTGCAATTTCATCGCGACACCGAGCAGATAGCGGGCCTCGGGAACTTCCTTCGTCTGGGCATAGTTTTCGTCGCCGAGGAAACGCTTCAAGCTGGCGACGGCGTCTTCGTAACGACCGAAGTTTTGATAGCTCTGCGCGATTCGCAAATGGGCCTGGCTGGCAAGCTCGTGTTCAGGATACTTCTTGATAAACGAGTCCAACGCGGCCACGCCCAGCCCAAGTTGGTCGTCGTTTTGCGGTGCGGGGATATTGTAAGTTCTAGAAATCTTGAAAGCCGCCTCGGCCAGGCGTTTGGACTTCGACTCTTTGTTCAATTCCAGCAAGTCCTGCCAAGTGCGCCGCGCGGCGGCCAGGTTTCCAGCGGCCAATTGCACTTCACCCAACTGAAATCGTGCTTCGACCGCCAAGTCATGCGCGGCGTGATCGGCGATGAACTTCGAAAACCCTTTCAGGGCTTCATTCGATTTACCCAGCTTTTGATAACACTGCGCGATCAGTAACTCGATTTTTATCCGCTCTTCCGGCTTCGGCCCGACGGCTAGTGCCTGCTGATAGAAACCCAACGCCTTTTGAAAGTCTGGTTTTGTATCTTCACTTTCGGGCTTGAAAAACGCGTCGGCAAATTCAAGATAGATGTTCGCAATCTCTTGCTTGCGGTCCAGCGACAACAGATAGTCGGCCTCGGCGCGATAGATCAGTTCGGCGGAACGAAAATCGCCCTTGCGTGCAAACGAAACGGCCTTCGCAAACCGGGCATGCCGAATCCACTCGCTTTTCGGATGTGCCTTGAGCATTTCGTCAAACGCCGCGATCGCCGCGTCATATTTCTTTTGAAAATGCAACGCCCGCGCCTTCAGGAAAGCAAGGTAGTCTTGCGACGCATCTTCCTTGTTGGCGGCATCGATGGCTTTGATCGCATCGTCATACTTGCGATCCTGCATCAACTGCCCAATGTTCTTCGGCACGCGAGGGACGGCAAATGCCGAGGCGTTCAGTTGAAACACCAAAAGAACGAAGACGATCGAGACACGAGAGATGGACATGGTTTGGGCTCCTTGAGTTTCCCCTGCAAATCGGTGGCCGCATTCTGAAATCAAGTATAGCTGTGCGCGTGGAATTGTGACTACTTAATTCGTGGCGAGTGGGTTGCAAGTTGGATGGGCACCAGCACTTCAGACTAAGACGATGGCGAATCACCAAAAGTTTCGCGTTGTGTAACAAGGCGGTAACCTTGTCAAAGCCGCCCGTCCGTCGAAATGGCAGTTCGACCGAGACTTCGCGCAGGACGCTGTTTGTTGGAGGTTTTCAACGTGATTGGCCCTAAATTCCTCGTGTGTACCCAAACGACCTCACTTCGCTGGTGGTTGTATCACGGCCCATTGCGATGTTTTTCTCTTGCGAATCGGATTCTCATAGTACAATCAATGAACTCTGTTCCATCGAGGGTTGAACCATGCAACGAAGCTGTCTAACGACTTGGCCGATGTTACTGCTGGTCTCGCTGGCGTTCGCTGCTCCATCCAATTCCGTCATCTCGGCTGGCGATAGGAAGCCCGATCCTAAGCTGGCCAAGCCAGTCGCGTTGGTCAAAAAGCTCGGAGGTGCGGTACACATTGTCGACGGTCAAGTTCATGGCATTTGCTTCGAAAGCGACGAAATCTTCGTTGTGGGGGACGCGCCCAACGAAGTCATCAATCCCACCGTGACGGACGAGACGCTGGCCGTCATCAAGTTCTTTCCCAACTTGAAGTCGCTCATCCTGAACTGGGAAGAAATCACGGACAAGGGGATGGTACACATCGCGGCTCTGCGGAATCTCGAAGAGCTGTGGCTGGGGTATTCGGCCGTCACCGAGCGGGGACTCGTGCACCTGAAGCATTGCAGGCATCTCAAAAAACTGGAACTCTGGAGCGTCAAGCTGTCGGCAACGGGACTTCGGCCGCTGACCAGCAATATGACGCTGGCAAACACGCTTGCTGAATTGGATCTGCTCGGCTGTACGTTCAGCGATGGCGGCGCGGCGGCGTTGAGTTGTTTTTCTTCGTTGCGCGAGTTGCGGTTGACCGGCACGAACATCAGCGACGACGATGTGCCGCACTTGGCCAAGTTGACGGATCTGACGGAGATATATTTGAATTCCACACCGGTATCGTCCGCCGGTGTTGCGGCGCTGCAACGGGCATTGCCCAAGGCAAAGATCATCACGGAAGACCCCGCTCCGTGATCGTGATCGCGTGCATTGTTCGAATCTCTCTTGGGGTGGTATACTAGACACTCCATCTTTCAACCATCCCGCCCAACAGTTCCCGCCATGTCCTTCCGCATCCTGCTGACTCTTACGTTGCTGGTCTTTCCATCGATCTGTCCATTGTGGGCCGCCGATGAGGTACGTTTTGACCGCGATATTCGGCCGATTTTGTCCGGCAAGTGTTTTCACTGTCACGGTCCGGATGAGAAGAATCGCGACGCCGATCTGCGGCTGGATCTCGAAGGTCCGGCCAAGGAATCTGCCATCGTGCCGGGCAACGCCAACGACAGCGAACTCGTGAAACGCATTTTGTCGACCGACCCGGACGAGATGATGCCGCCGCCTTCGGCGAAGAAGCCGCTTGGCCAAGAAGAGATCGCGTTGTTGAAACGGTGGGTTGAGCAAGGGGCGAAGTGGACCAGTCACTGGGCTTTTATGCCGCCAAAGAAGGTCGCTGTTCCGGAGGTGAAATCCACCGATTGGCCGAGCGGCGCGCTGGATCGATTTATCTACGAGCGGCTTGTGCGCGAGGGACTTCGGCCAAATGCCGAGGCTGACCGCCGGACCTTAATTCGACGAGTCACATTCGACTTGACGGGCTTACCGCCAACGCTGAAAGAGGTGAAAGCGTTCGTCAACGATTCGTCGGACAACGCGTTCGAAGAAGTTGTCGATCGATTGCTCAAGTCTCCGCATTACGGCGAGCGCATGGCACTGATGTGGCTCGATGCGGCGCGCTATGGCGACACCAGCGTCTTTCACGCCGACGGCCCGCGAAACATGTGGGCATGGCGCGACCTGGTTGTCAAATCGTACAACGAGAACAAGCCGTTCGATAAGTTTTCGATCGAACAATTGGCGGGCGACCTGATTCCCAACGCAACGATCGAACAACAGGTCGCCTCGGGATTCAACCGCAACAACGGCACGACCGACGAAGGCGGCGCAATCGCCGAAGAGTATCGCGTCGAATACACGGTCGATCGCGTCAAAACGACCAGCACCGTTTGGCTGGGACTGACGATGGAATGCGGCCAGTGCCACGATCACAAGTACGACCCCATATCGCAGCGAGATTACTATAGTTTCTACGCATTTTTTAACGTCAATTCGGACGCGGGCATGCAAACGCGCCGAGGCAACGCTCAGCCACTGGTCAACGT
>CAYFJO010000288.1:6371-13603 GCA_964343305.1 uncultured Pirellulaceae bacterium | reverse complement strand
GTTCTTCGTAGGCCAGTGGTCGTTCCCAAGAGTAGATGTCCCTATCCGGCTCGATGCTGGCTCGCGGCCGCTTGTGGTACTCGACCAGATAATCGACCGCTTTGTGGGGTCCCAACTTGACCAGCTTTTCAACTTCCTCGGGAGTGCCGCCAAAGCCGGCCCGAAACAATAAATGACGGGCCTTGACGTAATCCCACTGCTGGCTGGTAATCGGCTTCAAGCCACCCAGCGCCTCGGCGTGGGCCAAAGCGGCGGCATCGAGCGTCTCCGTCAGCAGGGCTCTTTTCTCGGCTACGGACTTCTCGATGGCAGCTTTTTCAGTGGCTGCTTTTTCGGCCGCTTGTTTGGCTGAAACAACTGCGTCGTCGGCTTTTTGTGCGGCCGCCTTCCTTTGTTCCAGAGCCTTTTTGGCTTCGGCCTTTTTCTCTTTTTGGTCCTCCGGCACCGCTTCCAGGGCCTTCTCGGCGGCGGTTTTTTCCGTAGCGGCCTGCTCGGCTGCCTTCACTGCGGCCGCAACTTTTTCCTGTCCGGCTTTGATCTGTCCATTCTTGGCTGCCAACACTTTCTCCGCGGCAGCCTTGGACTCTTCCGCTTTGACAGCCGCCTGACGTGCCGCCCAAGCCTTCTCAGCCCGCGCCTTTTCGATCTCAGTTGCCGAGCGGTCGTCGGGCGTCTGGGCCAAAGTCAATCTGGTAAGAATCAATACGGTCCCTAGCAGGACAGTCGCTAACGTGCGCTGTTTCATGAGTTGCTCTCTTTCCAACGGTGGGTCGAATAGTCTTGCCTAACGCTGCAAAAATGCCGGACGGACTAGGCAATCCGTCCTACCTTTAATTCATGGCCGGCAGGCCAGCGATGAACACAGGATCGACGTAGTGTTTGTCGTCCAATGCATCCTGAATAAACAACCCGTCAACCTTTTCGCCCGCGGCGTATCCCAAATCGGACAGGTCGATTCCGACGGCCAATCCGCTGAACTTGATTACTTGCTTTCGCGGCGAACATTCGAGCGACTCCAGCTTCGCCAAGGAATCTGCGGCGTCGGCAAACATGTGTACGTGAAAACTGGTCAGGTCACGGGCGCCCGGTGATTCCGTCGTCAAATCGTAAACGCGGATCGTGTGCGACTTTAGGCCGTCACGAAACTGAAGCGGACTGACATGAAATGCGTCGCCGTCGGGCGGGTTTGTGAACGTTTGCAGATCGAAAAACACGATATCCGCACCCGAACCGTTCTCGACCGGCTCGTCGAATCGAATCGCCAAACCAGGCGTTGCCGATTCGCCCGACAGCACTGGGTCTGAAATGAGCGGTTCGACGCTGCCGCCAGGATTGATCACACCCGTGACGAGGCTACGGTCCGAGGACGTTTCGATTCGCTTATCGGGAATTGTCTCGCCGCCGCAAATGAAAGCGCCGAACGAAGTCGCTTTGAACGCCGTCACGCGTGCCGGTATCAGATCTTCGACAGGAATCTCCATGACGCGACCGTTTCGTTGCACGGTCACGCTGAGCAGATTCTCGAACCCGCCACCTGCGGCCTTTGTTGCGTCGTACGACACAATGCGGTCGGGTAATCCATGACGATAAGCACTGGGGTCGAACGGAATGTCGTCGGACGCAAACGCTCGACCCTTTGCATACTTTCGCGCTTCGCCGTTGGTCAACCGGATTTCGTTGTAGGACGGATTGGCAATCCGTCCTACATTCTCCGATCGTTCGTAGATGTCCGCTGCGCCCTCGATGACTTGCACTTCAGTTTCACTGGTCTCGGCGACGCTGACCGTAAACCGAGTGCCACGGTCGACGACACGTGTCACGGGTGTTTCGACGCGAAAGCCTTCGGCGCCATCTGGTGCGTGGACGCTGCAACGGCCGACATCCAAAGCGAGGCACTCGTCCGACAGGACACGAAACACCGCCGGCCCTTCGAGGATCGCGGATGCTCCGGCCGGAAATTCGACTTCCACCAGTCCACTCATCAACACGTAATCGCGCTTCGGCGTGAGGATCGAATCAACCGGCGGCAGCAATTCACCAAAGAACTTTGCATGAGCCAAACTGGCGAATCGTACGTTGCCCTGCGGAGTCGTGTTGTCGCTCGGATTGAAATCGTCTTTCGTGATGTCTGAACGTCCCGTCGGCCAGAATGAATAACTCACAATGGCAAGGATCGTTAAAGTGACCGCGGCCAGTAGGACGGATTGCCAATCCGTCCATGACCGATGTGTTCCTGAAGGTTGTATCGCGGACGGATTGGCAATCCGTCCTACGTCTGACATCACACCGCTGACAAAACTGTTCTTTTCATCCGGCAACCGAGAAAGCGTTTCACGAACGAACTCGTCCTGTCGCGCCGGCACTTCCTCGACAACCAGACCTAGCAAGCGATGCGTCTGGTACATGTCGGCGGCGAGTTTCAGCAGACTCTCATCCGAGGCGAGCAAATCGCGCAGTTTCGCGATTCCAGATTCGTCCAGTTCGCCTTCGAGGTAGTCGGTCCACAGTTCGGCAAATCGTTCTTGAGCATTCACGACGCACCCCCTTCGGCTGCCGCCATGCGGGTTTCAGTGCATTGCTGAAGTTTCTGTCTTATCACCCAAAGCTGCTTCTTGACGGCTGCGACCGAGCGACCGCTGCGCGTGGCCATCTCTTCCAACGGAATCTCCTCGTCATAACGCCAGGTGACGAAGCGACAAAGGTGTTCGGCAAGCGAGTTGACGCAGGTTTGCAGATGTTCCAGCCGAGTTACAAATAATTCCGGCGGCTCGGAGTTGCGCCGTTCCAACTCGCGCTGCAACAAGTCGGGCGCATAACGGGCATGATAGTCAGCCACTCGGCGCAAACGCGCCAGTTCGGTTTTTAGTTGAAACCGAGCGATGGTAAATAGCCACGCGTCGAACCGAGTTCCTGGCGTGTAATCGCCCAGGCGCGTGAATGCCGCGACAAACGTCCGCTGCGCCACTTCATCGACATCGATTCCTGGCGGAACATGCCCTGCCAGCCACGTTCGCAACGGCGTCTCGAACCGGCGAACGACTACCTCAAAGGCAGCAGTTTCCCCTTCGCGCGTACGCCGAATCGCATCCTCAAGCTGCGAGTTGTCGATACCTGCATGAACTGTCATTACATCACTATGGCAGCTCCTGCGACGAAGTTACCCCTTACAAGAAAAACCTGGGCAAAAAAACGTATCGCGGCTCCCGCCGCAACCAAACGTGGGCGGGTGTCGAGATGAACTGTGCCCAGCCTTTGGGCAGGATACGCTCGCCCTGCCAGACTCCATCCCACAAGTGCAGCAGTCCGAATCGGACCCAGTCGCGGGCCGAACCGTGTGACAAAGTGAGTGAATCCTGGAACTCTCATAGTTGGGATTCCTTTATGACAGCTTCATGCCCTCCGCGCGGCGCTGGGCGCTGAGGCTTGGCGCGGGGGAGCGGGATTCGTGCGGGTCTCTCAGGCTGGATCTGTTTCCACATGCTCAGGAGTGTTTGGCCGCGAGTTTTGCCCGTTTCTGGCGAATCGGTGTCTACGGCGGTGCGAACTCGAACCGCCAGTTGTCGAGGGTCGAGAGTGCCCGATTCAAGTTCGACGAGACCATGCTGCCAAACCTTGGCCATCGCAACCGTGAGAGGTTCCTGAAGCCGGGCGTTGTAGTCGTGGAAGAATCCCTTTGTCCCGAAATATTGAGCAGCCGGAACGGCGGGGTTCAGATCGGTCGCTTTCAAATCGTTGAAGAAACTCACCAGTTGCTGGCGCTGGACAAGCGTGCGCAGCAGCAAATCAGCGTTCAACCCGGCGGGTGTTGTTGACTGTTGTTTCGCCAACGCGGCGGCGAATCCCGCGGCCTCGCCTGTTTGGAGAAAGACTGGTTCAAGACGAATCGAGCCCCAGGCGATGTGCGTCGCCGACAGGCAAACCGGCACGAGCAGGTTATCGACGCCCTGCGGCAATAGTGATCGGTGCGGGATCTGTGCCGGGCGCGACTGTTCCGTCAGGATCAATTTGCCGTCGTATTTGTAACCGGGCCGATGGTCGGTGGTGCACGAATGAGAGTCCATGTACCAGTCGGTAACGGCGATGCTGTCGGCGTGAATCGGCGTCCGCGCATGGCCCGGCGCGAGCATGCCGTCGTGCTGAGTGAACACGTAACGACCGACAATCCGACGCGTCTCTCGCACATACATTTCGTAAGGCACATGGCCGTTGTCGGCGTACTCGTCTTTCGGCAGTCCCCAGCAGCGGAACTTCTCGCGCTGTTTGAGCGGTACCGACTCGTCGTTCTGCAGAAACCACATCAGACCGAGGCCGAACTGCAAATGTCGCTGTGTGATCTTTTCGCGCTCCGGCCAGTCGGCTTCCGAATACCGATGATTTTCGCCGGGAAGAATCGGACTATTGACGTGCGACTTGTGATTGGGGCCGTTGTGGCTGGCAATGTATTTGCGGCCGTAGTCGATGTATTCATTCCGGTCGTAGCTGGCCGGTTTCGGGATAGGGATTCGGTTCGCGGGATCGGAAGTCACGCAAAAGCGAGTGTTGTAAGCCTGCACAGCGTCATCCGCGGTGAACGGGCTGGTCGGATCAATGCTTCCCTGCCGTGCACCGTAAGGGCGGATGTTGAGTCGCTCCCGAATGACGCTCGACGGTGACGAACCGTCGATATTGACGAACACTTTGCCTGCGTGCGGTTCATTGTATTCCGCCCGTGCTTCGCGACCAACTCGATACGGCACCTTGGCCAGCGCGAACAGATCGCCTTCGTAAGTGGCATCGACAAACGTCGCCGCCCGCACAGTGACCCTCCCCCCGTCGGGCCGTGCGCGGAACGTGGCGCTTTCGATCAGCTTGCCGTTCCGCTTTACGGACACGAGATAATGATTGAGCAGCAGTGTGATGTTCCGCTCGCCTGCGACCAGCCGGTTATATTCACGCTCGGCGACGTGCGGTTCGGCCCAGCCAATCGGATAATGTTCGTGGGTGTAGCGAATCGTCTGATGGTTTCGCGAATCGCGGCCGAAGGTCTCGACGTAGTAGCTCTCGATGTTGCCCAGCAACTCAGTGAACAGCGGCGAACGCGGGCCGCCGTACAACGCGTCCCATTGCATCAGTCCGTTGGTCATCATGCCGCCTAGGTGCCCGTTGTGCTGGACAAGGAGCACACTGCAGTTTTCACGCGCTGCCCTGACCGCGCAAGCCACGCCTCCACCCGTGCCGCCGACAACGACCAGATCGAAATGCTTGCCCGCGACGTCGCTGGCTGTTGCCGGCTTGGCAAGCAGGACCGGTTCGTTAGAGCGCCGCGTACCGGTGTCGCCGCCTTTGGTCGGCAGCGCCTTTTTCGCCAACGGCGACACGGCAACGCGGGCGGCGTGAAGATCGGACGGCGAAACCAGATGGGCTGACATGACGATGTCGGGGTATTCCGATTCACGTTTGCCGGCGCGTTCCTGGCGGGCAATCTCGATGGGCAGAATCTGAAGCCCGTCGACTACCACATAACCGTCAGCGCCGTCGTTCGACACAACCACGGTGGCAATGGAACCGGCCGTAAAGCGAAACACTCCCAGCGCGTTCGGTACGCGATTCTTCAACGCCGGCTGACGCTGATTGACAACGACCGTCCTTTCGCTGGCTGCACCTTTAACGGTGACCTTTGTCCGGGTCGACCGGTTTTCGTGCCACGTGTAGAGCAAACGAACTTCGTATTCGCCTGCGGTGGGAATCGTCACCGAAAACGTCGCCAGTTTCTTACCGCGTTCCTTGTTGTTGTCGTGCCGGTAGCTCGCGCCGATCGGTGACGGCTGGCGATTGCTGGTTGACCACGACCCGGTCAATTTGGCGTCGGTGTCATCCAACACGATGCCGGGCAGTTTCGCATTTGCTCCTGCGCCAGCGGGCGGCCATTTCAACACTTGGCCATCGGCCAACAATCGCTTGCGCAGCCTTTCATAATCCACCTTTTGCACTGCCACCGCGTCATCAAGGGCCATGCAAGCCGCGGTCGCCGCCAATTGACTGGTCACCATAAAGACCGGCTCCATACGAATGCTGGCAAACGCGGTATGGCTTGCGGAGAGCGCGAAGGTGGCGAACAGATTCTCGCATTCGGCCGCCTTGGGAACGATGGCGCCGTAACCGATTTGATAGGGCTCAAAACCGTCTCGCCCACCGGCCACCTTGCCTTCGCGGGCCACCACGCCGTCCTTCACGATGCGGCGGATCTCGTGCACGTCGGTGCCGTACGAACCCAGCCCGATCGATCGCGGCGCGATCTTGCGCCCTAACGTATGGTGTTCGGTCATGACAAGATCACTCACCATGCGCCGACCCTCGCGCACGTAGATTTGGTGAGGCCAGCCGCCGTTGTCGGTGAACTCGTCGCGCGGCAAACCGAATCGTGCTATGTCGCGTCTGACCTTTTTGGGAACGCGGGAATCCGTGCGGAGGAAATGAAGCAGGCCGCGGTGGTAATTCTCGATTTCCTTGGCGATTTCGGCACGCCGGTCGTAGCTGGCTTCGGGCCACTCGCAGCTCGCGCCGGGCAGGTTGCCACCGAAGGTCGCGGTGTTGAAATCCCACTTCTGGTTCGGCAGCGGATCGTGTTTGCTGAACCATCGCAGGTCCATGTCGTCGCCGATTGCCTGGCAGGCTTCGATGAATCGTACGACCAGTTCGTAGCGTGTCGGGTCGTAATTGGGCGGAGGCTGAATTGGCAGCCGGTCGTCCGCAGTGCTCAGGCAAAGCCGGAAACAGTAGGCCATGACACCGGGGGCCGGATCGCCTTGCCGGCCGGGTTCGCCGTCGTTGATGAGCGGCAGCAAACCACTCGATGGATCACCTTTGACAACGTAAGGATCAAGTGGAAAGTCGCGGTCCCAGACACCTTGTCCACCTGGTACACGACCGTTCGAGCCGGGCTTCTTGTGATTCGTGCGCGGCCGGTACTTCTCCGTGTAATGGATGCCGTTGTAGTGCTCGCCGTACTTGGCGTTGCCCTCGCGCATCAGCGTGTAGCTGACACCGGCCGCCGCCAGCAGATCGCCTTCGTACGTCGTGTCGATGAACATCTTCGCCCGCACGACACGCCCATCGTCACACGTCAGCTCAACAATTCGCGAGCCTTCTTTCTTCAGAGATTTGAGTCGTGCTGTCCGGAGGACAGCCACGCCCGCTTCTCTGGCCATCTCATCGAATACGCGCTCCGCAACATGCGGTTCAATCGAATAAGC
>CAYFJO010000288.1:0-6271 GCA_964343305.1 uncultured Pirellulaceae bacterium | reverse complement strand
GATGCCGCGTACCAGGTGTGGCCCTGGTACTTGTTCGGCTTGGAATCCAAATCGCCGCGGTTTCGCTCGAACAGGATTGCACGCTTGTCGAGGGAGTTTGGTGTCAGTGTGACTTTGATAGTGTGAATTCCTGGTTTCAGTTCCGTGCCTACGTTGAACTTCGACATGCGATGGTAGGTGCAATAGCCGTCGATGCGATTTCGCGTCACGGATTTCGAATCGTTCAGTTGCACGCTGAGCTGGCCACCATCGGGACCGAGGATGTCGAAGATCCCGACCGACGTTCCTTCGAATGTGAATGACAACGTGGCGCTGGGTTTTGCGGCCTGATAAAGCTCCGGCATGTTTCTTTGGAATCGTTTCGCCAGTGGGTTATCCGGGGCCAGTTTCTTCCATTCGCCTTGCAACATGTCAGGCCGAATGGAAACCAGACGCGCCTTTTCCCAGTTGTCTGGCCGGAGAGGCGCAACGATTTTGTGAGGCCCGACCTTGCCACCCGCTGCCGCGATTTTCGGCCACGATCGCGCAATCGCTTCAACGTAAAGCCGGTGACCGGTTTCGACATGAGGATGCACACCATCGGTCGAAAAGACCGTCGGCTTTGTCGCCGGATCCTTTGGCTTCGGTGCTTTGAAAATCAATTCGCCTGCGGCCTCAAGCCTGGCCACCTCGACACCAAAATGGATCGACGGAATCCCGTAACGATCGGCCAGTTCCTCCATCGCGCTGGCAGCTCGCGGCATTTTTCCGGCCTGCAGGTCACCAAGCATCCGCTCAGTCAGCGTGTAGACGTAGCAGATGTCGGTTTCCGGATCTGCTTTCCACGTCTGGCGAATGATTCCTTCCATCGCTTTGTGAATCCGTTCGGGCGATGCGCCGCCGTCGTTTACAGCGAACTCAACAAACAACAGGTCCGGCTTGTGTTGCAGCACGTCGCGCTCCAGGCGAAAAACGCCAAGGTCTAAACCCGTGCCGCCAATCGCCGCATGGATTCCTTCAAACGTCGCGTTTGGATACTTGTCGTGCAGCCACTTGCGCGACTGTACACGCCAACCCGGCGCCGCGGTGATGCTGCCCCCCAGGTAGGCAACTTTGACCGTTTTGCCGGTAGCGACCTTGGCCAGAAAGTTCGGCAGACCGTTTCGTGGATGGCACTCCACGGCTTCGCGAAGCGGGTACTTGGTCTGGGCCTGAAGCGCGGGGGCCAGGAGTAGCAGGATGGCGGTCGTGAAATGAGTTTGTCGAGTGTGGTTGAACATAGAAGGCTCCGTAATTCCCAAGGAATGAGGTCCACTAATTTCCGATCGTGGATGGGTCCCAAACGACCACGCCCATGTGATATCCGTCGTGGCCTTCAATTTGTTTGGCGTAGTAGGCTGTCAAGACCTTGCCGTCCTTGAGTTGAACGCTGCTGGGGTAGCCGCCGTCACCTTGGAAATCAACCACGCGGAACGGTTCGGTCCATGTTGTCCCTTCATCGTTGCTGATGCGGACATCAACCCCCTTGGGCGTGATGCGGTTGCCGTACGACAAAAGCACGCGGCCATCTTTCAGACGGGTAAAATGTCCAGGATGTTGCTGCGCGCCGGTGAGTGTCTTTCGCAGGGTCCAGGTCTTGGCGTCATCGTTGGAAGTGTAAAGTGTCAGCCCACTCAGACGCGCAGCGGCCAGCCACTTGCCCTTCCCAAGATGAAACAATGCAGGCTCGTGGATGACAACATCCTTGTTGATGATCGCTGGCTCGATCCAGGTCTTCCCGTCGTCGGGACTGGTGTAAACCATCGTTGTGCCAGGTTCGCCACGGTAGACTCCCACGCGAAGTTTGCCGTCGGCTCCTTCTTGAATGTCGCCGAACGGGACGGTGATCCGTGATAACGCCTTGGTGTCGATCGACCAGGTACTCCCTCCGTCCGTAGACCGGCTGACAATTGGCCTCAGAATTGAGCCGCGGCCGTTCTTTGCCGCCGGATCAGACCACCCGCTGGCGATCACGATCAGGTCGCCGTTGTTTGCCAGCCCCGCGGCGACGTTACCTCGGGCGGTTCGCGGGTTATCACGAGGTGCAGGAGTGCCGCGTTTGGTCCAGGTCAGGCCACTGTCGACACTGGCCCAACATTCAACGTCGCTGGGCAGTTTCAAGTGGCTGGGCTGGTTATGAATGGCGGCCACGATCGTGCCGTCGCGCAGCAACGTCAGGTTGGGCCACGCACACACATTCTTCACGGCGACGATCGGCATGGGTCGCTCCCCTTTTGTGGTCCGGACATATTCCGGCTCCGCGCCGGCCGCGATGCCAAGGGGAAACGGCATCAAGACGGTCGCGAGGGCCAAGAACAACTTTAATGGGGCGATGCTGTTGACTGGGTACATGCTGAATCTCGTTTTATGGAAAGTGGGATACGTGTAGTTAACGTCGAGTCTTCTTGGCCAAAGGTCGGCTGATGAGCATCTTCAGCTTTGACTTCGGGCCGACCAATTTTCCGGCCAGGATGTCTTCTTCCGTGAAACGGGCGAGCAGGATTTCGCCGTCAGTGGAACGGTTGCGATCATAGGAAATGTAGATCGTGCCGTCGGGGGTCTGGAACCCGTCGGGGTACGACACGCCGCGGCGGTCTTCCAGCACGAGACCGCCTTTCCAGGATTTGCCTTCATCGTCGGATAGCCATGCGCTCAGTTTGAACCGGCCTTCGTGGTGATCAATCCGATCGCCGTGTTTCACCAGCAAGATGCGATCGGATGCGAGACGGCGGAAATGAAACCTGGCGTTGGGATGTTTGATCAGACGCGGTTCAACTGGCTTTGACCACGTGTGGCCGTTGTCGGTGGAGACAGTTTCCATGATGCCGCGCCGTGTGCGAACCAGCACCCACAGAGCACCGTCTTTGCGTTCGACGATCATTGGTTCGTGCCAGTCCGGATTCGGGAATTTGATGCAGGCGCGACGTTCCCAGGTGGCGCCGTGATCTGATGAGACCAGCAGGTTGACGCCGCGATACGGATCCAGTTCGGGGAACAAGTCTTTCATCGGCCCGATGCCACGCGTGTGTTCGTTTTGAAGCAAGTAAGCGGGCAACAACCACTCGCCTTTCGACGTGATGGTGGGTTTGTTGAGACACACGCCGTGCCACAGACGCCGCGGCTTGGACCAGGTTGGTTTGTCATCTTCGGGATTTTCGCAGATGGCGTACCACAGGCCGGCCCGGCCATCGTAGTGGTTCATGGTCTGATCGAAGAAAAACCACAGGCGGCCGAGCGGGTCGGTCCACAGGTTACCGACGATGACACTACGAGGGATCGGCAGGCCGGGCGTCTGGCTGTCGATGACCAGACGAGGCTTCGACCACGTCTCGCCATCGTCGTCGCTGGTGGCCGCCACCATGAAGGCTTTCGGGCCGTCCTCGCCCGCCACCCAAGCGGCCCACAATCGGCCTTTTGGCGTGCGAGCGATACCGATCGTCATGCCGTAGTCGAGTTGGTCGTAATCGTACCTTGGACCGGGGTTGGTATTCAACTTCGGCGGGATCAACGCGAGGTCCGCGATCGCTCGCATCGTTTTGACCTGATAAGCCTGCACTTCCTCGGGAGACATTGCGGCAAACGGCGCTTCGGGCGGATTCGGTCCCAGCACCAGCGACCTTCTGATTGCCTTGAACAACGGCTCTACGCGCCCACGCTGAATCTGAAGTGTGCGCTCCGTGTCTTCCTTCAATATGTAACCGGCTGCCTCGTATTTGCGGCACTGAGCCTCAAGCTGTTCAAGATACTTCTCAACAGTACCGTAGCGTTCTTCGAGAGACTGTCGCGGGTCGCCGGTCATTGCCCTGTCGGCCTTCGTGAGGGGGAACGGGATGTACGAACCGGACAGGCCGTAGAGCTGATTCGTGGCCGGTCCGTCTGCATTGCGGAGACGCCAGCTTGCGTAGGTGGCAACCGGCACGGCCACCTCGGGTGCGGACAGGCAACCGAGTTCATTCCCATCCGGGCCTGACCGCGGCACAAGGACTCTGTAATCGCCGCGAGGAACGGGCGGCTGATTGTCGACAATTCGCTGCTTTTGCCAGCGCGGGCCAAAGTCCAGAAACGACGGTTGTTGAATCACTTCCGGGTAACGAACTCCAGGAATGTTGGGAAACCCCGTTGCGTTCTTGGTCCAGCCGACCAGAGTTCCGTCGGCAATCTTTGGATAGACACTCGGCGGTGGCTCGGTCCCATCTCTTGCCCAACGATCGAGCGCCAGCAGCAGGACCCGCACGAACGGTTTGTAATCCGCCGGATTGGGCGCCGTTTGCCCGTCGCCGGTGTTCGTCGTGAAACCGCTCGGCCCGTGCTGCGTGCCACCGAAAAAGTAGATCCGCACGTTCTTCGGAATCTCCGCGTCGCGCGTCCCCAACGGATCGGTGTGAACCAGCGACCCGCTACGGTTCCAGTACTCGGACGACGACTGGGTATGCATCACCAGCGGAGCCGTTGCGCTGCGGAGCGAGCGATCCAGAATGCCTTCGGTCAGCCCGGACAGAGGATCGGTCTGAGTGCCGTAGGCGAACGGGAACCGATCAGGCGGATAATCATGATGGTCGTGTTGTCCGGCATGTCGCGTTGGCTGTGCGAACCGATGATTGAACGAGCCCAAGCCGGAACCGGAAACATGCGGGAGAATCCCATCGAAAACCTTGCGTCCTTGCCCGTCGACATTGAAGTCCCAGTAAATCATTTCGCGCAGGAACCGGCCGCTTTGTGACACGCCGTAGGAATGGGCTCGCTTGATGGGCGACTTTCCGTCATCCAGCAACGGGTTGTTTTTGCCCGTCCCGTGTTTCAACGCCGAGACCAGATCACGCACTGACGTGAAACAAGTTCCCATCACGACCGGATTCTGGGCTTCATAGATCAATTCGTAGATGTGCAGTTTTCTTAGGCCGGCCGGATACTCCAGCTCGACCTTTGGAAACTGAGTCGGTGAGTCGCTTTCGACATCAGTGACATGTAGCGTCCAGTCCTTGCGCGGGATTCGCACGCGCGGATGCCCCGCCAGCAATCGGTGCGTCAGCGTCGCGGTTTTCAATCCATTGGCGGTGGGCCGATACGACCCGTGATTGCCCCAGTTCACCACCATGCGCTTCGTGTCGCCGTTGGGCACGATTTCGCAACGTACCCTGCCGGTGATGTTGCCGGTCACCTTGGGTGGCGAAAGACGCAGCCGGCCGTTGCCCGGCAGCAGTTCGCCATCCCAGCCACTCCACACCGCGGTGAACCCGTGCCGCATGAGGAAACCGTCGCCGGCGTGCTTCTCATCCTTCGGATCGTTGCTGCCCGATGCGTAGTTGAAGTGTCGCAGCAGGTTCAAATTGCCTCGATTGTTGACCCCATAAATCAACGCGCCGTTGCCTATGCTCAGATCCTTCGGCGCCAACATGAGTAAATCCGCAAACAGCTCCACCCGCCCTCGCTCGTTTCGAGGCGCCAGCTTCAGATCAATCACGTTCTGGTTCTGCGACAGGTCCGGATCGAGTTCAAAGTGGACGCGTCCCACGATCCGTTCATAAGCACCCACTTCCCCAAACACCTTGCCGCCAGCGAACGGTTCGCGCTTGGTGATCTCGAATCGAGTGACCTCAGCCGACAGCGATGCGGAGAACAACAGGCCGCTAGCGACGAGGAGGAGCGGCCGGCGAGTCACAAGATTAAGTCGCCTTTGCATGAGTTCGATTCCTGTACTGAAAAAAGACGGAGGCGTCAGGTGATTCGACCTAGTAGCTCACGTCATCTAAAACTACTTGTAGGTTGGGACCATTGTCCCGACCGAAACTATCACGTTACGCGGTCGGGACAATGGTCCCATGCTACTACAACCCTATGGCAGTTCCCGCGGGGAAGTTACCAAAACAGACCAAATTCAGCCACATTTCTTGCAACTGGGCATTGATTCTCCTCTGTGGTAAGCTTCCATCTTTCTGCCAACGAAGGATTATTTCGATGATCACAGGCTATCCTCATTCGGTTTGTTTGCTGGTTTCATTGGCAAGTTTCATTGGCCCGCATAGTTTCTCAGCTGCAAGGGAAACAGACCGAGAGAAAAGAACAGAAAACACTCCGAAGGTCTGGCAGGAACAGGCTGTCGAGTATGCGCGCATTATGTCGCGAGTTAAATGGACTCCTGTTGCTGACGGAATGCCTAAGAGGGGCGGATTCTTCAAAAGAGGATCTGAGTACACAGGAGTTCCATATTCGAGCGTCAAGTCGGTAGGCCGATATATCGGGTTTGACATCTTTC
>CAYFJO010000287.1:7636-13615 GCA_964343305.1 uncultured Pirellulaceae bacterium | reverse complement strand
TTTCACAGAGAACATTACGTCGTTTGGACGGCGGTTCATGAATAATCCGGGTTAGCGTCGTATTCTCAATGGTCCCCTGGCAGTTCATCTGGCAGGAGCAGACGTTTAGCAGCTAGACAAACGAACATGCATGAGCCCCCCGCTGGCTCGTCCAGCGGGTGAATCCGTTTCGTTAGAAACGAGACAATTCACCCACAAGCCCGCGAAACTTTGGCTCTTGCCAGACAACCTGGCAAGGGGCCACATCATCGAATTCAGGAAGTTCGACTTAGCCGCTAAACTGATCCACCTGCCTGACAAGCAGACAAGGGTAAATGCGGCTGTCATTGATCGGCTGATACTTCGTTTTGCCGTGGCACCAGTGAAAATTTGCGTCACCCTTGAACGGGTACTTCATCGTGGCGAACAGGTGGCTTTGGAATGTGCGGCCCCAACAGCAGCGACCCGCGCGAAGAAAAGCGAGTTGAGCACTGATAACATCGCACACTGACCAAGAATGGCCGCAAGACCCAATGAATTTTCGCGTTGCCTTTTTGACTTCTGAACAACTGACAAGATTTGCAAACGGGGCACTTCACTGCGTTTATCCTTGAAAGCCGAAAACCTAAAGAATGCCCTAAGTCTATCGGATGAGAAATCGACGGGAGTCCACGAATTGAAATCCCGTCTGCAAATCTCACGCAGTCATCACAGCGGTCGCTGATCACTACAACTGGCAGGACATGAACTGTACACACAGGCATGGATGTGTTGCAGCCAACAGATGGCCATGCAACACTAATCCGTTTGGGTGAAGTATCCTGCCAACACATTTGCTCGCACTGGCACATTTCGAATGGCTAAGAAGACAATTGCCAAAAGAGTCACCTGCCCCAAATGCGGTCGGGAGAGATTCACGCGATCCCCAAGGTGCATTTGTAGAGCATGCTTTGCGCGTTGGACAGTTGATTGCAACATGAGTCCCGAGGAGTTTTGGAGCTTCAACTCTTCAGCCAAAGCGAAACGAATCATACGAGAAAAAGCCGAGCAGATTGGCGTTGATGCGAAAGCGTTGCATGTCTTGTTTAACACGCAATGGAATTTGGACGGGCGCGAAGGAAGTTGGATCGAGTTCAGCGAAGTTCCGCCTGAAGATCTTGAGCTTGCCAAGTCCGCCGGATTGGTGCAGGACGTGTTTGCGTTGGATCATCGTTCCCTGGTGTCGAAGATCGTCAAAGCTCGCGACAAGCTTGATCGTCGTGACGTGGCGGCGGCCTTCGTTTCAAGTCTGACGACACGAAGATTAGACACGCGATCAACACTCGGTTCCTTTGCCAACGCATTACATTTAACATCACATCGATACACCGCCGAGAAGGGCAGGGATGAGTGTACCCAGTGCGGTTGTCCGAAAAGGCACGAAATCCGTCCCAATCATCATACTTTTCGGCGCATCATGTGGGCTGGAAATGTCTTGCACGGCGACTTGGGATATGCCTTGTCGGACTTATCGTCGTTCGGTGAAACGGATGTCGATTTTGGAAAACGTGACAAGGCACTGCTCAACAAGATCTTTTCATCGATTCGCAAGTTGCCTAAGAGTGCGGGCCTGACCGAGCTTGAAAAATCGACTTCCGGAGTATTCCCAAGCAACAAACACGAGCGACAGGTCGTACTCGAAATCTTTGGATATTGCGGAATCATTAAGCCGACGGACTTTCCAAGCAAGCATGAGGTGTGGATTGCCAAGAGCGACTTTCCTCAGCCAACACACTTCTATCGTAAAGAGTGGCGTTCGCCAGCTAGTTGCTGGACGGGAGCAGACGGTTTGAACCACGACGCGATAGAGTATTGGTTCGGTGACCTCTAACTTAGGCGAGTGGCAGATGAGAATATACCAGTGTAGAACAATTGTCCCAATTGTAAAGGAACAGTTGAGACAACTGTTCTACAATCGGCAGCTAAGTTCTCATCTGCCGCTCGCCCTAAAAGATGCCGCGGCCTGTAGAAAATGTCCTCGTTTAACGCCGAGCCGGCAGGCGACGGCACACGAATAGCCGTCGCCTGCGGGCTCGGCGTTAAACGACGTATGCGGACATTACTAACTGGACGTGGTAGAGAATGTGAAATGCTAAGACACATGGCCGGTGTGGCCGAGATTGTGGAAGACGTGAACGAGGCCCTTGCGTTTTATCGAGATGTGCTCGGCCTGGAAGTCAAACAGCAGGATGGCGACGATTATGCCATGATCGAAGTGCCTGGCGTGCTGCATTTCGGAATCTGGAATCGTGGCCACGCGGCCGAGGCGGTGTTTGGCAGCCGCGAACATGCCGATCGCGTTCCGCTGGGCTTCACGTTGGAATTCGAAGTCGACGATTTGAATGATGCGGCTGAGAAAATCGAAGGGCAGGGCAGGGGGCTATCGCAGCAGCCGCAAGAAGAGCCATGGGGCCAAGAAACTTTTCGAATGATCTCGCCGGGCGGCAGTTTGTTGGGATTCGCTGAAACGCCTTGGGGACGTCGAATCGCGCAGCATTTGGAATTAGAAAAGAGTGAGCCAAAGGAGCCTTAACACATGAATTCATTCCAATGGCGTTTTGCCAGCCGATCGTGCCAACAATACGGTTGTGCTGCAATTCGAAGTCAACGAAATGTTGGGAGAATTTGAAGCAACTGATGAAGACATCATCGTGTCGCTGGCTGACGACATCGTCGCAGAAAAAGAAGCGGCTGGGCAGCAGCTAAACTGGCCAGCGGGAATGGACGTCGACTCCGCCGAGGAGGAAGCTGACTATCTGCCGGACATCTGGCAAGAAGCAGAACAAAAATGGAATGAGATGTCCGAAGTAGAGAAGGAACAGAGTCGAACCGAGTTTCGTGACAGGATGGAAGAATTTGCAGAGATATTCAAAAAGGAGTTTCGTGCCCAAGCGTTCAAAGCGAGTTTTTCGGGCTGGGACATTCTCTGGTTTCTGCTGGCCTGCGGCACCGCGTTTCGAATTGCTATGGACGATGAAGTGTGACCCACGCACTTGCGCTTCCATTGATCAAGGAGATTCCTCAAGTGTCCCTGGCAGGTCGATTCCTTATTTTGAACAACGTCTTGTTGATCCACCGACGTTGCAACAGCCAGCGTGTGGGCCGCCGGAAAGTTGATTCCAGCAGAAACTCCTTGAGGCCAAGGGTTTCGATCGATTACAATCGAGATAAACAGGGAACTGACTCGCACTCCACAAATGACGGTCTCATCGCACTCTGCGTTTTCGAGATTCCGGGGATACCGACTCATGAGACTTCCATTGCTCGTTACCGCAGTCATCGCAGCCTGCTGGAGTGCCGATCTGAGAGCGGACGAAGCCAGAAATGCACTGCCCTCCGACGCGATCATGCAGTTGGGGTCGTCCTACTTAACCGTCGGCGATGATGTCCATGCCGTGACGTTTAGTCCCGATGGGCGATTGATGGCGGCGCTGTTCGAAGACCGATCCTCGTCGGGGCAAGTGCGGATTTGGGACACCGCGACAGGCAAGCGTTTGCGGGACATCGGCGTGCCGCGATTGTCCAAGATGTTGCAATTTTCCGCGGATGGAAAATCGTTGTTCACGTTGGCCAAGCGGTTTTCGGTGACCGGGGATGAAGAAGAACTGCCCAAGCCCAATCCATCACATTTCCTTGTTGCACTCGAGGGGAACACGGCCGCGTTTCGCACGAACACAAATGGTGAATTGCTGCTGTTCGATTTGGCGGCGAAAAAGCAACTCAGTCGTTTCAAAATTGAACTAAAAAGTAATGGGATTCAAAGCGCCCACATTTCGCCCGATGAAAAGACGATTGCCGTGGGGACCTACGATGGGCAACTCCAACTGCGCAGCGTCGCATCGGGCGAACTGCTGAGCAACCTTGTCTTGCCGCAGAAGACCATGGTCGCGGTCGTACGGTTTTCGCCCGACGGCAAATTGCTCGCTGCGGGTGGATTCTTGCAATCGCTGCCGATTTACAACGTGGCGACGGGCAAAATGGTCCAGCGATTTGTTGCGGACAACAGCCGCATCGGCGCGCTGCAAGCGATCGAATTCATGCCCGATGGAAAACGCTTGGTGGCGGGCAGCCGGTACAATGGCGTCGTGCGTTTTTGGGATCTCCAGACGGGCAGGGCAGGGGACTCGATTGAAACGTCGTTGCGCGAGATCAATTCGTTGGCTGTTTCGGCGGACAGCCAGCACCTGGTGGTGGGCGGCGAATCCAGTTCGGGTGGCACACGAATCAATCTTTGGAACCTGGCGAGTCGCCGGCGCATGTTTGTGCCCAGCGGTCCCAAGACGATGATTTCCACCATTGCCTACGCACCCAACACCGGTCGGATCGCGACCGGTGCGTCCGGCGGGCAGATCCATCTGTGGGACGCGCGCTCCGGAAAAATGCTCCTGGAATTGGCCGGAGATGCAACGAGCGCATTGGCGTTTTCCAGTGACAGTTGGCTACTGGGCGCGGCGAATCGTCGGGGTGCTTACAAACTTTGGGAAACGGACACGGGCGACAACTTGGTCACTCGAACGGCGGAGGTGACGCGGCGGGCAACGTGCAGCGCCTTTGCCCCAGAGATGGACCGCGTTGTCTTGGGCAGAGAAGATGGTCGCGTCGAAATATTGGACGTTGCGACAGGCAAGCAACTCAAGGCGTTCCAGACCTATACGAACGCGCCCGTGCGTTGTGCGACGTTTTCCTCGGACGGAAAATGGTTTGCCACCGCGGCGGGACGCAGCCGTTCGCCGCGTACTTCCAACAAAGACACGCTCGAAATCTGGAATGCCGAAACGGGCGAGCTGGACAAGAAATTGGAAGTTCCGTTGATTGTCGACGCCCGTTACTCATCGGATGGCGTGATCAGCATCGAATTCTCACCAGATGGATCGCTGGTCGCAGGTTCACACTATCGCGGCGGGACCTTCATCTGGGATCTCAAATCGCGCGCGGTTATTCAGCAGCTTCCTCGCGGCCTGTTTCGTTTTTCGTCCGATGGAAAATTGATCGCGCATGTTGAAGGCAGCCGAGTCGAGCTGCGCGAGTTGGCAACGGGAGGAACGCTGGTCCATCGCATGATCCCTTTGAGCAACGTGGCGAACCAAATTCGCAGGCCGGGTGTTGTTCGGAACCCGGCCGATCCGTTCGGCTCACGTTCGTCGTCGGCTCGTCGTGTTTCCGCACTTGCGTTTTCGCCGGACGGCAGCTCGTTTGCCACGGCGATGACACCGAAAAACACGGTCATGATTTGGGGGCTCACACCGCGCGGATGGAACGAACGCGTCGGCGACGAGCCGTTGAGTGACGACGAATTCCGTCGAAATTGGTCGATCTTGGCCGACGTCGAAGCGGCACCTGCGTATCGCGCGATCTGGAGTTTGGTGGCTGGCGGCAGTGAGACGGTTTCTCGGATCGCACCGAAACTGGCAGCGGCCGGTCAAGACAAGAAGGTTGAAAAGGAACAGATTCTGAATTGGATCGCCGGGCTCGATGCAGAAGATTTCCGCGAGCGCGAGGAAGCGGCACGCCAGTTACGACATGTTGGTGCGCCGGCCGTTTCGCATTTACAGGCAGCATCCAACAGGTCAAGCAAAGAGGCAGCCTTTCGCATCGAGCGATTATTGAAGATCATCGAGCGCCCCGTTCAACGATTATCCGGCGAGCCGCTGCGACGCATCCGCGCGATCCAGGTCCTGGAAAAAATCGGCACGCGCGAAGCGACGACAGTTTTAGAAAAAGTCGCTGTGGGTGATCCGGATGCGCGTGAAACCAGGGACGCCGTGTCAGCGCTGACTCGAGTGAAAACGCGGAATTCTGGTCGGTGAAATAATCCAATTGCCCGCTCACGGATTGGGAAGTCAATTTCTAGTGTGCCACTGGCTCTGCCAGTGCATGATGAATATTGAAGAGACTGGCAGAGCCAGTGGCACACAGAGTGATTCAACAGCACCTGGAACGATGCAAATCAAACTCCATCAT
>CAYFJO010000287.1:0-7536 GCA_964343305.1 uncultured Pirellulaceae bacterium | reverse complement strand
TGGCACACAGAGTGATTCAACAGCACCTGGAACGATGCAAATCAAACTCCATCATTCTCTGACTCGCGTTGCAATCTTACTTCTGTTGCTTTGCACGACGTTTCGCAACGCTCCTGCCAATGAGCGCCCGTTGCCCGCCGGTGCCATTGCAAAGCTGTCGATTTATCGTGACTTGCGTTCGCCCAGTCAACTGCAAGGTCTGGCGTATTCACCGGATGGCAAGTTTCTGGCTGGCATGACGGGCGCCCGAATTGTCATGGTGTGGAACGCCCAAACCGGTGAACTGGTGAAGCAACTCGAAACGCGGAATTACTCCGGTACGCAGGTGTTCTTCACTCCCGATTCATCCCAACTGGTGGCCTGCGGCAGCGAAGTCGATCGATGGAATACCGTCGACTGGTCACCAGATTTCTTGGCGCTGACCTCGACGGAAGCAAAGTACGAGGCCCGATTCATTCATCTCGGGCATCGCATCGCTGCTTATCTGGGACAGTCCGAAAAAATCGAAGTGCGCGATGTGAAGAAGAAAATAGAACTCTTTCGGATCACGCGGCATCGCTATAACGTTCAGCCGATTGTCACGGCGGACGACCAACGTGTGCTGGTGCCAACGAGCGACGCCGCGGGCAAGAAGTTTGGCATCGAAGTCTGGGATGTGGCGACGAAAAAAAAGTTGTACGAGTTTTTGGATTTCAAATCCGTTGTCCGCGTGGTCGCTGTCTCGCCGGACAACAAGACGATGGTGGCTGCCGAAGGGCGCGGGCAGTTGCGGCGGTGGGATTTGACGACCGGCAAAGAGTTGGACGTGGTGCCGACCTCCAATCCGACAACGACTTATATCTATCACCTCGAGTTTTCACCCGACAGCAAACGTATATTCGCGACGGCCAGCGGCTACTTGCACGTGTTCGATCAAAAGACAGGTGTGTCCAAGAAGCTTTCCATGCGCGCATCGCGATTCGCCGTGGCGCCCGATGGGAATCACGTCGCGATCTATTCGGGTCATCTCGCGACGGTGTATGACGTCGACAGCGGCAAGGTGGTGTTGCCCAACAAAGCCGATGCGACCTACGAAGCCAGCCCCGGTCCCGTCGGCAGTGTCATTAGTTCGCCGGATGGAAAACGGATCGCCACAACAAGTTTGATGCGTCAAGTCACCATTTGGGATTCGGCCGGCAAAGTCTTGGGACAACTGCACGCGCCAGAAGGTGACACGCGCGGCTTTCGCAATCCAACGTTTTCGGCCAATGGCAAGAAACTGATTACCCATCAAGTCTATCGAACGCAAATTTGGAATCTGCCAACGATGGAATTGGAAATGGAATTGCCCGTCGTCGGCAGTCGTGGGGCCGGATCTGTTTTGTCGCGTGACCGAAGCCTTGCAGCACTCGCTTCCTATGGCGGGGCAATCGATCTTTACGGCCTCTCGGTGACCAACGGCAGTTTGGCATCTCTGAAAAAGTACGTTCTTCGTCAACACACGCGTTTGGTCACCGCGCTGTCCATTTCCTCGGACAACAAACTGTTGGTCTCGGGCAGCCGGGACAAGTCGGTGGTGCTGTGGGACGTCGCCAACCGTCGGCCGCGGCACGAATTGAACGGCCACACGGATACAGTTTCTGACGTCGCCATTTCCTCGAACGGTTTGCACGTTGCGTCGGCAGCCACAAGCGATTCGGTGCGGATCTGGTCCGTCGAATCCGGCAAGCAAGTCAAACAATTCGCTCAAAAACAAGTTGTGTGTCTGGCGTTTTCTCCGGATGGCCAGCGTTTGGTTTGTGGACTGGACGATGGCAGAATGGTGTTGTGGAATGTGGAATCAGGCGTGGCGGAAAAGACGCTGTCGGGGCACACAGATGGGATTCGCGATATCGCTTTTTCCGCGGATGGCCGCCTGCTGGGAACGGGCAGCGACGACGCCAGTGCTCGGATTTGGGACATCGGAGCAGGAACGAGCCTGCGACAATTCACCGAACATAGCGCGGCGGTCGTCACAACGCAGTTTTCCGCCGATGGCAAGCAGTTCGTTTCGGGAGACGAAATGGCGCAGGTCACTTTGTGGAACGTCGAAACAGGCGAAAACATCAAGTCGTCGGTAAAAGCAGCATCGCTTGGCATGCTCACGTTCTCGATGGACTTCAGAAAACGTCGCGCCGTGTTGTTGAGTGACCGGCCGGGAGTGCTCATCTTCGATTTCTCCGACGGACCAGCGAATGCTCGATCGATTGGCGGATCGCCCGACTTCAGCTACTACGGCAGTTCATCCATCATTCGCATTATTAGGATGTTGCCGGACGGGAAGACGTTGGCTGTGCTGCACGACGATCAAGTAAAGTTTTGGAACGTTGACACGGGCCAAGTGCTTGTCGCGTTTCCTTTCGGAAAGTCGTTTTCGTCCTCGCGCCGCATGATGACATGGGATGCCCGGTGGATGGCAAGCATAGACAGTTCTGGGCGATCGGGATCGGGCTTTGAAGTGTGGGACATGAAGGCTGGTAAAATCGCATTCAAAGTTCAGACGACTTCTTCGGAACCTGTCTATGCGATGCGGTTTTCTGCCGCCGAAGAAATCATCGTGATCGGCACTCGCAATGGTCTTCGATTCTGGGATTTGCCCAGTGGCCGGGAGATGCCGCGGCTTACGATTCCCGGAATGTCTGTCTCACGATTCGAGCTTTCACCTGATGGCACGCTGCTGGCCGTTGTTTCGGCATACACGACCAAGGTCTTTGAAGTGCATTCCGGTCACTTGTGTTACGAGACGCCGAATTTGGAGAAGTCGATCACGAGTTGTGCTTTTACACACGACAGCCGGTCATTAGTCGCCGGTTACGCGGACGGTGGTGCATTGATTTGGTCACTGGATCCCGGCGGGTTTGCTGCGGTGCCGCCGCCGATTGAACCGGCCGACAGCGACTTGGGGGTGGTGTGGAATGAATTGGCGACGAATGACGGCAAGGCGGCCTTGGCCGCCACGTGGAAGCTGGCGCGATTCGGTGACTTCGCGGTCAAGTTTCTCGCTGAGCAGTTGAAGCCCGGCGAACAAGAACAGGTCAACGAAAAACAAATAAAAAAGTGGATAGACGATTTGGGACGTGGCAACCCGGCCGAACGTCGCGCGGCATCGACTCAATTACGGCAACTGAGATCAACGGCCGAACCGCTGTTGCAGGCCGCGATCGAAAGCGACGATGTCCCCGCGCTGGCAAAAACGCGAATCCGTTTGCTTTTGGCGGCGAGCACAACGGGCGTCGGCGAGGAAGCTCATCGCACGATTCGAGCCATTCGTGTACTGCGGCTGATCGGCGGTGACCAGGCGGAAACGCTGCTCGATGCGATGGCCAACGGTGCCCCCGAAGCACGGGAATCCGCCGTGGCGCGGGCGGCGTTGCACAGTTTGAGACCGGCGGAAGACGCCGAGCCATTCGAAGTGTTCTCGTCGGACGAAGTTGATGTCGTCCAGCACGAACCTGTCGATTTAGACAAGCTGCCGGCAAAGTGGATCGTGGACTTCAAGACCAAGGGGCTAACGATCGACGAATTCGTTGGCCGAATTGCCGGTCGATTGCGCTTGACGGTTGAGCCGGCCCCATTTCTTCGCGACCGACTAAACAAACAACTGGCCATCGAGTTGGAAGGTCGCCCCTATTTGGAAGCGTTGGAATCGGCTTGTCGCGAAGGTGACCTGCATCTGATCTATCCGCGTATCAATTATCTCACGGATCTCAACTCGCCACGTGGAGCGCTTGGGCTAAGCTTCGCGCGAGGCAAGCGAAAGTTACCGGTGGCGTTTGCCGGCCCGTTCATGATCGAATGCATGGAGGTACGAGAATCGCCACCACACGGCACGGCGATTTTGCAACTGGTGGTCCGTGGCTATGGCTTGCCGCGAGAGTTGATCGACGGCATTGGTCGCGATCGGCTTGGTCTGCCGCGTACTTTCGACAGCCCCGTTTCCAACGGATATTTACCAATCACGATCCAATGCAAGTCGGCCAACGGCGAGGAGTTCGTTGATCGAAACGGGGGACCCGGTTGGTGGCCATCGATCATTTCACCACAAAGTTATGAGCAGGTATTAAACGTGCCGCTCAAGAATCTATTGCGCGATCAGGCGACGATTTCCAACGTGCAAATTCGTCTTACTCCGCTGATTTCCGTGCAAACCACATCGATGAAGTTCGATCCGCTGCAACCCAACGTGTGGGGCAGGGCAGGGGGAGTTGCCGCGATGCTTCATTCCGCTCAGGTTGGTCGACCCGCCACGGGCGAGCAGCAAGTGTTGAATATCCGCTGGACCGGCGCGGAAGGTCGACGCGTTGGAGTGAAAGTCTATGGCGCGGATGAACGGTTAACGGCGTCCTGGCGAATGTCGCAATTCGAACTCAATCGGCCTCGATCATCTTCTTCGGTGCCGGTGGCCGGTGGAAAAGATGCGATCGCCAAGGCCATCATTTCCGTCGAGCAGATCAAGCTTCTTGAATTCACGACTGAGTTAACCAACGTTACTTTGACCAAGTCGGCGGAGCAGCCCGCAAAATTGCCCGAAATCAATCTCGAAGACGGCAAGCTGCCCGTCTCCGTCGAATTCGTGAAGCACGTTGCCAGCGGCACGCGCGGTGACTTGCATTTTCGATTTACTAACCGGTCAAATGTCGCCATCCGCGAGTTGTATTATCAAGCCTTTGAAGACAACGGCAAAGGAAAAGTGCAATCGGTTGCTGCTCGCTCACACATCACACCGAACAGCATACAAGTCGGGGGCAAACCAGTTCTGCTCAACGCGGGCGAAAGCAAGGTTCTCACGCATACGGTATCCAGAAAAGTGAGGCCAGGCGTGTCTTATCAAGGGAAAGTCACACGAATTCAGTTCGCCGATGGACGTGAATGGAACGCCGGAGAATTAAGTCGTTGAATTCGTCGCAAGAGACCGGTGACAACGGGCGGACGGAAATGTGGAAGTGGCTCCGTGCGCACCTGGTCGTGGCGGCCGTTTTATTGATTGTCTTCGCCACTTATCGTGTCAACAATCGCATCGTGCCGTTCGATGCCGTGAATCTCTTTTCTCCCTATTTCACTTTGGTCGGCGACCTGGCGCGGGCAGGTCGGCTGCTGCTGTGGAATCCTTGGACGAACTGTGGTTCGCCGGATGTTGCCTATGTGGAAATGGGTTCCTTCTCGCCGTTGACGATCGCCTTGGCTTGGGCGACGGGCGGCGGAGACTACGGGTTTGTCATCTACTGGCTCACCATTCTGTTGATTGCCGGAAGCGGCATGATCATGCTGGGACGACAGCTGGGTGCTCCGCCTTGGGTTGCCATGTTGGTGTCCATCGCGTTTATCTTTTCGGGCTTCTATCTCGGGCATTCCACGCACACCTCTTGGTTGTATTCCTTGTCGTTCTTGCCTTGGATGGTTTGGAATCTCGAACGAGGTCTTGCCCGGCGACATGTTTGGCCAACCGTTTGCGCGGGCGCGCTCTATGGAATGTCCGCGCTCGCGGGACACCCAGCCATCGTGATTCTCAACGGGCTTTACCTGGCCAGTTGGGCGCTGGGTCGTTGGATGTTCCCCGCCAACCAACCAGAGACCAAGACGGAAACGCCCACGGATTGGACAGCTCGTGGACGAATGTTGGCCATGACGTTTGGACACCTGGCCATCGTTCTGTCCGTCGGAGTCGCGGTGTTGTCCCCCGCCTATTTCGCGTTCCTCGTCGAAAGCAAAGGCTACGCCGATCGCGCGGGACAATTGCCGCGCGAGATTGCCGTGTCCAACCAATATTTACCAGTTGGTGCCCTGACGACGATCTCCAGTCCCTATGTTCCGATCCTCAAGTTGTTTAATCCCACACTGTGGCCGGATACATTTGTCGGCAGCGTCGGTTTGTACGTTGGTCCGTTCGTGCTCGCTTTGGCCGTCATGGCGCTCGTTCGACGATACCGCGATGGCTGGGTTTGGTGGTTGTTGTTGTTGGCAATTCTCAGTCTAACGACGGCCTTCGGTCCGGCGTTGCCACTGCGAGGGTGGCTGTACGATCTCTGTCCACCGACGCGATACTTTCGCGGGCCGGCGGTGATTAGTGCCTACTTTCTGTTCTCCATCGCCTCGCTGGCACTCATTGGCGGACGCGAACTGGCCCAATCGCCGCAACGCTGGCGAACACTTTGTGGCGCTGGTTCGTTACTTTTCATCGCGGCACTGGTTGGATTTGCGACGGCGGTCAACCAGGTTTCTCATCCTGGCCATCAAATGTTCGTGGCACAGCTTCATCTGGTCATCGCTTGGCTCGGTGTTCCCTTGGCGACGGGCATCGCTTGGAGATTTGGCGGTGGTTTCGCGAAGTATGGGGGCCCGACATTGTTGGTGTCGTTGACACTCGTCGACACGTTACTCAGTTGCCTGCTGTCCAGCGCGATCATGGGCATCTCCAGCGAACATTTTCAATCCCGCCGCGGAAATCGAGAGCGGTCCGTTGATTTGACGGATGGCGGATTCCGTCGCCAGCGGTTTCGGAAAGGCGATTTTCCCCACAACGCAAACCTGTTCTCGAAAGTCGCGACGCTTGAAAACTTCAGCACGTTGAATAATCGATTTCATACGCGATCCGGCTTGACCGACACAAGCTGGCATGACCTGGGGACCTGTTGGAGCGACCAACCGCAGTTGGCCGCCGCGGCTTTGGGAGATCGTCGTGTGTGGTTTTCCGAGCAGGCCACCGAAGCGGATCCAAGCGACGAGAATTTTTACGCATTCGTCTCTCGATCCAGAGCCCTGGGGGCGATCCCCATCGCGATTCACGATGCAACGAAGATGAGCAAGATTCACGACGCATCGATGCGCGAACGGTCGGGCAGGGAACTGCCGAAGATTTTCAAATCGCTTCCTGCTGCCCAGCCGCTGGAGATTGAATTGATTCGATACGCACCAGTCGAGTTGAAGTTTCAGGTCGATTGTCCCAGCGACGGTTGGCTGTTGGTCACGGATCGTTGGGCCAACGGCTGGACCGCCAAAGTGAACAGCGAATCAACAAAAGTTTGGGGCGGCAACTTCCTCTTTCGCGCGATCGCCGTGAAAGAAGGACGGCAAACTGTCGAGTTTCGTTATCAACCATTCGGCTATCCCTGGCTTCTGTTGCTAAGCTGGGGCACGTTGCTAGTGGTTGCAGCGACAACGGTTTCTAAATGCTTGAGGAATTCGCGAAAGTAGCGCTTTGCAACCTTGCCGTTCCCCACATCTCATTGTCGACCCTGCGTCGGCGGAAGATTGAATTGGACAACGACTCCGTTGTCAAAACTTCATTTTGGAATGGCATATTTCGTGGCTACAACTGTATTCGTCAAACTGTTACGGAACGCCTTGCGAGCAGAAATGGTTCGGCGTGCCGAGAATTGGCGTTGGGGTTCGCTTTGGCGTTGGCTCCAAAACGTCGGGCCTGACCCGGCTTTGCTTTCCGCATGGCCGATTCCCAGGTCGCCCAATCCTATTGGACCGAGGAGAGATTTGGACGCAAAAGGTTTGGCCATTGGAAGTATT
>CAYFJO010000286.1:5849-13673 GCA_964343305.1 uncultured Pirellulaceae bacterium | reverse complement strand
CGGCAGATCCGTTCGCCGATCCTTCCGATGAGCCTGCCAAGCCTGCTGCGGACCCGTCCGACGATCCAGAGCCTGCTCCGGCCAAGCCCGCCGCGGATCCGTTTGCCGATCCCGCGGACGAGCCAGCCAAGCCCGCGGCAGATCCATTTGCCGATCCTTCGGATGAGCCCGCGAAACCTGCCGTGGACGCGTCTGACGATCCTGAACCGAAAGCCGCTGATCCAGCAGAGCCTGCTCCGGCCAAGCCCGCCGCAGATCCGTTTGCTGATCCAACGGATGAGCCCGCCAAACCTGCTGCGGATCCGTTCGCTGAGCCGGCGGCCAAGCCTGCTGTCGATCCGTTCGCGGAAGACAAGCCCGCTGATTCGACAGATAAAAAGGCTGCGACCGAGGAGGACAAGGGGAAGCCTGTGACGCCGACAAACGATCCGTTTGCGGACCCTGCGGATCCGCCAGCCGCCGATAAGAAGTCGGACGAGAAATCCGACGACAAGCCGGCCGTCGATCCCTTCGCACCGGCATCGGACGACGCTGCGAAGGAAAAGAAGGAGACCTTTGATCCCTTCGCTGACCCAGCCGATGATGAGAAGGAGGATGAAGCAAAGCCTGCTCCAGCCGAAGAGAAGAAGCCGGTGGCCGATCCCTTTGCAGATCCGTTCGGATAATGTGCTGATTAATCGCTTTTGATTGAAACCAACACCAAGCCGTCACTCTTACGAGTGGCGGCTTTCTTTTTGGACGAGAAACTGTGTCGATTCTTCCCGTGATTGACTTGAAGGACGGAGCGGTTGTTCGCGGGGTTGCGGGCCAGCGAAACGAGTATCGTCCGATTCAAAGTGTTGTGGCGAAAGGCTCGTCGCCCCGCGAGGTGGCACGTAGTTTTGCCGGGACATTTGGATTCGAATCTGTTTACGTGGCGGATCTTGATGCCATCGAAGGCAAGCCGCCCTGTTGGGAAGCCTTGCGTGAGATCAGCCAATCGGGACTGCGGATTTGGATCGACAGCGGACTCTCCGATTCGAATCAAGTGACAGCCCTTCTTGAACATTCGCAAGGCGTTCAACTCGAAGGCATCATCGTGGGACTGGAATCCATTGCAGATGCTGTTGCGTTGGCGGCTGTGTTTGATGCGATCGGTACCAGCGACCAAGCCGTGTTCAGTTTGGATCTCAAGCACGGACAACCATTCACCGACTCACCCGCATGGCAAGCGTTCACGCCGCTAGAGATTGTAGCGCTGGCCGTCGAGATTGGCTTCACGCGGATCGTCGTTCTCGATCTCGCCAGCGTCGGCAGTGAGCAGGGGCCTAGCGTCGAGTCACTTTGCCGCGAGATACGTTCGGCGTATCCAAATGGTCAATTGACGTCTGGCGGTGGTGTACGCGACATAAGTGACGTGCATCGGTTTCTGGATGCCGGTTGCAATCATGTGTTGGTCGCATCCGCTCTGCATCATGGGCAAATTGATGTTGCTAGCACGCGCAATCTTTGAGACTTCGCCAACGATCCTCTGGCCAAGCTTTACAATCCTAATTGAAAATCCTTCACAAACTGTCCAGCCGAGGTCCAACGCTTTCTCAACCCAATTCTCGTAATGTTGGGTGATGTAAGGAGTTGCGCCATAAGAGCATGCCCAGCGTCTAAACACCAAACGGTTGGCACGGAAGATGCGGTTTCGGACATCGGCCAAGAAGGCCAACCCGCCTCACCTTCAACACTCGAATTCAAATCCGTCCAGGGAGGGCTGAAATTGAAATCCTCTTTCCTACAAACCGCTGTTTGTGCAATCGCTGTCATTACGTTGGTCTCCAACGCCACGGCTCAAACCAGCCGAGGCACGGCCGTCGCAGTTCTCGACGTGTCACGTGTGTTCAAAGAGCACACCACGTTCACAAAGAAAATGGATTCCTTGAAAGCAGAAGCCAAGGAGTTTGAACGCAGTATCAATCAACAACAACAGGAAATCGTGAAACGCGCTAAGGAGGTCAGTGAAGAATACAGTTCGAGTTCACTGGAATTCAAACGCGCCGAAGCGGAACTCGCACAACGCCAATCCGATTTGCGCGTCAAGCTTCAGTTGAAGCGAAAGGAAATGCTCGAACGCGAGGCCAAACTTTACTACGAAACCTATCAACGGATGCTGCAGATCGTCAACGGTTTGGCCGACAAACATCAGCTCAGTTTAGTGTTGCGATTCGACAGCACGCCGATCGATTCAGATGATCGCGCGGTGATCCTGAACAAAATCAACCAGTTCGTTGTCATGCAGCGTAGGTTGGATCTGACAAACGCGGTAATACAACAACTCGATGGAATCGCGAGTCGCTAACCGTTCAAAAAAAGCGTCCTCGTAACGTCCGTGAAATGGTGGAAGTTGGCGTGACTGCTAAAAGAATGGGTCGGCACTGCAACAGCGGTGCCGGCCCTTTCTGATTCTGGTCATTCCGCAACAGTCGGGTGTGTGCAGCATGCCTTTTGAGTGTCGATGCGTTGCGCACGGCAGCTTTTGTTAACTGCGAGGGCATTCTGATTTTGGTCAGGTCAATTTGCGAAACACACCGTGTTGGACTTGGTCGTGCTCTATGTGTCCGGTCGATAGGCTCCACGAAGCCATCGCGGACACTTTGCGTGACCTTGGTGCCACGCTCCGGTCGAACAAAAACGGAAGAATCCTCGTACAGGACTTCAGGCCGGTGAAAGACCGCGTGAGTAACGCGGAATTGGCCCAATTCCACCAACTCGCCCGCCTCCGTGAACTCTACCTGGATGGGACTGCCACCACAAATAACTCCCTCAAGTACCTCACTGGACTTGCCATACTCACGACGCCCGATTTACAAAACACGGCTGTCACCGACGAAGGAATTACACTTTTGCAACCATTGCCCGCCCTGAAGCTTCTGTTGCTCAACGGAACCAACGTCACTCGCGAGGGAGTCAGTGCCATGCGCAAATCGATGCTGAGCACACGAATTGTTTTCACCGGATAACACCCACAGGTAGGACAGATCGCCAATCCGTCCCATGAGCAGCAAACCAATGGAAGAGAAAGTCGAGCCAACTGACCAACCCGGAGCCACGCAGCAAGATCCACCGAAACCTCGATCGCACCGTCGGCTAATTGTGTTGTCGATCGTCCTGTTGTTGATCGTGATCCCGCTATTTCTGTGTTGGTACTTCATGATCTCGATGCCGGGCGAAAGTTACGCCGGGCCAATGCCCGAATTGAACGACGGTCAAACCAGGTTGCGCGACCGGCTTCGCAAACACGTAGAAAGCATTGCGGGCGAACGCAACTTTGGAAACAAGCCGGGGCTTCGTAAAGCCGAGACGTACATCATTTTAGAGTTTCGAGACGCGGGCTATGAGCATCGGGCCCATGACTACAAAGTCTTGGGCAATGCGTCCCACAACATCGAGGTGGAAATTGTTGGCAGCAAGCGTCCGAAGGAGATCGTCGTCATTGGTGCTCATCATGACACGGTCAAAGGCACACCTGGAGCAAACGACAATGCCAGCGGAGTGGCCGCTGTCTTGGAACTCGCCCGGCACTTCGCCAACAAAAGACCCGAGCGAACTTTGCGATTCGTCACGTTTGGCACGGAAGAGCCGCCGTGGTTTCAAACCGAAAACATGGGCTCGTTGGTTTATGCCAAGCAGTGCCGGTTCTTCGAAGACAACATCATTGCCGCGATCAGTCTCGAGACGATCGGGTACTATAACGACGATGCGGGCAGTCAGGAACTTCCTTCCTTCGTTCTGTCGCCATTTTACCCATCCGAGGGTAATTTCATCGCAGTCGTCGGCAACGTCGGTTCGCGGCAATTGGTTTTGAATATCGTCGACTCATTTCGCCGGCACGCCGAATTTCCATCTGAAGGTGGTGCCTTGCCCGGCGATATGACGGGCGTCGGCTTTTCCGACCACTGGTCATTCTGGGAGTACGGCTATCCTGCCGTCATGATTACCGACACGGCTATGTTTCGTTATCCCTACTACCACGATCCGCGAGATACGCCCGACAAGTTGGATTTCGACCGCATGGCTCGCGTTGTGGATGGGCTGAAGCCAGTGATCGAAGAGCTGGTCAACGAATAGTGTCCCTTTTTGCCACAACGCGGCCGAGTGCCGTCACTGCGGTTTAACGAGGAAATTGTTTTTCCGTCCGCCTTTGGTCATTACGTCGAGCGCGACGACGCATTATGATGAAATGGTGTTTGATTGTTGTTCGAAATAACACCGCACGCGCTCATGCCCAGAACGTCAGCCAGATCACGCACTCACTCCGACCGGCTGCTCGCCGTGTTGTCAAATTACGATCGAGTGCTGATCGTTATGCACGATAATCCCGATCCGGACGCGATCGCCAGCGGTTGGGCCATTCACGCATTGATCGAAGAAAAGCTGGCCCGTGCGGCGCGACTGGTCGGTGGCGGCGCGATCGTGCGTGCCGAAAATCGCCACATGGTCGAATTGCTTCAGCCACCGATCGAGTTGGTCAACGATCTTGGCGACTGCGATCACACGGCCACGATCCTGGTCGATTGCGGGCTCGAAGCGAGCAACCATCTGCTCAGCCGCGACGACGTCTACCCAGTCGCCGTGATCGACCATCACCTGAACGGCCAACGTAAGTCGGGCGTGCCGTTTTGCGACATCCGCTCCGACGTCGCCGCCTCGGCCACCATTGCCGCAAGCTACCTGCGCGAGCAACAAATCGACCCCGGCGCGAAACTCGCCACCGCGCTGACGTACGCCATCCGCACGGAAACTCGTGGCAGCGAAACGCACTACTCGGCACTCGACCGCAAGATCGTCCCTTGGCTCACCGAACGCTCCGAACCGTCGCTGCTGGCCGACATCGAAAGCGCCCCGCTCGCGCGCGACTACTACGGCGACCTGGTCCTCGCCATGCAAAACACATTCGTCTACGACGACGCAGCCTTGTGCTTGTTGCCACGAGCCAGCGGCGCGGAGATCGTCGGCGAAGTGGCCGACCTGTTAGTGCGCTGTGAAGCGATCCGCCGAGTTCTTTGTGGCGCGGCAATCGGAAACGACCTGCTGGTCTCAGTGCGCACCGACCGCGACGCCGGCGACGCGGCGAAGCTTCTGCAAACCACGTTGGAAGGACTTGGCGGTGGCGGCGGTCACGGTCACCGAGCCGGTGGCAAGATCCGCGGCGTCGCTCATGGCACCAAGATCAGCGAAGATCTGCAGGCCGACTTGCGAACGCGCTGGCTGACCGCCTGCAACGTCGCCCACGGGCGCGGTACCCGGCTAATCGCCCGCCACGAGATTGTTGAGAATCTCTAGAAGGCATTTCAAAACTCGTAGCACAGCCAGCTTGGCTGCAATAGTCCGTGGAAAAACAGGCTGGCAGCCTGTGCTACGTGAGTTTTGAAATGCCAACTAATCAATCACGTTCGGTGGCTTGGGCTTTTTCGTAGGTGGCTTGGGCGGCGGTTTTGGATTCGGTTTGGGGTTTGGTTTCACTGGTGGCTTCGTGGGTGGTTTTGGCTTCGGCGGTGGTGGCGGCGGGCCGACACGAATGGGACCTCCAAGCGATGTTTCATAAACATAATCCGCATTGATCGGTTCCCAGCCCGCCAGAAACTTGTTTTGTGTGGCAACACGGCGAGACGCCACGTAGGCCTCGAAACTGTCAGACTTGACCAAAAACCGGCCATAGTATTTGCTCTTGTCCGCCAAAACCATGCGGCGTGAAAAAGCCGACAGCGGTTGCTGGATCGACTTCAATTCAAATCCGCCATCTCGGCGCGGGTGCAAGGCGATCCGCGGCGTTCGTCCGACCACCTTCAATTCAATCGCGAAGTGATCGTTTCCAATCGTACCGCGTTTGAAGGCGTCGATCAGCGGTTCTTTTGGGATGCCTTTCGCTTTGTCTTCGTCGAGACCTTTCGCACGCACAACCTTCGCGGCATGCTCTTGGGCAATCTTCTGCAGTTCACCGACGGTCAATTCGTAAACCCGGTTGTAGGCACAAAGGAAAGTGATCGACGAAGCACCCGGCGGCGCGGGGCGCGGGTTCGGCAGTGTGATGGTTGAGTCGGGCGCGAGTGCAACTTCGGGTTGCTTGGCGAGGATCGCTTCCATCCGGGCGATGTGATCCAACGTCTCGGTGACTTCCTTTTGCAACCGTTTTCGCTCGTTCTCGCTGGCGTCGATTTTTTTCTGGACTTGATCCGCCTGTTTTTGAAGACTCTCGGTGACTTTGGCAGCGCTAGCCTGCTGTTTCTCTAAATAATCCACCTTGGTTTGTTCCAGCTTGACGTCCTTGTTCACCTTCGCCAGGCGCTCTTCAAACTCGCTCGTATCGACGGGCTTGAGATCATCCAGTTGGTCTTGCATTCGCTTCTGACTACGGGCTGCGGCCGCCAATTCTTGCTCGACTTCGGCCAACTTCTGAGGATCCACCGACTCGCTCTCGGAGATCCGATCTACGGCGTCGCCGACGCCAAGTTGCGTGACGACCAGCACGATCACCAAAATGCCCACGACATTGGTCATCGTGTCCAGCAGCGAATCGAGGCTGCCATCTTCGTCTTCTCGCTTGCGTTTGCTCATCGAATGTTTCCGTAATGTCGAGCATCCCTTGTGTGCCACTGGCTCTGCCAGTGCCCGTGGGGCATCACTGGCAGAGCCAGTGGCACACAATGAATCCTGTCCATCACGTCTTCTTATGAAAATACCTCAGGTCAATTCGACCCTGACCGATGACCGGGAGCTTCCCGTTGCGAGCGTCGCGGCTGCTGGCCATCGCGCGGGCCGTCCGCCACGACGAAACGCCATCGTGTCGAACGAGAAAAATCATCGACTTTTTCCTGGATCGCGCCACGTCCGTCAACAACCGAGTGAACGTTGCGTCCTGGGCCAATTCCGTCAAAACGATGCGTTTGGGCGTGGGAGTATTGTGCAGCACGACCGATCCATTGGCGCACTCGACGAACACCGGATCAAAGCCCACACCACTGCCGCTCGGCAAAATGGTAATGTCGGACTCACTGGGTGGATCCTTTCTCAGCGCGACTTCCTGTTCCAACTGGGCCACACGCACCTTGAGTTGCACCAGTTGCTGTTTCAATCGATCAATCTGCTGCTGAATCGAGGCGTTGTAAGTCGGAATTTGCACGGCGGGTTGCGGTTTGCCGGCTTCCGCCAACGCGTCGGCATATTTTTGTTGCAGTTGCTCAAGCTTCTCGCGAAGCTCCGCCAGCTCACGTCGCTTTGCATCATAGTCGGTTGACGTAGATGCCTGGGCCTTCTTCAATCTGACGGACAATTCCGCGACGTCCTTTTCCGTCTCTTCCAATTCGCGCCGAGCCTTTTCGTATTGTTCGGCGCTGACGAAGGCGTCGGTGTCCATTTGGCCGAGGGCCAGGGCAGAGATCATCAGCGTCAGTGTACCGATCACACAGGCGAGAATGCTGAGAAACGGGAACAAGGAGACATCGTCGCCTTCGTCAGGTTTCCTGCGAGCCATGGGTCAACCCTTTCCGTTTCGCTTGCGGCGGCCAAACCAACCGCGCCGCTCCGGTTCGACTTGCTGGACAACGACCTGTTGGCCCCCAAGTTGTCCCAGCACTTCGTTCAAACTCGACAGCCCCTGCGTCAGATGGCCAAAATGTGTTTGCAGCGTTTCCGTCGAACCGGCGACCGATTGCAGGACTTGGGTCTGCATGTTTTCCGCCTGGCCCGACAAACTGGCAAGTGTTTGCTGGAGTTGAATCGAGGCGTTGGTCATGCTCGTAATCTGTTCTTGCAACAGCGCCGCCTGCTCCAACTGCTGCTGCGATATCTTTTCCG